>JANOYC010000184.1:0-2622 GCA_031428675.1 Microbacteriaceae bacterium | reverse complement strand
TCATGATTCGCGCGCTCGTGTGGAACGAGAACATTCACGAGGGGCGCGGCGACGAACGGGTCGCCAAGAACTATCCGAACGGCATCCATGGCGCGATTGCTGAGGGCCTGCGTTCGATGCTGGGCGACGAGGCCGTCGTCGAAACCGCCGTGCTCCAGGATCCCGAACACGGCTTGACCGAAGAACGGCTAACCAGCACCGACGTGCTTCTGTGGTGGGGCCACGTCGGCCACGCGGATGTGGCCGCCGACGTCGTGGACCGGGTGTACCGACACGTTCTCGCCGGGATGGGCATTCTTGTGCTGCACTCCGGCCACTACTCTGCAATCTTCCAGCGGCTCATGGGCACGACCTGTTCGCTGAAGTGGCGCAACGACGGTGAACGCGAGGTGGTGTGGACGGTCGCGCCCACGCATCCGATCGCCGACGGAGTACCGAACCCGATCGTGATCGACGCGCAGGAGATGTATGGGGAGTTTTTCGACATCCCGACCCCCGATGAGCTTGTATTTGTGTCGAATTTCGCGGGAGGCGAGGTGTTCCGCTCGGGCGTGACCTACCGGCGGGGGCTTGGGCGGGTGTTCTACTTCTCGCCCGGCGACCAGGAATATCCCGTTTATCATCACCCTGACATTCGGCGCGTGCTCGCCAACGGGGTTCGATGGGCGGCGGCGCGTGCGCCCCGCGTCGAGTTGACGGCTGACCAGCATCCGCTCGGCTGGTTCGATCAGCGCTAGCCCCGGGAGTGGCGATCGGGCGGGCGCTAGCCGGGGTTGGTGGCGAGCCAACGCTAGCCGGGGTTGGTGGCGACGACCCCCGCGAAAACGATGAATGCGAGCGCCGCTGAGAAGACAACGCTGATCACGAGCCCCCAGATCGCGGGAGTGCTGCGCACCCCGACGATGTGCGCCTTCCGCAACGCATAGATGGCGATCGGGATGGCGACGAACGGCACGATGAGGCTGAGTCCGGCCGCCAGGTAACCCAAGGTGTCGGGGGTGGCGCCGCCCGGGCGTTGCCGCGGCTCGTGTGGCGATCGGGGTTGCTCTGTCGACATGTCGCTCCTCCCGCCGCGGCCACCGGACTGGCCATCGACCACCTTACGGGGCGTGATGGTCAGCTGACCGCATCCTCGATCAGCGCTCGAATCTTCGCGTTCGTCGAAGGGGTGAGGTTCACGAGCCCGAACGAGGTCGCGAACATGTCGCCGTCATCGATCGCCGCCGCCTCTTCGAAGCCAAGCGTCGCGTAGCGCGTCGTGAATTTGGATGCGGCCTTGAAGAAGACCACCACCTTGCCGTCGGCATTTGCGTAGGCGGGCATCCCGTACCAGGTCTTCGGCATGAGATCAGGGGCGACGTCGGACACGATGTCGTGCAGGCCCTGCGCGAGCGCGCGATCTGCCTCTGGCATCGCTGCGATCGCTTCTGCGACGGACTTCTCGCCGGCTTCGCGGCTCTTGCCCGCTTTCTGCTGCGCTCGCAGTTCTCTGGCGCGGTCCTTGACTGCTTCGCGCTCCTCGTTCGAAAGCCCGCTGTTTCTTGTGTTGTCCGCCATGTGTCCAGTGTGCTCCTCATCTGTCACTTCGCGCCGCGGTAGGTGTGTTCATGTGCCGTCTGGTGGCCGATCATCGCCCATGATGGTCAGTGACAGAAGGCGAGGCGACATGTTCACGCGGTGGTTCGAATTTGCTGGCCGTTCGACGCCGCCACAGCGCAGCATGTGGCGCGATGGGCTCGGGCACGTCGCGACGCGTGGTCTGCAGCTTCTCATTGTGATCACGATCACTGCCGTGATCGTGTACGGCATGGTGCAGCTGAGCCTGGTGATCATCCCGGTGGTCATCGCACTCATCCTTGCCGCTGCCATTTACCCGGTGTTGCGGTGGATGCGGCGGCGTGGGATCGCGTCGATTGTGGCCACCTGGCTCGCCATCCTCGGGCTGACCGTCGTCATCGGCGGAATCGTGTGGCTCATCGTCGCGGCGGTGCGGAACCAGTGGGGCGAGCTGGCCGACTCTGCGGCAGACGGCCTCAACGAATTGCAGGCCTATTTCGAGCAACTTCCCGTTGGTATCAGCGACGCGCAAATCGAAGACTTCCGCAATTCGTTGGTGGACTTCGTCACGAGCAGCAGTTTCGGCACCGGGGCGCTCGCTGGGGTCTCCGCTGCGACGAGTTTCGTCACCGGTCTGTTCCTCATGATCGTGGTGCTGTTTTTCTTCATGAAAGACGGGCCGCGCATCTGGGAGTTCCTCCTGCGCCCATTCACCGGTGCGGAATACGAACGCGCCAAGAGAGTCGGAGCGACGACCGTCGACGTGCTTGGCAGTTACGTGCGCGGCACCGCCACCGTCGCCGCGGTCGACGCCATCGCCATCGGCGTAGCGCTATGGATAATCGGAGTGCCGCTCGCCCTCCCGCTCGCGGTCATCATCTTCATCTCGGCCTTTATCCCGCTCGTGGGTGCGACTGTAGCCGGCGCCATCGCGGCGCTCGTTGCGCTCGTCGCGAACGGGCCGGTCGCCGCCCTCATCGTCGTGATCGTCGTGGTGGCGGTCAACCAACTCGAAGGAAACTTCCTGCAACCGGTCGTCATGGCTCGATCGCTCAACTTGCACGC
>JANOYC010000183.1:0-12895 GCA_031428675.1 Microbacteriaceae bacterium | reverse complement strand
CCCGATGCGCTGGATGTACTCGAAGAAGAGCTCGGTCGGGTCGTCGATGTTCACGTGCGATTGCGGGGTGCCGTCGACAATGAGGGTGAAACTGCCGGGCACCCACCTGTCGGGTTCGATGACCGCGCGATATCCGCTGTGCCCGAGAGAGACGGATGACATGCCTCGACACTATTGCGCCCGCCGGGGTACGCGGGTGAGAATTCATCGGGTGCCGACTGCGGGCCGAGCGGATGCTGCACCGGACCGCGCGGTGCCGACGGAACGAGAGGGAGCGCGTGAGTCTGTTCGACATGCTGGGGAAGGAGCCGGCGATCAGCGCGGTCGTGGATGACTTCTACGATCGAGTGCTATCTGACCATGTTCTTGAACCGTGGTTTCGCGCCATCGACCTCGACCTGCTGAAAGCGCACCAGAGGGAATATCTAGCGGTGGCTCTCGGCGGACCCGAGCGGTACGAAGGCCGCAGCTTGCGCGAGGCCCACTCCGGGCTTGCGATCACGCCTGCCGCGTTCGACCGGCTGATGGATCATCTGGCGGATGCGCTCGCCGCGACGGGTGCAGACGAGCACAGTGCACTAGCGGTGACGAAGCGGTTGCGCACAATGCGCGCGGCGGTGGTTCACGCGACGATCTGACCTGGAAAGCTGCCCTCGTATACAGCAACGCGCGAAATCGGTCAAGGAATGTGTAGACACGGCGCTCGTTAGCGTCCTATGATTGACCTTTGCGCTCCCAGACAAATCCCTGCCGTCATATTGTGGACGGTTTGCGCGCCCCGAGTATAGCGGCGGGGCCAGCACATTGCGGGTATCTGGTGGGTTCATCTCCTTACCGACAGTTATGACCCATGCGGGTCCCCGGAGGTTATTTCCTTGGCTGCTGCGCGCAACGCGTCCACCAACACGTCCCCGAAGAATGGCCGCGCAGCTTCGCGGCTCTCCTTCGCCAAAATTACCGACACCCTGACGGTTCCCGATCTGCTGGCATTGCAGACCGAGAGCTTCGACTGGCTCGTCGGCAACGACATCTGGAAGGCCCGCGTTGCGGAGGCTCAGGCCGCCGGTCGCCAAGACCTCCCGTCGCGGAGCGGACTCGACGAGATCTTCGAGGAGATCTCCCCGATCGAGGACCTCGGCGAGACGATGCAACTGTCGTTCACCGGCCCCGAGCTCGAGGAGCCCAAGTACTCCATCGACGAGTGCAAAGAGCGTGGCAAGACCTTCGCCGCACCGCTCTATGTGAACGCCGAGTTCATGAATCACCTCACCGGTGAGATCAAGACCCAGACGGTCTTCATGGGCGACTTCCCGCTGATGACCGAAAAGGGAACATTCATCATCAACGGCACTGAGCGTGTCGTCGTGTCGCAGCTTGTGCGTTCGCCCGGTGTGTACTTCGACCGCACGCCAGAGAAGCTCTCCGACAAAGACATCTTCTCGGCGCGGGTGATTCCGAGCCGCGGTGCATGGCTGGAGTTCGAGATCGACAAGCGCGACCAGGTCGGCGTGCGCATCGACCGCAAGCGCAAGCAGTCGGTCACCGTCTTCCTCAAGGCACTCGGCCTCTCGAGCGAAGAGATCCTCGAGGAGTTCAAGGGCTTCCCGTCGATCGAACTCACGCTCGAGAAAGACGCCATCCTCACCAAGGAAGAGGCGCTCAAAGACATCTACCGCAAGCTCCGCCCGGGCGAGCAGGTCGCCGCAGAAGCTGCTCGCGCGCTTCTCGACAACTTCTATTTCAACTCCAAGCGCTACGACCTCGCAAAGGTTGGTCGTTACAAGATCAACCGCAAACTCGGAATCGACGCCGAGCTGTCTGAGTCGGTGCTCAGCATCCAGGACATCATCGCGACGATCAAGTACCTCGTCTCGCTGCACGCAGGTGCGACCACGATGGCCGGCGTTCGCGACGGCAAGCCGGTCGATCTCCGCCTCGACGTGGACGACATCGACCACTTCGGCAACCGTCGCATCCGCGCGGTCGGCGAGCTCATCCAGAACCAGGTTCGCACCGGTCTTTCTCGCATGGAGCGCGTCGTTCGCGAGCGGATGACCACGCAGGACATCGAGGCGATCACGCCGCAGACCCTGATCAACGTGCGCCCCGTCGTTGCCGCGATCAAGGAGTTCTTCGGAACCAGCCAGTTGTCGCAGTTCATGGACCAGAACAACCCGCTCGCGGGCCTGACCCACAAGCGTCGTCTCTCTGCGCTCGGCCCCGGTGGGCTCAGCCGTGAGCGCGCCGGCGTCGAGGTGCGAGATGTTCACCCCTCGCACTACGGCCGCATGTGCCCGATCGAGACCCCGGAAGGCCCCAACATCGGCCTCATCGGCTCGCTCGCATCGTTCGCCCGCATCAATGCGTTCGGCTTCATCGAGACGCCGTACCGTCGTGTTGTCGGCGGCAAGGTGACCGAAGACATCGACTACCTGACCGCGAGCGAGGAAGACGACTTCGTCGTCGCCCAAGCCAACGCGCCGCTCACGAAAGACAGCCACTTCCGAGACAGCCGAGTGCTCGCTCGCAAGAAGGGCGGCGAGGTAGACCTCATCCCCGTCGACGACATCGGCTACATGGATGTCTCCCCGCGCCAGATGGTGTCGGTCGCGACCTCACTCATCCCCTTCCTTGAGCACGACGATGCAAACCGCGCCCTCATGGGTGCGAACATGCAGCGTCAAGCCGTTCCGCTACTGCGTAGCGAGAGCCCGCTCGTAGGAACCGGTATGGAGGGCTTTGCAGCCATCGACGCCGGAGACGTGCTCACCGCCGACAAGGCCGGCGTCGTCTCCGAGGTCTCAGCCGACGTCGTCACCGTCATGCTTGACGAGGGCGGCACGCAGGACTACTACCTACGCAAGTTCGATCGCTCCAACCAGGGCACGAGCTACAACCACCGCGTCATCGTGAGCGCCGGCGAGCGTGTCGAGGCTGGTCAGGTCATCGCTGATGGCCCCGCCACCGAAAACGGCGAACTCGCGCTCGGCAAGAACCTCCTCGTGGCCTTCATGCCGTGGGAGGGACACAACTTCGAAGACGCGATCATTCTCAGCCAGAACCTCGTGAAAGACGACGTGCTCTCGTCGATTCACATCGAGGAGTATGAGGTCGACGCTCGCGACACCAAGCTCGGCAAGGAGGAGATCACCCGTGACCTCCCCAATGTCAGCCCCGAGTTGCTCGCCGACCTCGACGAGCGCGGAATCATCCGCATCGGCGCCGAGGTTCGCCCAGGCGACATCCTGGTCGGAAAGGTCACGCCCAAGGGCGAGACCGAACTCTCGGCCGAAGAGCGACTGCTCCGCGCGATCTTCAACGAGAAGAGCCGCGAGGTGCGCGACACCTCGCTGAAGGTTCCTCACGGTGAAGAGGGAACGATCATCGCGGTCAAGGAGTTCAGCGCCGACAACGATGACGAACTCGGCTCGGGCGTCAACCAGCGTGTGGTCGTCTACATCGCGCAGAAGCGCAAGATCACCGCGGGCGACAAGCTCGCCGGTCGCCACGGCAACAAGGGCGTCATCTCGAAGATCCTTCCGGTAGAAGACATGCCGTTCCTCGCCGATGGAACCCCGGTCGACATCATCCTGAACCCGCTCGGTATCCCCGGTCGAATGAACTTCGGTCAGGTGCTAGAGACCCACCTCGGTTGGGTCGCGAAGCAGGGCTGGGAGGTCGAGGGCAACCCCGACTGGGCTGCCGGAATTCCGGATGCAGCGCGCAGCGCCGCCCCGGGCACCAAGGTCGCCACCCCGGTCTTCGACGGCGCCCTCGAAGAGGAAATCGCCGGTCTTCTCGACTCGACGACGCCCACCCGTGACGGTGACCGCCTGATCGACTCGACCGGAAAGACGCGACTGTTTGACGGTCGCTCCGGCGAGCCGTTCCCCGAGCCGGTCTCGGTCGGCTACATGTACATCCTGAAGCTCCACCACCTCGTCGACGACAAGATCCACGCGCGTTCGACCGGTCCGTACTCGATGATCACCCAGCAGCCGCTCGGTGGTAAGGCGCAGTTCGGTGGTCAGCGCTTCGGTGAGATGGAGGTCTGGGCGCTCGAGGCATACGGTGCCGCGTACGCGCTTCAAGAGCTCCTGACCATCAAGTCGGATGACATCCTCGGCCGCGTGAAGGTATACGAGGCGATCGTCAAGGGCGAGAACATCCAGGAGCCCGGCATCCCCGAGAGCTTCAAGGTGCTCATCAAGGAGATGCAGTCGTTGTGCTTGAACGTCGAGGTGCTCTCGGCTGATGGCAGCGTCGTCAACCTCCGCGACACGGATGATGAGGTCTTCCGTGCCGCCGAGGAACTCGGCATCAACATCTCCTCACGGTTCGAATCGTCGACCATCGACGAAATCTGACCCAGCCGCGCATCCGGCTGACAACGACTTAAAGCATTCGAAGAGAGAAGACCACAATTGCTCGACGTTCACGCGTTTGACACCATCAAGATCGGTCTGGCCACCGCCGACGACATCCGTCGCTGGTCGCACGGTGAGGTTAAGAAGCCAGAGACGATCAACTACCGCACCCTCAAGCCCGAGAAGGACGGCCTGTTCGGCGAACAGATCTTCGGCCCTTCGCGTGACTGGGAGTGCTCCTGCGGCAAGTACAAGCGAGTCCGGTTCAAGGGCATCGTCTGTGAGCGCTGTGGCGTCGAGGTCACCAAGTCCGCGGTGCGCCGCGAGCGCATGGGCCACATCGAGCTCGCCGCTCCGGTCACCCACATCTGGTACTTCAAGGGTGTGCCGAGCCGCCTCGGCTATTTGCTCGACATGGCGCCGAAAGACCTCGAGAAGGTCATCTACTTCGCCGCGTACATGGTCATCTCTGTCGACGAAGACGGCCGTCACGCCGACATGCCCGGTCTGGAGAACGAGCTTCGTCTCGAGATCAAGCAGCTCGAGCAGCAGCGAGACGCCCGCATCTCCGACCGCCTGAGCCGCTTGGAAGAAGACCTCGCCGCCCTCGAGGCAGAGGGCGCCAAGGCCGACCAGAAGCGTCGCACCAAGGATGGCGCCGAGAAGGAGATGGGCCTGATCCGTCGCACGTACGACGAGCAGATCAGCCAGCTGGAGCGCGTGTGGGAAGACTTCCGCAGCCTCAAGGTCGGCGACCTCAAGCCGGAGGATGCCGTTTTCCACGAGCTGCAGGACCGTTTCGGTGTGTACTTCGAGGCCCACATGGGCGCCGAGGCCATCCAGAAGCGCCTCCAAGCGTTCGATCTGACCGCCGAGAGCGAACTGCTCCACGAGCAGATCGCCAACGGCAAGGGCCAGAAGAAGATCCGTGCGATCAAGCGACTCCGCGTCGTCAACTCGTTCCTGCAGACCGGCAACTCGCCGGCCGCCATGGTGCTCGAAGTGGTGCCGGTCATCCCGCCTGAGCTTCGCCCGATGGTGCAGCTCGATGGCGGTCGCTTCGCGACCAGTGACTTGAACGACCTCTATCGCCGGGTTATCAACCGCAACAACCGCCTCCGCCGCCTGCTCGACCTCGGCGCCCCCGAGATCATCGTGAACAACGAGAAGCGCATGCTGCAGGAAGCGGTTGACGCCCTGTTCGACAACGGCCGTCGGGGTCGCCCTGTCACCGGCACTGGCAACCGCGCCCTCAAGTCCCTGAGCGACATGCTCAAGGGAAAGCAGGGTCGTTTCCGCCAGAACCTGCTCGGTAAGCGCGTCGACTACTCGGGCCGTTCGGTCATCATCGTCGGACCGCAGCTCAAGCTTCACCAGTGCGGTCTGCCCAAGCAGATGGCTCTCGAGCTGTTCAAGCCGTTCGTGATCAAGCGACTCATCGACCTGAGCCACGCGCAGAACATCAAGAGCGCCAAGCGCATGGTCGAGCGCAGCCGTCCGCAGGTGTGGGACGTGCTCGAGGAGATCATCCGCGAACGCCCGGTGCTGCTCAACCGCGCACCAACCCTGCACCGTCTGGGCATCCAGGCGTTCGAGCCTCAGCTCGTTGAGGGTAAGGCCATCCAGCTCCACCCGCTCGTCTGCGCGGCGTTCAATGCCGACTTCGACGGTGACCAGATGGCCGTGCACCTCCCGCTGTCGGTCGAGGCTCAGGCCGAGGCTCGCATTCTGATGCTCGCCTCGAACAACATCCTGAAGCCGTCAGACGGCCGCCCGGTGACCCTGCCTACGCAGGACATGATCATCGGTCTGCACCACCTGACCACGCTCAAGGAAGGCGTCGCTGGCGAGGGCCGTGCATTCTCGTCGATCGCCGAGGCCATCCTCGCGAAAGACCAGGCCTCACTCGACCTCAACGCCAAGGTGCGCATCCGTCTCGACAACGTCTGGTACGACGAAGACGAGATCCCGGCCGGTTTCACGCAGGGCCAAAGCGAGCTCAAGGAGACGACCCTCGGTCGCGCGCTGTTCAACGAGGCGCTCCCGGCGGACTACCCCTACGTTGAGGCCGTCGCCGACAAGGGCCAGATCTCCGCGATCGTCAACGACCTCGCAGAGCGCTACCCCAAGGTGGAGGTCGCCGCTGCGCTTGACCGCATCAAGGATGCCGGGTTCTACTGGGCCACGCGCTCCGGTGTAACCGTCGCGCTTTCCGACATCCTGACCCCGCCGAACAAGCGCGAGATCATCGGTGGATACGAGAAGCAGGCCGCAAAGGTTCAGGCCCAGTTCGAGAAGGGTCTCACCACGGAGGCCGAGCGCCGCCAGGAGCTCATCGAAATCTGGAACAAGGCCACCGCCGAAGTTGCCCGTGCGATGGAGGACAACCTCCCCGCGTCGAACAACATCAACCGGATGGTCTCCTCGGGAGCACGCGGTAACTGGATGCAGGTTCGCCAGATCGCCGGTATGCGTGGGCTCGTGTCGAACCCGAAGGGTGAGATTATCCCTCGCCCGATCATCGCGAGCTACCGCGAGGGTCTGTCGGTGGCCGAGTACTTCATCTCGACCCACGGTGCCCGTAAGGGTCTTGCCGACACCGCGCTCCGTACCGCTGACTCCGGGTACCTCACGCGTCGACTCGTTGACGTGTCGCAAGACGTGATCATCCGTGAAGAGGACTGTGGCACCAGCCGCGGTCTCGACATGCCGATCGCCGTCGAGGATGCTTCGGGCAAGTGGGTGCGCGATGGCAACGTCGAGAACTCGGTATACGCGCGCAGCCTCGCTGCCGACGCCGTCGACGCCTCGGGCACTGTTGTCGCCGAAGCCGGTTCCGATGTTGGAGACGTGCTCCTCGACAAGCTGCTCGCCGCGAACGTCTCGAGCATCAAGGTGCGCTCGGTGCTCACGTGTGAGTCTGCAGTCGGTGTATGCGCGGTCTGCTACGGCCGTTCGCTCGCGACCGGAAAGCTCGTCGACATCGGTGAGGCCGTTGGCATCATCGCGGCGCAGTCGATCGGTGAGCCGGGAACCCAGCTCACGATGCGTACCTTCCACACCGGTGGTGTCGCATCCGCAGATGACATCACCCAGGGTCTGCCGCGTGTCACCGAGCTGTTCGAGGCGCGCACCCCCAAGGGTGCAAGCCCGATTGCCGAGGCCGCCGGTCGCATCACGATCGAAGATACCGACCGCTCGCGCAAGGTGATCCTCACGCCCGACAACGGTGACGAGCCAATCGCCTACCCGGTGCTCCGCCGCGCGACGCTTCTCGTCGAAGACGGCCAGCACGTCGAGCTCGGAACGCAACTGCACGTCGGAAACCTCGACCCGAAGGAAGTTCTTCGCGTCAAGGGTGTGCGCGCGGTGCAGTTGCACCTCGTCGACGGCGTGCAGGGCGTCTACCGTTCGCAGGGTGTGCCGATCCACGACAAGCACATCGAGGTCATCGTGCGCCAGATGCTCCGCAAGGTCACCGTCGTCGAACATGGCGACACCGACCTTCTCCCTGGAGAACTCGTCGACCGGTCCCGCTACAACGAGCTCAACCGCTCGGCGCTTACCGAGGGTCGCAAGACCGCCTCGGCGCGTCAGGAGGTCATGGGTATCACCAAGGCGAGCCTTGCAACCGAGTCATGGCTGAGCGCGGCCTCCTTCCAGGAGACCACGCGCGTTCTGACGCAAGCGGCGATGGAGGGCAAGAGCGACCCGCTCGTCGGCCTCAAGGAGAACGTCATCATCGGAAAGCTGATCCCGGCCGGTACTGGGCTTGCCAAGTACCGCGACGTAACTGTTGAGGCCACCGACGAGGCGAAAGCCGAGCGGTACCCCAACCGGATCTTCACCGATGACGCTGCCTTCAGCGAGGGTGATCTCTCGTTCGTCGACTTCGACAGCTTCTCGTCAGACGACTATTCCCCGGGTAGCTACAGCTAAACGGTGGCGCTTCGGCGCTTCCGCTGAAACGGCGTCAGGAGTCACGGACTTCTGGCGCCGTTTCGCTTTTTCGGGTTGTGAGATTTCGGGTTCCCGGGGCGGCAGCGGTCGGCGGGGTACAGAGACCGTGGGGTACAGCTGTCCGCCATTCGGCCGACCCGGCGCCCCCCTATTGCGGGACTGTATGGGTGCCTGCGGCTGGGATAGCTTGACTCCTGCACGGTATTAATCACCGGATGCCCATTCAGGGGGAGTAGGCATCCATTCCAGTGAGGAGACCCATGGCATCCCTCACCGAAATCCTGATCTTGCGCGGCGTTGTGCCCATTGAGCGACTCGATGAACTCAGCGTGTCCCGTGGCAAGGAGGAAAAAGCGGTGCTCGCGCTTCTGGAGGAAGGAGTGCTCACGCCGGCACAACTGGCATCAGCTCGCGCGGCCCAAGCCGGGCTGCCCTTCATCGAACTCATCGACTATCCGGTCGACCGCACGGCGGTTCTCGCCGTGCCCGCGGTGCTGTGTCGGCGCCACACGGTGCTGCCGATTGGCATCGCCGGCAGCACGCTGACAGTCGCCGTTTCCGACCCGGGCGACGTGCTCGCACTCGACGACATTCGCGCTGCGGCTCGCATGCAACTCAAAATCGTCGTTGCCGAGAAGGGCGATCTGCTCACCGCGATCGACAAGTTCCACCGCGCCGACGGCGAACTCAACGACCTCACGAGCGTGCTCGAAGGCGAGAGCGAACAGCAGGAGTCCTCGTCCAACGACGTGTTCGAAGACGACGCGCCGATTGTGCGTTTCGTGAACCTGCTGATCAGCCAAGGCATCCAAGACCACGCTTCAGACATTCACATCGAGCCGGCCGAGCACGATATCCGCGTTCGCTACCGCATCGACGGTGTGTTGCACGAGATGCAGACTGCGCCCAAGGCAATCCAGAACGGCGTCATTTCTCGCCTCAAGATCATGAGCGACATCGACATCGCCGAGCGTCGCAAACCGCAGGACGGCCGGCTCTCGGTCAACCACGGAGGTCGCAAGATCGACCTTCGCGTGGCGACTCTGCCCACCGTCTACGGTGAGAAGGTCGTCATGCGCGTGCTCGACAACTCGAGCACGAAGGTCAGCATCAACGAGCTGGGCCTGCTCGACCGCAACGCCGAGGCATACCGCAGCTCGTATACGAAGCCCTACGGCATGATCCTTGTCACGGGACCCACCGGTTCCGGAAAGTCGACCACGCTTTACACCACACTCAACGAGGTGTCGCGTCCCGAGGTGAACGTCATCACCGTCGAAGACCCGGTGGAATACCGGATGGCCGGCATCAACCAGGTGCAGGTCAATGTCAAGGCCGGCCTCACCTTCGCCAGCGCACTGCGGTCAATCCTTCGATCCGACCCCGACGTCGTTCTGCTCGGTGAGATCCGAGACCACGAGACGGCTCAGATCGCGATCGAAGCATCGCTCACCGGCCACCTTGTGATGTCGACGCTGCACACCAACGACGCACCGAGTGCCGTGACTCGTCTGACCGAGATGGGCATCGAGCCCTTCCTCGTCGGATCCGCGCTCGATTGTGTGGTGGCCCAGCGCCTCGCCCGAAGGCTCTGCGACCGATGCAAGGAGCCCTTCCGTCCGACGGAGGAGCACGTACTCGGACTTCGCGTCGGCTTCGACCCGAAGGAAGACGAGATTCCGGAGCTTTACCGCCCGGTCGGCTGCTCGACCTGCTCTAACACCGGCTACCGCGGTCGACTCGCCCTGCACGAAGTCATGCTCGTGACCGAGGAGATCGAGCGCCTCGCCGTGGCACGTGCATCCAGCGCCGACATAACACGCGTCGCGGTCGAGCAAGGCATGCTTCCTTTGAAAGTGGACGGTTGGATGAAGGCCAAGCTGGGCAAGACCAGCATCGAAGAAATCCTGCGAGTGGTGGCGTGATGACTGAACGTGCGGGGGAGCACGGCGGCGCGACTACTTCTAATGCGAGACAAGGGGACACAGCATGAACGAGGATTATCCGGTCTGGGACATCCCGCTGACTGACACGACCACCGGTGCCACGCGCAACGGTGTGTGGTACGACGCACCACCGCCATCCGGGCGCCCGCAGCCCACGCTCGACGTGTCGGCCATCATCACGCCCAACCACGACGTTACCGCTGACCTCGACTCGTTCCGTCCGGGGCGCAAGAAGCGACCGATCGCTGATGAGGATCTGCTCACGGCCATGGAACACGTTGTCGAGATTGGCGCATCCGACCTTCACATCACCGTGAAGTCGAAGCCGATGATCCGCCTGCACGGTGGACTGCAGCCGATGGCTGACCAGCAGCCGTGGGACGCGGAGAAGGTCGTCGGTGCTCTGCACAGCATCATGACCGCGGAACAGCGAATGATCTTTGAGCGCGAACTCGAGCTCGACTTCGCCTACACGCTCTCTGCCGAATCCCGCTTCCGCGTGAACATCTACCAGCAGCGCGGCATCATGGGCGCCGCCCTTCGTCTGATTCCGACCGAGATCAAGCAGCTCAGCGAACTCGGTGTTCCCGAGACGCTGTCGCGCTTCGCTGGCCTGCCGCGTGGACTCGTTCTCGTGACGGGACCAACGGGATCCGGAAAGTCGACGACCCTCGCCGGGCTCATCGACATGGTCAACCGCACTCGCGCCGATCACATCGTGACCGTGGAAGACCCCATCGAGTTCATGCACGAGAACAAGAAATCTGTGGTGAACCAGCGCGAAGTCGGTAACGACACGAAGAGCTTCGCGAGTGCCTTGAAGCATGTGCTGCGCCAGGACCCCGACGTCATCCTCATCGGCGAGCTCCGTGACTTGGAGACGATCTCGGTTGCATTGACCGCTGCGGAAACCGGCCACCTCGTGTTTGCCACCCTGCACACGCAAAGCGCGGCGCAGACGGTCGACCGGGTCATCGACGTCTTCGAGCCACACCAACAGGGCCAGGTCCGCGCCCAACTCGCGGCAACCCTTCAGGGTGTCGTCTGTCAAACGCTCGTGAAGAAGGCCTCCGGCCGCGGCCGCGCGGTTGCCACCGAAGTCATGTTCACCACGCCGGCCATCGCCAACCTCATTCGTGAGGGCAAGACCTACCAGCTTTCGTCTGCCATGCAAGCGGGACGCGACATGGGCATGCACACGATGGATCAGCACCTCGCCGAACTCGTCAACGATGGCACGATCACCATCAAGGCCGCCATCGAGAAGGCACAAGACGAGGAGACACTCAAGCAACTCGTTCGCCGTGCCGAATCCGACGGGCCGAGCCTTGCCGACAACCGCAGCTTCGCCGCTCGGAGGGATCACTGATGGCTGCCACGAAGACCTACGCCTACACGGCACGCGACGCTGGCGGCAAGGTCGTCAAGGGTCGCGTCGACGCAGCCACAGAGGCCGCGGTCGTCTCCCGTCTTCGCACGATGGGCGTCGCGCCGATCAATATCTCAGAGAGCTCCGGGGGAACCGGGCTCAACCGCGAAATCAACCTGTCGATGTTCGACAAGGGCGTTGGCCTCAAAGACCTCGCGATCATGGCCCGCCAGATGGCGACGATGATGGCGTCGGGCTTGTCGCTCTTGCGCACCCTGACGATCCTCGCAGACCAAACGGAGAACAAGAAGCTTGCCGAGACGTTGGGCGAGATTCGATCGGATGTTGAAAGCGGTCTGTCGCTGTCTGACGGCTTTGCGAAGCATCCGCTGGTTTTCCCTCGCCTGATGATCCACCTCGTCAAGGCGGGTGAAGCGGGCGGCTTCCTCGACAAGTCGCTCGAGTCGATCGCGAAGAACTTCGAGTCCGACGTGAAGCTTCGTGCGACGATCAAGTCGGCGATGACCTACCCGATCGCCGTGCTCGGAATGGCGTTCATCGCCGTCATCGCGATGCTCATCTTCATCGTGCCGGTATTCAAGGCAATGTTCGACGGCTTCGGCGGCAACCTTCCGGTGCCGACGCAGATCCTCGTCGTATTGTCGGAGAACATGGCCTGGATCGTTCCGGTGCTCGTTGTCGGCATCATCTCGTTCAAGGTGTGGTGGAAGCGCAACGCGCACACCGACGCCGTCCGCAGCGTCGCGGACACCCTGAAACTCAAGATCCCGGTGTTCGGCGGACTGTTCGCCAAGGTCGCGATTGCGCGGTTCACCCGCAACTTCTCGACGATGATGGGCGCCGGGGTGCCGATTCTGCAGGCGCTCGCAATCGTGGGGGAGACATCCGGAAACTGGGTCATCGAGGAAGCGCTCCGCAAGGTGCAGGAATCGGTGCGAACGGGTAAATCGATCGCTGCGCCGCTCGCGCTCGAGCCAATCTTTCCCAACATGGTTACCCAAATGATTGCGGTTGGCGAGGACTCGGGTTCGCTCGAGATCATGCTGACCAAGGTCGCTGATTTCTACGAAGAGGAAGTGCAGTCAACGGCTGAGTCGCTCACCGCGCTCATCGAACCGCTCATGATCGGCATCATCGGTCTTGTCATCGGTGGAATGATCGTGGCGCTCTACATGCCGGTCTTCAGCATCTTCGAACAGATCAAGTAGCACGTCGCGCGCAGCGCTCGGCCT
>JANOYC010000182.1:0-3589 GCA_031428675.1 Microbacteriaceae bacterium | reverse complement strand
GCCGTTTCGAACACGGGGTCACGCACGGTGCCCTGATTCCTGACCGCTTGGATGATGAGATCAGGGAAGCGGCGAACGAGCTCGCTCTTGACCACGATGACCGCGCGCCCATCACCGCTGCCGAACGAGATCTGCTTCGCGAGGGGTGCCGACGGGAAAACGTGGATCGGGTTCGCCAGTTCGTCGGACGACCCACTCCAGAACCGGTGGAAGTAGGTTCCGCGCTGGTCGGTCGGATACCCGCGCCACAGCAGCTCCCGCCCCATCTCGTCGCTCAACCCCACGAAAAATGCCGCCATGAACTCGCTGTTCGTGGAGAGCACCGTGACGAAGTCGTCAGCCGGCAGCAGACCCAACCCGGGTACGAGCCAGTCGCGGTCATAGTCCTCGAGTGCCCGATACATGGGCCGGTCGAAGCGAGGCGCCGCCATGATCGGTGCAATGCGGGGTTGCGCGAACCACCGTGAAGCGAGAGCGTCGCTCAAGTGAAGTCGGCCGGCGAGCGCCGCGCGCACCGTGTGCCGTGGGTCGATCGCCTCGGAGATCGTCTCCGATCCCGCGGCCAACGAACCCCGATGCGGCACCTTGTCGATCGTCAGCAGGGCGCCCGGATCCACAATGTTGCGCATTTCCGCACGCAACACCTCGAGAGGCAACTCATCGATGCGGTCGAGGCCCGGCGTCAGCCTGGTTTCGGCTAGTTCAGCGAACCGGCGGATGCCCACGGCAACATCTGCGGCGACGGTCATGTCCGCGAGGCGAGTGAGATTCTGCACATCGAGAACGCGAAGACCGGGATGTCCCGCCACTGGCAGCCTGCCGACGGACCCAGCGCGGATACGGGCACCGCCGCCGCTCATCGGGAAACGCCCTACAGCGCCGCCGATCGGGGACCGACGCACGCTCGGACGCGCGACGATCGACGTGCCCGTGCTCCTTCCCAACTCGGCCAGCAATTGGTCATTGATCGTGATTGCCGTGCTCCTCAGCCGCTCGTGCACAGGGCTCCGGCTGGCTGCCTTTGACAGCGACAGTTCCGCGGCGAGCGGCCCCACCCGCTGCGCCCGAATCGACTCCACGACTGGGTTGGCTGATGGGCGCAGCAACCTCTCGCCCCACCGGTTCGCGACGTCCGCGCCCACGTCGAACGTCCGGTCGATCGCGTTCCACTGAGACGGAGTAGTCAGAAAGCTCGCGAACGCTCCAGCGCGTTGAACCGTGGCGTTCGCCGCCGACAGCATGCCCGACACGGCATCGACGGGCAGATCGACCGCGGCGCTCACGAGACGTAGGTCGAGGTCGCGCACCACGTCCGCTGTCAGCCGACCGATGCCCTCGGGGTTGCGATAGGTGCGGGAAAAGTCCCGAAACGCGCCATCGCTGCCGACGATCCTTCCGACTCGGTCCTTGGTTGACGCATCCGCGCGTCGCACGACAGGACCTGCGGGCCGAGACACGCGGCGGAACGCGCCGGTCGTCGCAGCCACGGGGGTCGAGCTCACTACGAGCTCGGCAGCCAGGGTGCGGTGGTCGGCTATGGAGATGCGGGTTGCGAGCGGGGCCGTCACCTGCAGGAGCCGCCCGGCATGCAAGTGGCCGAGTCGATCATGCAACCGCGTTGCGAGAAGTTCGGCCAACTGCGCCAGCCGGATGGCCCGATTCGCTGCCTCGACTTCGCCCAGCTGTGCCCAGGCGGACTGCATGAGCTGTTCTTGATCCCGCTGCACCACGCGGGTTCCGAGACCCGCGACAATGCGCTTGACCGGAGCCAGGTTGAGCTCGGCGAACCAGTCGTCGCCCTCGATCACCGCCGATCCGCGATGCAGTTTCGCATAGATGCGCGGCCCGATGATGGGGAGATCGGGAATCCCGCCGGTGCGCGCTTCGGTTCCTTCGATCGTTGCGGGTCGATCCAATTCGGTGCGCAGCTCATCGACCATCGGCACCGGCCATTCGGCATTCTCCGCCTCGTGTTGCTCCGGAGTCGCGGGGGGCGTCGGCGAGTACAGGGCGCACCGGATCACTTGCTTGCGCCCGGCTTCGTCGGGCTGAAGTGCGCGCAACGGTTTGCCCGGCTGTGAGGTGTCGATGAACTTGCGCCCCACCTCGTAGGGTGCAGCGATGCCTTCCAGCTTGAGAGCGAGCGCTCGGAAGTCGCCGTCGGGCCCGGTGCGAAACTCCCAACTGTCGTAGACCGGCAGTCGCACGGGATCAGGGGAGGAGCTAGTCCAGGCCGGATCGAGGGTGCCGCCGGTGAGACCGAGGCCGCCGCGAACCCCCGCGTCGGTCGAGGGCACCACCATGGCCACATAGTCGGTGTCCTGTTTCAGGATGCGCGGCGAGATGAGACGCGACAGATTGACCGGGGCGTGTGCGGGGGAGAGGCGCGCGCTCAGCGCCTGCTCGGTCCCCCTGTTAGTGCGTGGAGCTTGAGCGTGTGCCCACAGATCGACGCGCGAGAGCGTGGGCAATTGCGCGAGAGGCACCTGCATCACCGGAAGAAGCGCCCGCGTGGCTGGCTCGCGCACCACCATCGCGCGCTCCACGACCACGAGGGTCAGCCACGGCTTCATCACGGCAGACTGCGACGCTGCGCTGAACGCCCATGGCAACTCCGGCCTGTCGAACTCGATGTGGGCGAGCACGGTTTCTTCGGCGGTCTGCGCGCCGGGCGCCGGATAGCGCCGCACGATCTGGGCGTTCTCGATACCGCGAACGTCCCCCGGTCCGTAGAGAGTCAGGTCCAGTCCGACCGAGGCGGTGCCACCCAGGCTATCGGCGAGGGGAACGTCGACCCGGGATGTCGCCCTCGTGTTTGCTCCGACCGGCGTGCGTGCGGCAGCGGCGAGTCCGCCGACGACACTCGAGGCGAACTCCAAAAGCTCGATGGCAACCTCCGACTCGACGAATTCGTCGTCGGGCCCGAGCGCTATGACGAACGCGTCGTCAACGGCTCGCGTTGTCGTCGATGCCAACGGCCGAATGATTGCCGCGGCGATAGCGTCCAGGTCGGCCATCAGCTCATCCCTTCACGATCAGGCGCGTCGTCGACATTGCGCTCTCGGCGTTGATCGCGCTCGTGATGAGCGCGGCCCCCGTGGCCGTCAGTTCGCCAAGCGCCGCGAGCAATCCTCCGCCGGTCTCTGCGTCGGCGACCATCGAGGTGCCCTTGGGCGATACGCGGAGGTCGGCGTGCGGGGCCGATACCAGTAGATAGGGGTTGCCGACTGTCTCGACCGCCCTCCCGACGTTGGTCTTGGTCGCGTAGAGATTGGCGGTTGTCGCGAATATCCCGGCGAACTCGGTGAGGCCCGTTGGTTCGTCCGGGTTGCGCACATACGTCCGGTACGCCACCTGAGTGGGCTTCGACGCTCCTACCTTCGGCGTCGTTGCCGCCGCGATCCGGCATCCGCCGACCATGTCTTCAAACCCCGAGCGGGCGAGAAGGGCTTCGCCTTCGAGTTCGAAGAACTGTCCCGGCGCGAACGCTGTGCGCACTTCGCTTATGGCACCGACGAGCCCCGCGTCGGGCGACGCGGTCGGAGTGCCGATGGTAACCATGTCTGCCTTGACGGGCGATGATCCGATG
>JANOYC010000181.1:0-2325 GCA_031428675.1 Microbacteriaceae bacterium | reverse complement strand
CGCCGCGATCCAGCGGTCGATGCGGCGCAGCCGGTTGGTGCCGGTAGTGCCGCGCGTTATCCGCCCCTCCGCTCGACCCGCTGCCATTCGACCATTCTCCCGTGCCTCGCGATGGCGTGATGCGCCAGCAATCCGGGCCGTCGATATGCTGGTGCGCATGACTCACACGCTCATCCTGCTGCGCCATGGCAACTCCGACTGGAACCAGAAGAACCTGTTCACCGGATGGGTGGATGTCCGCCTGAGTGATCAGGGCGTCACCGAGGCGAAGCGCGCCGGTGAACTGCTCGCGGCATCCGGTCTGAAGCCGGAGGTGCTTTACACGAGCGTGCTGACTAGGGCGATCCAGACCGCGAACCTCGCGCTCGAGGTTGCCGACCGCCTGTGGATTCCGGTCAAGCGCACGTGGCGCCTCAACGAGCGCCACTACGGTGCGTTGCAAGGCCTCGACAAGGCCGAGACCCTCGAGAAGTACGGACCGGAGAAGTTCCAGGAGTGGCGTCGCAGCTTCGACGTGCCGCCGCCCGTGCTCGACGATGACGCCGAATACAGCCAGGTTTCGGATGAGCGCTACATCGGCATCGATGGCGACATTCCGCGCACTGAGAGCCTCTCCCTCGTGATCGACCGGATGCTTCCCTACTGGGAGTCCGACATCAAGCCCGACCTCGCCGCAGGCAAGACCGTGCTCGTGACCGCGCACGGCAACTCGCTGCGTGCGCTCGTGAAGCACCTCGACGGTATTTCGGATGCCGACATCTCGGAACTCAACATCCCGACTGGCATCCCGCTCGTCTATGAGCTGGATGAGAACTTCATGCCAGTTGCGCCCGCAGAATACCTCGACCCAGAGGCCGCGGCCGCCGGTGCCGCCGCTGTTGCCGCACAGGGCAAGAAGTAAGCGCCCCCACCCCCACCTCCCGCGAGTTGCCCCATTTCGTGGTTCCCGTGCGCCCGGAACCACGGAATAGGGCAACTCGGCAGGGCGCTGTCCCGGCGCGCAGGGCGACCCCTTGGGTCGCTCCGTAGGATCAGCGGTTCGCCAACACCGCCCACACTACCGACAGCACTCCGATCGAAAGGACGAGGTCGGTGATTAGTCGCTCGCGGCGAGATCTGCCCGTTTTGCGAGGCGCCTTCTTTGATCTTGCGCGCGACGCGGGCCGGGTGCCCCGCCGCGATTGAGCCTTGCGCGAGACTCGCGGTTCTCGAACTGAGGTGCGAGCACCTGGTCGCGTGGAAACGCTCGGGAACCCGAACTGCGGCCCGAGAGCGGCCTCGAGATCGGCGAATTCATTATCGATTACCGCACCATGCGACGACGACTTCGGGTGCTGGACCCAGGTTTCGGGGCGCACCGCGGCCTCCACGATTCTGGCAATCTGCTCGTCGCTGAATTCGCGAATAGAGTCGAGCCGCTCACAGAGCGCGCTAGACGCGATCACCTCGATAGTTGGACGATATTCGCCGGCTCCAGCCGCCGCCTTGTGCGTTATCGACGCTGGATCAACGAACACAATGAGCCCGGTGACGGGCACGGTCAGACCCGTTGCTGCGGAAAGTGCTTCAGACGCTCTTTGCGCTTCCAGAAGGGCGTTACGCACGTAATGCGGCCTCGCCGTGCCTCCTACATACATGCCGTAGCCGCCAACCCAAATTTTCTTGCCGGGGCTGAATTTGGTGTTGATTGAGTACACGCCAGACGGGCCAATCGCGACGTGGTCGATATCGCTGTTGCCTTTGCCGATCGGGATCGAGTGGAGCACTGACCAGTCGTCGCTGAGGTCGCTCAGGATGGCAGCAACGTGGCGCTCGCCGAGCGCACCGCGATACCAAGCCTCCGCTTCCTCGGACACCATCAAGCGTCGACCAGTCGCGTCCATGTGAATTCCACCGCTCTGCCGCTGGCGTAGCAGTTCGTCGATGAGGGAGTGCGCGGGCACACGGTCGCGAAGATCGGACATGGTCACACTGTGTCGAGGATTGTTCGAGTGTGGTAGCCCAAGTTCGAGGGTCGCAGGTAGCGTGATGTCAGTGACTCCCCATAGCCTGCACTACTGCCCACCTCTCGGATCGGAGCCCCATGTTCCTGCTTGACGGAGCCGTGGTCACGAGCGCGAGCGACCTGACCAACGCGTCGAAGTGCGAGTTCGCGTTCGCGCGCCAGCTCGATGTGAAGCTCGAGCTGGCAGACCCGATCGCCATCGACGAAGACCCGATGCTCAAGCGCGCGGGCTCACTTGGCGGCGAGCACGAAGAACGATGGCTCGACCGCTATAGGGCGCAATTCGGCAACAGTGTGGCAGCCATCGAGCGCGCTGGCGC
>JANOYC010000180.1:0-2063 GCA_031428675.1 Microbacteriaceae bacterium | reverse complement strand
GCGCTCGTCTGGGTGGCGCTGGTCATACTGACCGTCGACATGGTGCGTTCCGGCCGCGGACCGCGCCGCGCCTTCCTCGAACGGGGCTGAGCGGGGGATATCGTTCGGGTGTCCCCGCCGAAAGGAACCGCGATGTCGCGCCGTAGCGCCCTCATGTCACTTGCCGCGGCCTCAGCCGTTGTCGTCGTCGGAATACTCGCGGGTTGCGCCCCAGAGGCTCCAGTGCCGACTGCCACTCCCACCCCCACCGAATCGGTCACGATCACGCCGTCCGGTGACGGCGTGCTCCGCTTCGGCACCCTCCTTCCGAGTTCGGGCGAGCTCGCGGCGCTCGGCCCCGCTCAGGTAGCCGCGGTCGAGGTGGCGGTGCGCGAGATCAACGCCGCAGGCGGCGTGCTCGGCAAACCGGTAGAGGTGTTGCACCGCGACTCCGGGGCGGCGACCGCTGACCGGATCGACGGATCGATGGCCGACCTCGTAGCGCGCGGCGTCGACGTCATCGTCGGACCGTCGTCGACCGCGCTTGTCGAGCGGATCATGCCGGTGGCGATCGACGCCACAATCGCCGTCGTGTCGACGACAATGAGTTCGCGCGACGTCCCCGTGGTCGACGGCTCCGGATTTCTTTTCCGCACCAGCCCCGAGTACGCGTCGCAGGGCGACGCATTGGGGCGAATTTTGCCCGAATCTGGCGCCTCGAAGGTTGCGCTCGTCTACACCGGCGATGCGGCTGGTGAGTCGCTCAAGACAAGCCTCGACTCGAGTCTGGAGAATCACGACGGCTCTCTTGTCGCCAGCGAGGCTCTCGCAGCGTCGACGCGGGTGTCTGCGGTCGTTACGACAATGTCAAACGCTGAACCGGATGCCGTTGTCGTCGCCATCGCCGCCGCGAACCGTGACCAGACCACGGCGTTGATCACCGCGTTGACGAAGGCGGGACTCGGCGGAACGAAACTGTGGCTCACGAGCGAAAATCTGACGGATTACTCCTCTGGGCTCACCTCCGGAGTGCTTGACGGCGCGAACGGCATCCGCGGCGGCGCAGCCACCGAGGACTCGTTCGTCGCGCGCCTCGCGCAGGCCGATCCAGCAGTTTCCGACACCCGCCTCGCCGCTGAGGCGTATGACGCCACCATCGCCGCGGCGCTCGCGGCGGTTTTCGTCGCTGACGACTCGGGCAGGTCGGTGTCGCTGGGTCTGCCGCCTGCGACCTCGGGTGGTATCACCTGCCGCAGTTTCGGCGAATGCCTCGATGTGCTGCGGACCGAAACCGACATCGACTATGACGGCATATCCGGACTTCTCGATGTTTCGTCGACCGGTCACGCTTCCGGAGCGCGATTCGGAATCTACCGTTACGACGCGGATAATTCGTACTCGCGAGCGAGCACGTGGGACTGGAAATAGCGCGGCGCTAACCTTCGAATTTCATTGCGAATCGCACGATTTGCTTCGGTGTGAGCGTTCACTGGCCCCATTTATATGCTGCATTGCTAAGTTACAGTGCTGTAACACATCCGAATCCTGCGAGCATTGTGCACGACATAACGTGTGTCATGGAGAGAGTGTCCTCGCACTCGCGCGTGCATTTCACGTCCGTCAATCCATACCCAAGGAGCAATATGAGCGTATTCGCGAAGACTACGAGCTCGCGTTCGAAGTCTGTAAGGGCCGCCCTGAGCGGCGTCGCCATCGTGGGAGCAAGCGTGCTCGTGCTCGGGGGCTGTGCCTCCCCGGCCGCAGAAGGCCCGGCCCCGGCCGCGCCGACCGAGACGCTCGAATTGAGCATCGGAACGGTACTTCCGCAGACCGGATCTCTCGCGTTCCTCGGCCCGCCCGAAGAGGCAGGTGTGGCGCTCGCCGCCAAGGAGATCAACGAAGCTGACCTCGGCATCACGGTCGACGTCACCTACGGCGACTCGGGTGACACCGACAACAAGGCCTATGAAACGACCGTCCCGAAGCTCTTGAGCAGCGGCGTCTCTGCCGTCATCGGCGCGGCCTCGTCTGGTGTGTCCAAGCTGTTCATCGACAGCGTTGTGGGTTCGGGCGTCATCCAGTTC
>JANOYC010000179.1:0-3739 GCA_031428675.1 Microbacteriaceae bacterium | reverse complement strand
CCCCCCCCCCCCCCCCCCCCCCCCCCCCCCCCCCCCCCCCCGCCCGGGGGGGGGGATGGCAGAGGTCGAGCGGGGGTCACCGAGTTCGCGGGCGATCTCGAGTCGCGCCCATTCGCGCAGCTCGTCCGCCACTGCCTCGAGCGCGGCGAGGGCGACGTCGCGGTCTGCGTCGATGCGGTGTAAGACCGCGAGCTGGCTGACGATCTCTTCATGCAGACGCGCAACTCGGCCGGTCTTGGCGGCATGGGCGGAGGTGGTCTCGTCCAGTAATTCCGTGAGGGCCCAGAACGCCGCGCGATCGGGGTCGCTGAGTCGCCAGCCGTCGGCGAATGCGAGCACCGCCGTGGCCAGGAAGATCATCAGCATCACCGGGGCCAGGATGCTCTCGTCGGTTGATCCGGTCAGTGGCTCCGATGTCGTTTCGAAGGCCGGGCTCGTCTCTGCGGAGGCCGTACCGGAGCGCAGGACGTATAGTGCGGCGGCGATCAGCAGCACGGCGATTCCCTCGGCCACCGCCATCGGATATTCCCGCCGCCGCGCCTGGATACCGGCATGGAAAGCGGCGGCTACTGCGATCAGCCCGACACCGATGGCGACGAACCATGACAGCCACTCCGGCAGCCTTAGCGAGACGTCGAAGGCGTTCTTGGCCAAGGCTACGTCGACAGCTGAAGCGATCCCGAGGATGACGATGGCGACGAGGAGCCGGCGGCGCACGTCGTGGCGCTTCTCGAAGAGGCGGGCTGCCTGCAGGATGCCCGTGACTACGAGCACCGGTTCGGGACGGGGCTCTCGAGGGGCGTCTGAATCGTTGCCATCGGACTGGGGGAAGGCGGTGACGGTCATGGTCGGGCGTCCTTCGGTTATCGGGTCAGTGGTTGTCGTGTGGGTCCGCGGGCGGTCGTGGCGCCCGAGGTCGTTCCAGGGGCAGGTCGAGGTGGGTGTACAGCAGCGAGGTGTATTCGGAGGGCAGGGTGGAGAGCTTGGCGGCGTCGTTGGCTGGTACCTGCGGCAGGCCGAGAGCCTCGGAGAGCGCGCTGTGCTGGGTGGCGAGATCGGCGCGGCGTTCGGTGATCGTCCGAAGTTCGGCAGTCTCGCGGACGAGGCTCTCCTGGTGTACCGAGATCAGCCGAGCGGACGTTTCACGGCGGGCTTCCGCATACTTCATCACCGGCCCAACCCAGGTCTCGTGCCATGAATCGATCCAGTTGTCGAGGACATCCATCGTGAACTCGTCCAGCGCCCCGGTCGACGCGAGCCGTGCCACCGTGTCGGTGACGACCTGGCGGAGGTCAGCGTCGTGAGGATCCAAGCGTGGCAGCGAGTGCGGCGCCGGAGTGAGTGCGTCCGCGTAGGGGATGGGGGTGAGCGCCAGGTACTTGCCTTCACTCACGTCGGTGAGGGTGATCTGATCGACGTAGCTGCGCGGAGCGGGCATCAAGCGATCAGGCCGGCGGGTCAGGAACTTCGGAAGGAATCTCATGGGGCTCCAGTGCTCATCGGGTTTGGGATTCGTCGTTGTTACGAACAGGGACGGAGTCCGGGTGGCCGCGGGGTTAAACCCGCGGCCACCTGGGCGGTCAGGGTTTCTGCGAGAGGTCGGCGAGGCTCTCCGCGACGATCCGGTCGTAGATCACACCGAGTCGGGTGGGGTCGCCGCCAAGTTGCGCGCACCGGCGTGCCTGCACCGCGAGTCGATCCGCGGCGTCGTTCAGGGCGTTGGTCGAGTGGCCCTTGACCCACCCGAAGCGCACATGCCGCTGGGTCGTTTGCAGGGCGATTCGGTGGAGCGCGAGTGCCGTGGCCTTCGCGCCGCTGACTCCCGACCGGTTCCTGATGACTCCGGTGCGGAGCGTCTCGTTGATCAGGTTCAGGGCGGGCTTCGAATCCGAGAGGATCAGCAGCCGTGTGTTCCCCGCACTTGTGCGGATCGCTTCGTAGATCGCGTGCAGTTCCGCGACGAGGATGGTGCTCGACGCAACCGTCCCCGCGCGATAGCGGCCATCCTCGGCCATCCACGCCCAGCCCGAGATCGGCCGATTGCCGGACGAGCCGTCTGTCGCTATCGTGAGCGCTCTACCACTATTCACCGGGGCCTCAGCTTTCGTCGTTGGTAAATCCAGAGACGTCAGGATCGCTTGGGTGGGGTTAAATGGATCCACACGGCACCAACCGACATGAAGGGAAACCGTGGAGAGCACCGCCACTGGGTATGTTGGCGAGGAGAGTGGCGACGACCCGGCGCGTGACAACGCGGAGTCGGCCGAGGAAACGGATGAGGGTGCTGCCATCGATGCGCTCGAGGTTGAGTTCGAGGAGTTGAGTCGCGAATCGATCCAGGTGGATGCATTCCTCAGTGACAAGGATCAAGTGCGGAAGCTACTCAAATTCGGATGGAAACTGACTCGCAACGCAGACGAGGCGATGGAACTAGCGCACGACGCGATCGCGAAGTCTCTTACCTCGCTTCGGACAGAACCTCGGCCTCCGGGGATGATCATCAAATTCCTGAAGACCACGATGCTCCGCACGCACTTCACTCAGTTGCGCGCCAAGAAACGAGCCCGCGATTACGGCGATCACGGCGATGGCCTGCCGACTCTCCGAGACGACGGTGAGGAAGGTTCGGTCGATCTCAGGGACGACAGTCACGGACTGCCGAGCGGGGTCTCACTGCAGGAAGCTTGCGTTCTGAGGGAGGATATCGACAACAGGATCGTGGCCGCGGTTCGCAAACTACCAACCGATCAGCAGCACGTCGTCGCTCTCGCACTCGGATTGCACATGAAATACCCGCACCGCTGCTTCACTCAGACCGAGATCGCCGACTTCCTCGGAATTCCGCAGGACCGCGTGAAATCACGCTGGCGCCAAGGACTCGTATCACTCCGAGCCTCGCTCGGACCCTTCTGGGACGATTGGAAGAAATCCTGATGACTGAGCAGAACACATCGGACGACCGCGACGAGTCCGCGATTCCCGAACTCCTTGATCGCATCGATGAACTCCTCCTCGCGGATGATGACGATGACGACATGCCGGAGGCCGACCTTGACCGCGCTTACACGCTGTTGCTCGGCCGACTCGGACGAACGCCCGGTTCCGACCTGCGCGTGGACGCGACGGATGACCTCGAGTGGGAGCATTTCGTCTTGATCGCCACGGCGACTTTCGAATCGACCCTTGCACGCGACCCTTCCATCGCAGACCGGACGATTCGCGAAGTACGGCTCTTAGATCGGGAAATTACATCCGCCATCGACAGTCGTCACCCAGTCACGGGGAGACTCATTGCTCCCGTCCTTCGACTCGAACGAGGGCAGTTCGGGACGAAGGCCGGCCTCATCGGCGTCCCAGTCACCTCGGAGCCGCTGCGTATTCGGATCTCGATCGATGGCGTCGTGATCGACGTCGTCGCCGTGAACGGGGAGTACTCCGGGGCAACGACGGCCTCGGTCGACGCGAAGGCTTTCTCGACCGCTCGCGTGTCGGTCTCTGTCCTCCGCTGATGAACACCAACTGGCAGGACTTCGTCGATACCGGGTCGGAGATGACTCCGGAGGTTCGAGCACGCCGGCTGGCGACGGTCTGCGTCGCGGCCAACCGCACCGTCGTTTCCATTCGGAACTCCGAATGGGGACTACCCGCATCCAAGCCCGGTTCGGAGATCGTTCGGGCCGCCTCTTCCGACTTATACGACCACGCCGGAAGCGATGGGGAGCGGGTCGTCGCTCTCGTC
>JANOYC010000178.1:0-6282 GCA_031428675.1 Microbacteriaceae bacterium | reverse complement strand
TGCTGTTCTCCTTGCGTGAAGCACGTCGGCGAGGTCGGCGACCGTGCGTCCGGCGAGTGTCGGCCAGACGTCATAGTCGGCATGCTCTCGGAGCGCGATGACATGCGGAACGCCGATCGTGGCGGCACCGGACGCGGTACCCGATGCGACTCCCGGCTCGGAATCCTCAATCACGACGCAATCGCGCGGATCGACGCCCAGCAATTCGGCCGCCATGAGGTAGGGCCGGGGATGAGGTTTGGCGTGCTCGACGTCATCCCCCGACACGATCACCTCGAATGGGGCGAAGTCGATCGCGCTCGCGACATGCTCGGCGAGGCGTCTGATCGACATGGTGACGAGCGCCGTTCGCACTCCGCGCACCTTCAACTCGGCGAGAAGTTCGCGCGCGCCGGGACGCCAGGGCACGTCGATTATCACCTGTTCGAGCACGCGCGTCGTGAGCGATTCGATGATCTCCCGCTCCGTGAGTTGAACGCCACGGCCGCGGATGATGCGAGCGGTGTGCCACATACCGGAACCGACGAGCTCCACAGCTTCGGCGTGACTCCAGGTGCCGCCGTGGGACTCGATGAGCTCGGTCTCGGCGGCCATCCAATAGGGCTCGCTATCGATGATCGTGCCGTCCATGTCCCACAGAACGGCGGCGGGCATGGGGCTGGTCACAACGGGAAAGTCTAGTGTCGCGACGTATCCTTGACAGATGACCACGAACTTCGCGTCCGGACGTCTGCTCGTTGTTGCATTCGAAGGCTGGAATGACGCGGGCGAGGCGGCGAGCGGCGCGGTGCGCATGCTCAAGGAGCATCTCGACGTGGAAGCGGTCGCGAGTGTCGACCCGGAAGACTATTTCGACTATCAGTTCAACCGTCCGACCGTCGCTTTCGACGACGACGGAAACCGCCAGGTGATCTGGCCGGAGGTCACCGCATACGGCCCCGACGCATCCTCGTCATCAAGCATTTATCTGTTGCTGGGGAGCGAGCCGTCCCGCGGGTGGAAGACGTTCACCGAGGAAATCATGGAGGTCGTCGACGACGCCGAAATCAGAAACATCATCTTTCTCGGCTCCATGCTCGCCGACGTGCCGCACACTCGGCCGATTTCCGTGTTCGTGAGCAGCGAAAACGCCGAGGTTCGCGCCGAATTGTCGGTCGAGCGCAGTAGCTATGAGGGCCCGGTGGGCATCCTCTCGGTGCTCGGTCAGGCCGCGGAGAAGGCTGGCGTGCCGACGCTGTCGGTGTGGGCAAGCGTGCCGCATTATGTGCACAACGCGCCGTCGCCGAAGGCAACACTTGCGCTCATCCAGAAGCTCGAGGAGATCTTGGGCATCACGATCCCCCGCGGCGACCTCGTTGAGGAGTCGGCGGCGTGGGAGAGCGGAATCGACGCGCTCGCATCCGATGACGACGACATGGCCGCGTACATCGCTCAACTCGAGCGGGCCCGCGACACTGTGGATTCGCCCGAGGCCTCCGGCGATGCGATCGCGGAGGAGTTCGAGAAGTACTTGCGCAAGCGCGACGGCCGCAGCGGACCCTCCGCCGGCGAAGATCCCTGGCGCCAATAACCCCGCGAGTGCCCCTCCGGCGAGTGAGCAGTTTCTGCTCCTAAACCGGGGTTTTAAGAGCAGAAAGTGCTCACTTGGCGGGAGGGAGCGGTTAGGGGTGGAGGACGCCGGTCGAGAGCAGGATGATCAGGGTCACGCCGAGGAGAACGCGGTAGATCACGAAGGGCATGAACGACCGCCGCGAGATATACGCCATCAAGAATGCGATGACTCCGAATCCGACGAACCCGGCAATGATCGTCGCGACGATTGTCTCGCCCGGTCCGAACACCTCGGGTGCGCAACCGAGGGCGGCGTCGAGGCACGGTTCCTTGATCGATTTGTACACCTGGAAGAAACCGCTGCCGAACACGGCCGGAATCGCGAGCAAGAAGGAGTACCGTGCCGCCGATGGGCGGTCGTAGCCGAGGAACCGGCCGGCGGTAATCGTTCCTCCGGAGCGAGATACACCCGGGATGAGCGCCGCCGCCTGAGCGAATCCGAAGACAACGGCGTGCGGCCAGGTGAGTGTCGTGAGGTTGCGCTCGCGGCGCCCGACGAGGTCGGCGATTCCCAGCAGGATGCCGAAGAAGATCAGGGTGAACGCCACCAGCCACAGAGAGCGCAGCGTCGTCTCGATCGCGTTCTGGAAGATCAGGCCGAGAACGACGATGGGGATGCTGCCGAGGATGATGAACCAGCCGAGACGCACATCTGGATCGCTCTGCGGCACCTGCTTCCGAAGGGCCCGAAACCATTTGCTGACGATGCGCGTGATGTCTTTCCAGAAGAAGATCAGCACGGCCGTTTCGGTGCCCAGCTGGGTGATGGCGGTGAACTGCGCGCCGGGGTCGGCGCCGGTTCCCAGGAACTCCCCCACGATGCGCAAGTGCGCGCTCGAAGAAATGGGGAGGAACTCGGTCAGACCTTGAACAAGTCCGAGAATAATGGCCTCGATGTAGCCCACGCGGTCGCCTTCGGGTAAGAGGAATACGGGAAGTTTGGTGCTTAGGGCATCATCGCCAGATCAGTACCGTAGCAGGAGGTCGCCGAGCACCCGTCTGCCAAACACTAACGCGTCGAGCGGAACGCGCTCGTCGACCCCGTGGAAAAGACCGGGAAAGTCCAGGTCAGGCGGCAATTTCAGTGGGGCGAAGCCGTAGCCGGCGATGCCCAGCTTCGACAGGGCCTTGTTGTCGGTTCCGCCGGAGAGTAGATAGGGCAGCACCACCGCATCCGGATCGTGCTCACTCAGGGTATGAAGGATTTCGTCGATGAGCGGGCCCGCGAACGGATTCTCGAGCCCGATGTCGCGGTGGGTCACGACGATCTCGATGTCGGGCCCGACGAGTTCGCGCACTTCGGCGAGCACAGCGTCTTCCTGGCCGGCGAGCGTGCGGATGTCGACATACGCCTCCGCGTAGTCGGGAATCACGTTGTGCTTATAACCAGCCTTCAACAGCGTCGGGTTGGATGTCGTGTGCAGGGTGGCCTGGATGAAGCCGCCGGGCGCTCCGGTGGCCAGGGCCACGGCATCCGGGCCGATTTCGTGAACATCAACGTTCAGGATGCGCGCGAGTTCCGCGATGAGCTGCGTCGTCGTGGCGGTCAGCGCAAGCGGCCACTCGCGCCGACCCAACACAGCGATCGCCTCGGCGAGTTTGGTGATCGCGTTGTTGTGGATGATGCGGGAGCCGTGTGCCGCTTGCCCCCGCGCGATGAGCTTGACCCAGACGAGCGCCTTCTCTCCGGTCTGCATGAGGTAAGCGCGCTGGTCGCCGACCATGACCGAATAGCCGCCGACTTCGCTGATCGCTTCGGTGGCGCCCGCGAAGAGCTCGGGATGATTGTCGACGAGGTAGTGGGAACCGAACACTCCCCCGTTCTCTTCGTCGGAGAAGAACGCGAGCACGAGATCGCGGGCAGGCTGCCGGCCAGAATTGAGGATGTCGCCGACGGCGGTGAGGATCATGGCGTCCATGTCCTTCATATCGACGGCTCCGCGCCCCCACAGCATCCCGTCGCGGATGACGCCGCCGAACGGATCGACGCTCCAGTTCGCCGGGTCGGCTGGAACGACATCCGTGTGTCCGTGCAGCATGAGCGCGGGCTTCGTCGGATCGGCACCGGGAACGCGGGTAACAACGCTCGTGCGCCCGGGCGCGGCGTCGATGTAGGTGGTGGTGAGCCCGTGGGACTCGAGAATCGCGCCTATATATTCGGCGGCATCCGTCTCGCCGTTGGAGACGCCATTGCCCCAATTGGTGGTGTCGAACCGGATGAGGTCGCGCGCAATGCGCGCCGTTTCCTCGAGTTGTGGTTCGCCCGCCATGGGTCAACGGTACTGGAGCATGGGTGGGCAAAATGGGTCTCGCTGACGTGCTATCTTCATATGTCGGCGATTCCGCAAGGGTCGCCGAAGCGCGCGGGTGGCGGAAATGGCAGACGCGCTAGCTTGAGGTGCTAGTGCCCGTTAGGGCGTGGGGGTTCAAGTCCCCCCTCGCGCACATTGGGAAGTTCGGCTTACTAGCCGGGTCCCGTTCAGGAAATGGGTCGCGACAACTGTTGAACGGTTGTCCGGCCCTTTTCTCTGTATACGCGAGCGGGCGTTCAGCGGTCGGGACGCGGTTTGAAATCGACGGCTGAGGACTGCTGGCCGGTATCGGCGCGTGAACTGGATCAGCGTTGTGGAGAGCCTGCCAACCGCGAGAAGAAGTGCTAGCCTAAACCCACTACATCCCCCACGCCTCTCGACGATGCGCACTTGGGGGATTTTCTTTACCCGGGCCGAGAGGGGCACCGATGCCTCAATCGCACCGCTCAGCCCGGACCCGGGGCACACTCCGTTACGACAAGCGCGCGCTGAGCTTAGATGCTCTCGTCGACCGTCTCGCAGAGCGAGGCTTGGAGATTGTCGATCGCGAGCGGGTCGCTCGATACCTGAGACACATCGGATACTTTAGGCTGTCGCCTTATACGATTCCGTTCCAAATGGAAGGCGGCGAGCATCGATTTCGGGCCGGCGTCGGGTTCGATGACGTACTCGATCTCTATGTGTTCGACCGAGCACTGAGGCTGGTGGTCATCGACGCGCTGGAGCGCGTCGAGGTGGCTGTGCGTGCTGCGCTCACCGACCACATGTCGACCACCTATGACGATGCGCACTGGTACGGCGAGCCCGCGCACTTCTCGAACTACGGCAAGCACTCTGGGCTCTTGCAGATCGTCGACAAGGCCTGCAGTGATCGCCTGCGCGGGCTTCCCGACACCGTAGACGATGCGTTGATCCATCGCTCCGCCCTAGAGCACTACCTTCTGACATACGGCAGCCCGGAGCTTCTTCCGTCGTGGCTGATGGTCGAGACATTGACGATCGGCCAACTCGGCAGCGTCGTCGAGAATCTCCGTCAGCGATCGGACCGAACAGCGATCGCGCGCACGATTGGGGTGACCGAGCCGATTCTCACGTCGTGGATGCGCACGTACGTCCGCCTTCGCAATGTATGCGCCCATCATGGACGTTTGTGGAACGTCGGGCTCGGAGTGTACCCAGCCATCCCTTCGTCGCGATCGGTGTCGTGGCTGCAGCGGTCGGACGCCCTTCCCCGACGCTCCGAAAAGCGCCTCTATCCGGTGCTGGTATCGCTCCAATCCATCCTCGACACCGTCTCTCCTCGCAGTAGCTGGGCTCGCCGTCTGCATTCGTTGCTAAGCACTCGGCCGCGTATGAATTTGACCGGCATGGGGGTACCGGAAGGCTGGGCGGAGGATGAGTTCTGGGCGCGACACGTCCGTGATCAAGCGACGTCGCGACCGTCGGCGTAGAGTGCGCGCCCGATGAGTTCGATGATCTTCGCGAGTTTGGCGTCGCTGCTCAGGGTTTCGCCGGTCATGGAGGCGAAGTTGTCGCTGGCCGCGACGATTGCTTGGATGACTGTGCCCTTGAGGTCGGGGCTGGCGAGAAATTGCTTCTCCGAGTTCACGGCAGCCTGAGCGGTGATCTTCTCGTTCTCGGCGGCCTTGCCCTTGATGTGGGTGTAGAAGCCGACCTTGTCCGCCCGCGTGAACGTCTCGTCGTCGAAGAGCTGATTGAGTTGCTCAACCGCTTCCTCAAGTCGTGCGAGCAGCGGGTCTTTCGGAGTCGCGGTGCCCGTCTGAGTCAACGGATCGATCTCGCCTTCGCCGGTGAGCTGGAGGCTCTCCGTCGCGCCCTTCTTGACGCCGTAGCCGACGAGTTCGACCCCGGTGAGGTCGATCGGTTGCTTGCGGGTGTCCTCGCGGATGACCCGCGCGAGCGCCCGGGCGTAGAGGGAGAGCTTCTCGATGTCGGTGTCTTCGAAGTTCAGAATCTGCGACAAGAAGTCGTAGGCGCTTACAAACGCCGTCAGATCGGAGCGGAACAGTTCCAATCGGTCAACCGCTTCGCCGTCGCGCGCTTCGATCGCGTTCTCGTAGCGTTTCGAGAATCGGTCTTTGCCCGGGGCGACCGCTGCAGAGAGCGCGTTGTTGCCCTTGCCGAACACCTCGACAGCCGCAGCGGCATCGACTTCGGACTGCTCGTAGATGCCCGCAGCGTCGAGCTTGTCCTTGAGGTCAGACACGACGTTCGGATCCGATACCGCGCTGAGACGGGCGTCGCGGAAGTAGGGCTGAAACGCATCCAGAACGTCCTGGGGGTCGTTGACGAAGTCGAGCACGAAGGTGGTGTCTTTGCCGGTCGCGGTGCGATTCAG
>JANOYC010000177.1:0-8217 GCA_031428675.1 Microbacteriaceae bacterium | reverse complement strand
GCGAGAGGAATCGCATGTTCGACCAAGAAGGCCCTATCGAGGTGCTCGACGACACGCAGTGCTGGGAGCTCCTCACGTCGAGCGCACTCGGCCGTCTCGCGGTGAGTGTCGCAGGAAAGCCGATGATTTTCCCGGTGAACTACTTCGTTGATCACGGAACGATTCTCATCCGCACATCACAGGGCACGAAACTGCTGTCTCTCACGATCAATGAAAATGTCGCTTTCGAAGCCGACTTCTACGACGAAACGTCGGCGTGGAGCGTGATCGCCGAGGGAACCGCGAAGGCGCTTGAGAAGCAAAGCGAAATCATCGGGGCGGACCTGCTGCCCTTCAAGCCATGGATACCCACCCTCAAGTACGTGTATGTGCGCATCGCCGTGGCCGAAATCAGCGGTCGTCGCTTCGACATCGGACCAGAGCCAGAACGATACTGAGCCATGCCGATTCGCGTTTTTCTCCTTGACGATCACGAAATTGTCAGGCGCGGGCTCCGCGAACTGTTTGAGGATGCTGGCATCGAGGTCGTGGGCGAGAGCGGCTCCGCGCGAGAGGCGACCCGGCGCATCCCTGCCCTCGGCCCCGATGTCGCCGTTCTCGATGGGCGTTTGCCCGACGGAAGCGGGATCGATGTGTGCCGCGACGTGCGCAGCGTCGACCCGTCGATCGCCTGCCTCATTCTGACGAGCTATGACGACGACAAGGCACTGCTCGGGGCAGTGGTGGCCGGGGCATCCGGGTATCTGTTGAAGGAGATCGGCGGAACCGACATTGTCGACGGCGTGCGTCGCGCGGCCAGGGGCGAGAACCTGATGGATGCGGAGTTCGTCGACCGCGTCAAGGCGCGGTTGCGGCAGGGGCCTGAGCAAGATCTGCGACTGGTCGATCTCGGACCGCGTGAGCAGCAGGTGCTCCTGCTGATTGGCGAGGGAATGACGAACCGGCAGATCGGCGAGAATCTGCATCTCGCCGAAAAGACCGTGAAGAATTATGTGAGCTCGGTGCTCGCGAAACTGGGGCTTGAGCATCGCACGCAGGCGGCGGTGTACATCACGCGTACCCCCTCGCTTACCCCTTCCGTCGAGTGAGCACTTTCTGCTCTTATTCGGCCGTTATTCGAACCGAAACTGCTCACTCGCCGCGGGCGGGCGTGCGGGGGCCGACAGGGATACGCCACGACAACTTGAACCCGTTGTCGACGGCCGTGTCGATGCGAACAGACCCACCGAGATCCGCTGCGCGTTGGCGGATGTTGCGAAGCCCGCTCTCATGCCCGCCCGGCGACATCCCGCGTCCATTGTCAGTGACCACAAGTTCCAACTCGCCGCGATTCGCCGTCACGTCGACATCGATGCTCGTCGCCCCCGAGTGGCGGGCGGCGTTGCTCAGCGCCTCGCGGAGAACTGCGAGTAGGTGGTCGCGCATTTCACCGTCGAGCGCGGTGTCGAGAGGCCCGGAGAGCCGCACGACCGGCTCGAACCCGACAAGGTTCGCCGTTGAGGAGGTGACATCGAGTATCGCTTCGCGTGCGCCGAGCAGGCTATCCGACGGCTTGGTCAGCGAGTAAATGGTGCGCCGCAGTTCCCGTATGGATTCGTCGATCTCCTGCGTCACGGCGTCGATTCGCGCGTGGGCGGCGTCGTCGCGAATAAACCGGCGGAGCCCCTGAATCGAGAGACCAGCCGCAAACAGGCGTTGGATGACGAGGTCGTGCAGGTCGAGTGCGATGCGGTCGCGATCTTCGAAGACGGCGAGCCGTTCCCGGAGTGATTGCGCTTCCGCGATCTCGAATGAACGGGACACACGGGATGCGAATGTCGTGATGTGTTCGATGAACTCGGTGCTGATCGCGTCGGAGCCCGGCGGTGAACCGACGACGATGGTGTGGTTGGAGTCTTTGGTTGCGGACAGGGGAACGAGGATGACCTGCTCACGCAGACCCTCGAGTCGCGGGAGCTGGGCGAGGGTTTCCGCATCCGTGAGTTTCATCGTGGGCTGGGTCACGGCGCGGTGGACGATCGTCACGTGCAAGCCCGGAGCGATCTGTTGGATGCGCTCCGTGATGTAGTCCAAGACGTGTCCGTCGCTGCTGCGCTGGAGAAGGCGTTGCTCGACGTCGACGGCGGCCTGTAGCCACTGGCGTCGAGCGTTGGTCTGCTCATAGAGACGGGAGTTCTCGATGGCGACGCCGGCCGCTGCGGCAACAGCGATGGCGAGTTGTTCGTCGTCGAGGGTGAAATCGTCGGCGCCGATCTTCTCGGTGAGGTACAGGTTGCCGAAGACCCGGTCCCGGGAGCGCACAGGCACTCCCAGGAAGGACACCATTTGCGGATGGCCGGGCGGAAATCCGTACGATTCTGGATGCGTGCGCAAGTCGTGCAAGCGCAGCGCTCGCGGCTCCCGGATGAGGAGCCCGAGCACGCCGTGGCCTTGGGGATAGTTTCCGATCTCCGCGATGGTGTCGCTGTCGAAGCCGACGGTCACGAAGTGCCGTAGACGGGTTTTGTCGTGGGCGCTGATGACGCCGAGTGCACCGTATTTGGCGCCGGTCGCGGCGCATGCGGCTTCGACGGTGCGCTGGAGGATGGTCTCGAGGTCGAGGTCCTCTGCGACGGCGATGAAGGAGGCGAGGAGCGAAGTGATCCGGTCGGCCTCCGTCATCCCCCCAGCGTATCCGCCGTCCCCTCTCGTTCCCCGTCGAGTGAGCAGTTTCGGCTCTTAAAACGTCCGAATAGCAGCAGAAACTGCTCACTCGACGGGGGCGGGCGGGGGCGGACGGGGGCGGGCGGGAGGTTGACTTATTCGAACGTATGTTCGAATATTGAGAGGTGTCCTCCACCGTCAGCGAGCTTCAGTCGCGCATCCTGCAGATGCAGTCGACCAAGCTCGACTCGAGGAGCATACCCACGCATCCCTCGATCGGCGCACTCCTTCCGGGCGGCTCCCTGCGCGAAGGGGCCGCCTACTCGGTCGACCGCTCGATGACCCTGCTCATGGCGTTGCTCGCCGGGCCGAGCGCCGCGGGGTCGTGGTGCGGCGTCGTCGGCGTTCCCGAGTTCGGTGTCGAGGCGGCCGAACGCTTCGGCATCGATCTCGCACGACTCGTTCTCGTGCCCGACCCCGGCGACCAGTGGCTCGCGGTCACCGCCGCCATTGCCGATGTCATGGGCGTTGTCGCAACGCGTCCGCCCAAGCGGGCCAGCGATGCGAGCGTCGCCCGTCTGGCGGCACGGCTGCGGCAACGCGGTGCCACTTTGCTCGTGCTCGGCACGTGGCCGCAGAGCGAGGCCATGTTGAGCCTCTCCCACAGCTCGTGGAGTGGCATCGGCCACGGGCACGGCCATCTTGAAGCACGCGAAGTCACCGTGACCGTGTCGAGCCGCGTCGGCGGTCGTCCGCGCAGCGCCCGGCTCTGGCTTCCTGATCGCACGGGCATGCCCGACGCACAAGCGCCCGACGCGCACGGTCCTGACGCACGGCACTCCAGCTTCACCCAACCGCTCCAGGCGGTGGCAGGATGACCGCGCTCGTGCGCACCATGCTGCTGTGGTGTCCGGATTGGCCGGTTGCGGCGGCCATTCGCGCACACAGTCTTGATCCGGATGCCCCGGTCGCCCTCATCGCCTCGGGTGCGGTTTTCGCGTGTTCGGCTTCGGCTCGCCGTGACGGCGTCAAGCGCGGACTCCGCTTGCGGGAGGCGCAATCGCGCTCCCCCGACCTCACCGTGTTGCCCCATGAGCCGGTGGTCGATGCGCGCGCCTTCGACCCCGTGGTCACGGCGATCGAACGCATGATGTCGGGGGTGCAGGTGCTGCGGCCCGGTGTGTGTGCCATCCGTGCCGGTGGACCGGCCCGATACTACGGGGGCGAGCGCCCGGCCGCGCTCGCCCTCGTGGCCCTGCTCGACGAGTTGGGCTTTGCGCACGCGCGGGTCGGGATCGCCGATGGCCCGTTTACCGCCGAGCAAGCTGCGCGTGCCGAGCAAGCCGCGCGTGCCGAGCAAGCGGTGAGCAGCGGCCCGGTGTGCATCGTCGCTGAGGGTGAGAGTGCGGCTTTTCTCGCGCCCCTGCCGATCTCGCTCATCGACCAGCCGTCGCTCGTGACCTTATTGCGCCGACTCGGCGTGCGCACCCTGGGCGATTTCGCCGCTCTGGCCGCTGCGGATGTGCGCGACCGTTTCGGCGACGCGGGAGCGCGACTGCACACGCTCGCTGCCGGGCTCGACGGTGCCCGCGTCGACGCGCGCATCCCTCCAGAAGAACTCGATCGCATCGTTGAGTTCGAGCCGGCGCTCGATCGCGTTGATCAAGTGACCTTCGGTTTTCGGGCTGCCGCTGATCTGTTTATCGAGGCGCTGACCGCCGCGCGACTGGTGTGCACGGCGGTGCGGGTCGAGATCGATTCCGAATCGGGCGAGCTCTCGGAACGCACCTGGTTACATCCGCGATCGTTCACCCCAGCTGACGTCGTGGATCGGCTGCGCTGGCAATTGCAGGGCGGCGGTTCGCTCGAGAGCGGACTGAGTTCGGGCATCGTGCGCGTGCGGGTGGTGCCTGAAGCGGTGGATGCGATCGGCAATCACGAGGAGGGTCTCTGGGGCACCGCGCCCGATGAGCGCATCCACCACGGGCTTTCGCGCGTGCAGAGCATGCTCGGCCACGACGGGGTGCTTACCGCGGTCGTGGGCGGCGGCCGCACTCTTGCCGACCGGCAGACGCTCGTCGCGTGGGGAGATCGGCCCCTGCTCACTCGAGCGCAGAGCCAGCCGTGGCCCGGTGCTCTGCCTGCCCCTGCCCCGGCCACGGTGTTCACCACGCCATACCCCGTGCACGTATGTGCGGCGGATGGCGAGCCGGTCAGCGTGAACGACCGCGGTGCCGTCTCGGCCCCGATCGCCGGATTCGCGCCGCCCGGCGGCCGGGAGCTGCGCACGGTCACGGCCTGGGCCGGGCCGTGGCGCGTCGATGAGCGCTGGTGGGATGCCGACCACGCGCGCACGGTCGATCGCTTTCAAGTGGTCGACGCATCCGGGATCGGCTGGCTTCTCGTGCTGGAGAACAACACGTGGTGGGCGGAGGCCCGCTATGACTGAGCAGCTCGCCCCAGCACCGCTCGCTCCCGCACATCTCGCCCCAGCACCGCACGCCATAGCAGAGAGCGCACGCTGATGGGCTACAGCAACCCGCCGATCCCCTGGTCGGAGTTCGAGCGCCGACTCACGGGTGGTCGCCGCGCGCCAGCCGCCCCGCTCGGTGCCGACGGTAGCGACAGCCCGGCCTGGTCGAACAAGCGACTCCCCTACCAGCCGCCTGCTCACACCGACAGGGCGCCGGATGCCGGTGTCGTTCCCTACGCCGAACTACACGCGCACTCCAATTTCAGCTTCCTCGACGGCGCGAGTTCGCCCGAGGCTCTCTTGGAAGAAGCCGCTCGTCTCGGACTTGATGCCCTCGCGCTCACCGATCATGACGGCCTCTATGGCATCGTGCGCATGGCGGAGGCGGCCGAGAAGTACGACATCGCAACTGTTTTCGGCGCTGAATTGTCGCTCGGGCTGAGCAAGCCGCAGAACGGTGCCGCCGATCCGGAGGGCACCCATCTTGTCGTGCTCGCTCGCGGCGAGGCGGGCTACCACCGGCTCGCTACCGCCCTCACGGCGGCCCAACTAGCGGGCGCGGAGAAGGGGCGCCCGGTGTATGACCTCGGCCAGCTCGCCGACACCGCAGCGGGTGCGTGGCTCATTCTCACCGGATGCCGCAAAGGCCACGTGCGCCAGGCACTGACCGCAGAAGCCGACTCGTCGAGCGCTAAACGCGCGGCCGCGCACGCGATCGACCGGTTGTGCGCGCACTTCGGTCGAGACAACGTGGTGGTCGAGCTCTTCGATCGCGGCGATCCGCTCGACTCGCGCCACAACGATCTGCTCGCCGAGGTCGCTGCCGCTCGCGGGCTTCCCGTGATCGCGACCGGCAACGTGCACTACGCGATGCCAGCCGACCACAGACTCGCGACCGCGCTGGCCGCGGTGCGGGCACGACGCAGCCTTGACGAGCTCGACGGCTGGCTGCCGGCATCCGGTTCGGCCCATCTGCGGTCGGGCGCCGAGATGGCGGCGAGGTTCGCGAGGTTTCCCGGTGCGGTCGAGTGCACGGTCGAGTATGCGACTGATCTCGCATTCGAGTTGCGTCGGGCGAAGCCGGGGCTACCGAAGCTCCGCGTTCCCGACGGGCACACGCCGATGAGTTGGCTGCGCGAACTCGTGTGGCGCGGGGCGGAGAGCCGCTACCCGAACCTCAGCCAGGCCAACCGGGAACGTATCGAACGAGAGCTCGCGGTCATCGAGGCGAAGGACTTTCCCGGCTACTTCCTCATCGTGCACGACCTCGTCGCGTTCGCGAAAGGGCGCGGCATTCTCTGCCAGGGTCGGGGATCGGCGGCGAACTCGGCGGTCTGCTACCTGCTCGGCATCACCGCTGTCGATTCGATCTTCTACGACCTGCCGTTCGAGCGGTTCCTCTCGAGCATGCGCGACGAGGAGCCCGACATCGACGTCGATTTCGACTCTGACCGTCGGGAGGAGGTCATCCAATATGTCTATGAGACTTACGGCAGGCAGAACGCCGCGCAGGTCGCCAACGTCGTCAGCTACCGTCCGAAGTTCGCCGTGCGCGACATGGCGCGCGCGCTCGGACACTCGACGGGTCAGCAGGATGCGTGGTCGCGGCAAGTCGAGCGCTGGGGTGCGCTCGTCTCCACAAACGGTGATCACGACATCCCCAAGCCTGTCATCGACCTCGCGAGCCAGGTGCTCACCTTTCCCCGTCATCTCGGCATTCACTCGGGCGGAATGGTGCTCACCGATCGGCCGGTCGGCGAGGTCGTGCCGATCGAGCACGCGCGCATGCCCGGTCGCACGGTGGTGCAGTGGGACAAAGACGATTGCGCGTGGATGGGGCTCGTCAAGTTCGACCTGCTCGGCCTCGGCATGCTTGCCGCCCTGCAATACAGCTTCGAGATGGTGGATGCCGCACTCGGCGAACATTGGAGCCTCGAGACCCTGCCGCGAGAGGAACAGGGCGTTTACGACATGCTCTGCCGGGCCGACTCGATCGGTGTGTTCCAAGTGGAATCGCGCGCCCAGATGGGACTGCTGCCCCGCTTACAACCCCGGCGGTTCTACGATCTCGTCGTCGAGATCGCACTCGTGCGTCCCGGGCCGATCCAGGGTGGGGCCGTGCATCCGTTCGTGCGCCGCAAGCTCGGACAGGAGCCGGTGACATACGTGCATCCGAAGCTCGTCGAGCCGCTCGAGCGCACTCTGGGGGTGCCGGTGTTCCAGGAACAGCTCATGCAGGTGGCAATGGCGGTCGGTGGTTGCACGGGCGAGGATGCCGACTTGCTGCGGCGGGCGATGGGATCCAAGCGCGGCATCGAGCGCATCGAGTCGTTGCGGCTCAAGCTCTATGCGGGAATGGCCGAGAACGGCATCACCGGTGCGGTCGCCGACGACATCTATGGCAAGATCCAGGCCTTCGCGAACTTCGGTTTCGCCGAGAGCCACAGTTTGAGCTTCGGGTTGCTCGTCTACGCGAGCTCGTGGCTCAAGTTGCACTACCCGGCCGCCTTCCTCGCCGCGCTCCTCCGCGCCCAGCCGATGGGGTTCTACTCCCCCGCCACCCTCGTCGCCGACGCCCGCAGGCATGGTGTCACGGTGCTGCGTCCCGACATTCTTCGGTCGGGTGTCGATGCCGTGCTCGAGCCGCTGCGCACGGGAGTGGATGCCGCGACCGGGCGCGCATCCTGCCTTCACTTCGACCAGCCTCCGGTCGGTCCGTTTGATCGCGCGGTGCCCGCCGACCATGCCGAGCATCGCCGTGACGGATCGTTTGCGGTGCGGCTCGGGCTCGCCGAGGTCTCGGGCATCGGCAAAGATCTCGCCGGGCGAATTGTCGCGGAGCGCGAGCGTGGCGACGACTACAGCGGTATGGCCGATCTCGTGCGCCGAGTCGGGCTCACGACGGCTCAGCTCGAAGTGCTCGCGGCGGCGGATGCCTTCGTTCCTTTCGGCCTGAATCGCCGCGAGGCGATGTGGAACGCCGGCAGCGCCGCACAGGATCGTGAGGAGTACCTCCCGCACTCCTACGTTGCCGTACAACCCCCGCTGTTCTCCCTTCCGAGCGCGCTCGAGAACCTGGCTTCGGATGTCTGGGCGACCGG
>JANOYC010000176.1:0-5550 GCA_031428675.1 Microbacteriaceae bacterium | reverse complement strand
GCCGTGTTCGCCGATCAGTTGTTGCGCGCGCACGATCACGTTGTGCGGTGCGGCCCTGGACGTATCGCGATAGAACGTCGCCGCGGTGGCCGCTTGCCCGTGGATGGCGTTGTAGACCGGGGTCTGCTGCATGAGAGCGACGAAGCGCTGCTGCCCGCCCGAGTACGCGACGATTCCGCCGAGCGGCGAAATGATGTCGGGATCCATCGGCCGAATGGAGCGGACCGGACCGAGTTCGCCGGGAACATCCGAATGCCAGACGCCCACATATCGGGTGAGCCCGCCCTCGACAAGTTCTTCGAAGACTAAGTCGGTGCGCTCGAGCGACAATTGCGGCCGCGCCGCCGGGTGGTTATCGATCTTCGCGGCGATTGATGGATGCGCGAGCGACGCCGCGTCCTGCACCGCACGGCCCGTGAGCGGTGCGAGCAGCGTCGGCGCGGGCGCGGTGTAGGTCGAGGTGTAGCTCGGCGTGGGTTCCGGACTCGGCAGAATGATCGTGCCCGAAGCACAGCTACCCAACGCGAGTGCAGCGACACCACCGGTCGCGAGCGCAAGGACGAATCGACGAAGGCCCGATCGACGACCGGTCGCGCGCGCGTTGTTCACACGCGCCACCATAGGGTGCCACTCACGTGCACACCGTTAACCGGTGCGTGCGTCGCAGATTTTCCTCCGTCGGAGAGCGCCTGACCGAGGCCAAAGCCGAGGCCACGCAGCGGGCCTCAGGCGAGGCGAACTGCTTCGGCCTGCGGCCCTTTGTTGCCGCTGCCGACTTCGAAGACAACCTGCTGGCCTTCTTCAAGCACCTTGTAGCCCGCCATATCGATGGCGGAGTAGTGCACGAACACGTCCTGTCCTCCGCCGTCTACGGTGATGAAACCGTAGCCCTTTTCAGCGTTGAACCACTTAACGGTTCCGTTCGCCATGTGTAACTCCTTGCTGTGTTTCTCGCGGTGCGCGCTCGTCGGGCAGGCACTCGCTGAACCCAGATATTACGGAGAAAAGAGACGCGAATGTCCGGAAATAGGCCGATTTCGACCCAAATAGCGACAAATATACAAGAATTAAACACTGCCGAAACATGCCGGGTAGGGCAGGCGCGAATTCGGCCCCGACGGCTACTGCGGCGGGTAGTCCGCGCCCAGCACCACGGTCACGGGCGCTCCGAGGAATGCGTCGCTCAAACGCACGTCGCCAACCCCGAGGGCGAGCACAAGCCCGCGGGCAATGTCTTCGTTCGCAGGATCCGAGTAGTAGACCAGCGTGCTTTCGATGTCGCGAGCTGATGCGGCGGCGACAGCACCGATCGGCCAGCCCGCCTCGGTGAGTGTGTCGCCCACCGATTTCTGCAATTCGGCGGTTGGGGTGCCGTTGAGCACGGTGACACTGATCTCGCGGGCCGGGTCGATTGCCGACGGATCGGTCACCGGCTCCGCCGTCGGCGTGGCCGTCGGCGTTTCGGTTGCGGCGCCCTGGAAAACCGGGATGTCGATGGAGACGCGGTCGGACACCACCGCGAGCCAATACACTCCCAACGCGACGAGCAGACCGGTTGCGAGCGCTGCCCAAGCGAACGCGATCCACCGATGTCCGGGGCGGGGCGCAGCGCGGTGCGCGCCAACGCGATACAGATCGTCTGGAACGTCGTCGAACTGATCGCGCGGAAAAGTGTGCATGCTGGAGTCGATTATTCCTTGTCGCGCCAGGATCCGCTGTCAGCCTCGCGCCAGGATCCACTGTCCGTGATCCGGGCGGTGAACACTCGCGCGGCGCGAGCCGAGACCCGCGACTCCCTCGATCGTTGCAACCGACCGACGAGCATCGGGTCGTAGCGCACCGCGTCGGGGAGTTGGATCACGGAGTTCAGCACTTGGTAGTACCGAGCGGTCGACATGCCGAACTGTTCGCGGATCGCCCGTTCTTTCGTTCCGCTGTGCTGCCACCACTCCCGCTCGAAGTCGAGCACCGGACGAATGAGGTCGGCGACCGAGCGTTCGTCACCGCCGGGCGAGGCTGCACTGGATGGCACGGGGCTCCTTCGGGTCGCCGTCATTGTATGGCGGCGGTCAACTGGCCCGGCTCAGGCCGTTGGCGCGTCGGCGAACCACTCGAGATGGTGACCGTGCGGCGACGTCCACGCCACCGGTTCCGCGTCGATCGAGACCACGAATCCGGTCGCCCGCGCGTTAGCACGGAGCTTGTCACGCACGCCGGGGATCACGGCGACCCCTTCGAGAGACACCCACCGTGCTCCGCTGTGCACAATGCTCCGGATGACGCGCTCGCGTTTCACAAACGGGAGATAGACGAGCACACCCGCCGTCACAATCACGGGAGTGACCCCAGCAGGAACGTCGGAGACGGCATCGTGGATTGCCCGAAGCCCCTCGTCCGTCGTTACGTCTGCTCTCACGAGTCGCGGGGGGTCGGCACGCACAATGTCGCTCGCGGCTCGAACGAGTCGCAGGCGCTCGTCTTCACCGGGCCAGACGAGCGCCTCGAGCCAGGCGCTGTCGCGCGCGTCGGCTAGGTCAAGTGGGCGGAGGTCGATCGCGACTCGGCTGACGACCTCCGGAACCGCGGTGGGCAGCGGCGCGTCGCTGAGCAACTCGCACTCCAGCACGACGGCGCTCTCGCTCGACGCACCGACGGCGATCTCGCTCGACGCACCGAGGGCGCTCGTCGCACCTCGCCTCCCCGGTGCTGCGACGTACGCGTAGCGGTAGCGATCGGGATACAGACAGAGTCCGGCCGCCGCGCCAACCTCGATCAGAGCGATCGGTTGGGGCAGGAGGCCGAGCGCCGGAAGCAGGCTCGCGCACCGGCGCGGCTCGTTCGTTTGCGTCATCCGCTCGCTCGCCTCGCGAACGAGATCGTCGGCACGGGCGATGATCCACGTGCGCCATGGCCCGTACTCGCCGACGGGTGCACCCAGCAGGCGAGAGACCGCAAACACGAGGTACGGCTGGCGATGCGTCTCGGGGATGCGGTCGAGAATGGCAACGATGTCGTCATCGTCCGCGGCGCTCCGCGCCCACGACTCGTAGATGGTCGACCGCCCGCGCGCTTCCGTGTCGGCGAAGCGTCGATAACGTTCTCGAGTGTCCATCACGAGGACCGGACTGTGCCCGCGCGATACATGGAGATGTGCGGTATGCCCGCTTCCCGGTAGACCTCGCCGAACGGCTCAAATTCGTGGCGCGCATACACGGCTTCAACCTGGGTCTGCGCGTGCAACAGCATCGGCTCGGCTCCGCGGGCTTCTATGACCGCGCTGAGTAGCCGTCGCGCGAGCCCCTCGCCGCGGCGGTCGGCGCGCACCACGACCCGACCAATGATCAGGCGAGCGTCCCGATATTCGGGCTCAGCGTTCTCGAGCACGCGAAGGTAGGCGCTTGTGCCCGTGTCGTCGGCACAGAACCAGTGCTCGGTGGTCGGCTCGAGGTCGCGATTGTCGAGTTCCTCGTCGTCGACACGCTGTTCAACCAGGAAGACATCCGTTCGGAGCTTCAGAAACGAATACAGTTCGTTCGTTGTGAGTTCGCCCCATCGTTTGCGCACCGGGGAACATTCGCTCACTCGGCTCACTTTAATGGAAGTGTGGGGGCATCCCTCACCCGAGATCCCCAGGAGGGGCCATGAACTACAAGGTCACGAAATCCGACGAGGAGTGGCGCCAGGAGCTCGACCCGACGCGATTCTCTATTCTTCGTCAGGCCGCTACAGAGCGTCCGTGGTCGGGTGCTCTGCTTGACGAGAAACGGGAGGGCGTATACACGTGCGCTGCCTGTCACGCCGAACTGTTTCGCAGCGGTGCGAAATTCGACTCCGGTTCGGGTTGGCCGAGCTTTTTCGAATCGGTGAACCCCGATGCGGTGGAACTGAAGACCGATACGAGCCTCGGGATGACCCGCACCGAGGTGCTCTGCGGCTCGTGCGGTTCGCACCTGGGTCACCTCTTCGATGATGCCTACCAGACGCCTACCGGCGACCGGTACTGCATGAACTCGCTCTCCCTGGACTTCTCACCAGAGTGAGCATTCTCGACGCCGTCGCCGGCCGGAAGTCGTATCCGGTTGTCACGGAGGCCGCACCGGATGACGCGACGGTCGCGCGAATCGTGACCGCCGCATCATCCGTCGCCGACCATGCGAATCTCGCACCGTGGCGGCTGGTCACGGTGCGTGGGGCCGCGAGGGAGCGGCTTGGTTCAGCCTTCGTCGAGGCCGCCGGTTTCACGGGTCGTGATGCGGAGAAGCTCGCCGGGAAGCCCCTTAGGGCTCCCCTGCTCATCGGCATCGTCGCTGTGCACTACCCGCATTTCACCGTGCCGGAATGGGAGCAGGACGCCGTTGCCTTCGGCATCGGTCACGCGGTGAGTCTGTTGCTCGATGACGCAGGCTGGGGCGTGATGTGGCGCACCGGTGGTCTGATCGACGCTCCCCCGGTGCGCGAGCTGCATGATCTCGCCGACAACGAGCGATTGCTCGGGTGGCTCTATGTCGGCGGACGTCCTGAGCGCGATCGCCCGCGCAGGCCGCGACCGGATGCCAGCGAGCACATCACCGCTCTGTCCTGACTGCACGCCCCAGATTCGCAACGACAACCGCGACGAGCGTCAGCGCGGCGCCTAGCACGGTCGGCCACGCAAGCGCCGCGCCACCAGTGGGGGCGATCAGGTCGAGAACCACGGACATGATCAGCTGGCCGGAGACGGCCGCGAGTCCTTGCACGAGCACTCCGGTGATGCGGATGACCGCCGCGAAGCCCGTGATGAAGACCATGGCAATGGCGCCACCCGCGTACAGCCACGGATTAGTCGGAAATTGTGCGGGCCAACCGCGGATCGCTACGTCTACGGCGACGACCACGACGAGAAGTGCGGTGCCGCCGAGCATATTGATGTAGGTCGCCGTGATCGCGGAGTCCCCCACAAGTTTGACCTGACCGTTGACCGCCATTTGCCACGAGAGCGCGAGTCCGACGACGACGGGCAGGGCGAGCATCCACGTGGATGCGGAGCCGTTCACTTCGGGCGACACGGCGACAGCGACCGCTATGAGGGCGAGTGCTGCTCCGGCAAAGCTCCAGCCGGAGAGCGATCGCGGTGGGGTCGAGCCGATTCCCCTTCGGTCGATCACAAGTCCGCTGACGGTTTGCCCGGCGACGACGGCGACGGTGAACAGAGCCACGCCGAGTGCGCCGATGGTGAGTCCTTGACCGAGCACGAAGAGGGCGCCCGCAAAACCGCCGATGAGGTACCACCACGGGATGCGCCGTTCGTGCACGGCGCCGGCAACTCGGGCGAGTCCGGTGCGGGCTCGCCGGGAGAACGGTAGTGCGAGCGAGAGCACCACCAGCCCCGAGCCGAACGAGATAATCGCGGCGACGAATCCGTCGCTCAATTCGTTTCCGAGTTGTCCGTTGACGCGCGACTGCACGGCCACGAGGGCGCCGCATGCCACCGCGAACGCCACTGCTCCGATGAGCGCTGCACGCGATGGCGTCGGTCGAGTAGTCGGCATGTCGCGTTCCACGCTAGCGGCA
>JANOYC010000175.1:0-23700 GCA_031428675.1 Microbacteriaceae bacterium | reverse complement strand
CATCGGCAAGCAAGAGCTCGGAGAGGTCAACCCGGAATGGTGGGACATAACAGAAACCTCCACGAACGAGTCCCCGGCCGCAATTCCGGCCGGGGACTCTAGAGGCCGTTAGCAGCAAACGCACCCTTCGGCGCAGTCTGTTGTGCAACAGCTGGCGTCACAACACTCTGTCATGGTTGCCTCCTCTCCGTCCCGTTGTTGGCGGGCGGTCTATGCCGGGTCGCAGCATCCCGGTACGTCGCAAGATCCGTCGAGGCAGGGTGCGCCCTCGTCGACGGCGAGAACAACGTTGAGCAGGGCGGCAAGTGCCTGGGTCAGGTGTGGGTCGGCGATCTCATACCTCGTACGTCGACCTTCTGGTTCGGCGGTGACGAGTCCGCACCCACGTAGGCAGGCGAGGTGGTTGGAGACGTTCGTTCTGCTGAGCTCAAGATCCTGGGCGAGTTCGGCCGGGTAGCCGGGGCGCTCGAGCAAGCTCAGCAGGATTCGTGATCGTGTGCCGTCAGCCATGGCGCGGCCCAAGCGGTTCATCACATCCACTCGAGGCCCAATAGTCAGCATGCGATGACTATACAGTCAGCAGTGACCTATTGGGAGACAGGGTTTTCCCCTCGAAGGGACACGTCCTTCGATCGGCACAATCCGCCGGACTGCGCAGGTCGGAGCCCTGCGCCCCGAAGTGCCGAGTGTGAGTGAAATGTGGGCACGGCCACATTCGACCATCCCGCAATCTGTGCCACGTTTGTGTACACAATTTGCTTGGAGCCACCCGCAATAAGCTGCAGATAGGCTCGACTCCGAGGGTGCGAACTACGAAGACATCTTCCTGTTCGGGTCGACGAATGCGACTATTTCCGGTGTTGGCGGTCGAGCTCCGCCCCGAAGAAACTCGCCGCTCGCTTCAGGATCTCGTTCGCGCGCCGAGGTTCCGGGTCCTCTTGCTTGAGTTTCCGCACCCGACGCGCCTCCGCGGAGACGGCCCCCGGCGAAGTTCCTCAGAGTTGCAGCCGTTTCCTCGGGCGAATACCGACGCGTCGTCGGCTTCCCCATTGTTTGCTCTTTCGGCATAACCCCATCCTCGTTTCCAAGGACAGGAGCCTCAAAGAAACCCAGCGGTTCAGGTGCCCACGAGCGCCGACCCTAGACAGGCCGGCGACGCTCGGCCTCCTGGCAACTCCCGACTGCCTTCAGATCCCCACGATCGCGTCAGAGCTCTAGATGGTGTCCAGAGTGGGGCCGCTGCGCAGGGCGGCGAGCTCCGCAGCAGTCACCGGAATGACCGTCCCGTGACGTGCGTGGCTCGGCAGGTCATAGTTCGCGGGAACTTCCCAGGCACCCTGTTCAATGTCATTGGTGGTAAGCGGGATGTATCCGCGTCCAGCGTACTCATCGACGAACAGGTAATACCGCTCCCCATTGACGTCCCCCGGATTTGCTGCGAAGGAAGTTGGCCCTTCGACGTCCTCTGCACCGGCATTGCGCCCGATGCAGCTGGCCACGGTTATCCAAGCATCCGACGGCGACACTGCGCGTAGGTCGGACGACTTCTCATGGACGATGTCGGGGCAGCCGGTGGTCGCCCCCTCGTCTTTTGTGAATCGGTGGTAGTTGAGACCGACCTTGAGGACGGTGGAGTCGATGACGGAGGTTCCAGGGTCGTACCAGATCTCGGGTTCGGTGAACGAGACGAAGTCGCGCGTAGTCGAAAAAAACATCTTGTTGTAGCTCGAACCCGTGTGCCGAAAGTCACTCGCGTCGTACACCTTCGACGCCCAAAAGACGACGTAGGCGCCAAGGCTTTCGTCGTACAGCGCCTTCGGTGCCCATGTATTGCCTGCAGTCTTGGGTGAGACCTCAACGTGCCGTTGCTCCGACCACCGCACAAGATCGTTGGATTGCCACACTTCGATGTGCCTGCTGCCTACTCGCTGGGCGTCGTCCCACGACATGCCGGAGCCAATGGATAGGTCAGTGGCGAGAAGGTAGAAGTTGTCCCCCTCCGGTGAGCGGACGATGAAGGGATCACGCAGTCCGCCTGTGCCGTGATTGGACCTCAGCACCGGCTCGCCACCGTTGAGCTCTGTCCACCTGAGGGCGTCGTTGCCATCGCTCGCAGCGAAATAGATGTTTTCTCCTGCGGCGGAATCGCCTGTGAAGTAGGCGAAGGCGTATCCCTCGTACGCCTCGCTAAGCCTGGTTGTGGCCAACTCGCGACTCCCCGCACTCGCCCCGCTTCGCGCGGGCGCTCTCATCCGCGTGTTGCTCAATGACCTTGCTCAATGATCGCCCCTTCGAGGACCGACACCCCATGCGCCGCAATTCTGATCGTAGGTCGGGGACGGTCTGAATTCAGATCTCCGATGAGCACGTCCCGGCGCCCTACCTCGATGTCCACGGAGTGCGCGGTCCGGTTGATATAGAAGTGATATTCGGTCTCGCCGGTCACTCGGATCACGAGTTCCACGGCCCCGCGCGCCGACGGCGGCAACTCGCTCGTCACGCCGGCCGCGTCAGCCACCGCCTTCACAATCGGCACGAGCCCCTCGCGCCCGAGTCTGGTAGAGACGTAGGTGGCCGAACCTGCGCCTACCGGCCTCAGAGTGACGGCGGGCCACCCGGTGAAGGCTCCGGATGCGTAGGACGCGAGGACCCGCACGTTGTCAGCTACGAGCCGGACTGGCTCGCTCCACATACTTCCGGTGGTCCCGTTGTCGAGATCCACGGCTTCGCCCTCGCGTAGTGGCGCGAACTCCTCGACGCGGATGCCGAGCAGATTCCGGAAGGCGCCCGGATAGCCGCCCAAGTGTGCGTGATCGTTCTCATCGACGATGCCGGAGAAATAGGTGGTGGCCAGGTGACCCCCGCGGCGGACGTACTCCTCCAGCTCATCAGCGAGTGCCTGCGGGACCACATGGAGGATGGGCGCAATGACGACGGGATAGCCCCAGAGCGGCGTGCCGGTCGGCACGACGTCGGTCCTAACGCCGGCGGAGAGGAGCGCCGAATACCAGTCGAGAACCTCGGCTCGGTAGCGAAGTTGCTCCGTGGGATGGGAGTCCTGCTCACTGGCCCACCAGGATTCCCAGTCGAATAGGAGGGCGACCGATGCTGGCTTGCGCCGCGCGCCAGCGATCGGGGCGAGCGTCTTGAGCGTGTCTCCGAGGCGGACGACCGAGCGGAAGACGTCGCTGTCCGGCCCTGCATGGGGCACCATGCCGGAGTGATACTTCTCGGCGCCGACGGCGGACTGCCTCCACTGGAAGAAGCAGACGGCGTCTGCTCCGTGCGCGACGTGGGTGAGCGAATCGCGAAGCATCTCGCCGGGCTGCTTCGCCACGTTGACGGGCTGCCAATTCACCGCACTCGTTGAGTGCTCCATCAGGAACCACGGCTCACCGGCGGCGAGACCACTGGTCAGATTGGCTGAAAGTGAGAGCTCATCTAAGGCCTGTGGGCCGGGATGGACATAGTGGTCGTTCGACACGAAGTCGACCTCACCTGCCCACGCCGAGTAGTTCATGCCCTTCGTCTCACCCATCACCATGAAGTTGGTGGTGACGGGCACGTCGGGCGTGATGCGGTGGAGGACGTCCCGCTCCGCGCGGAGGTAGTCCTGGAGCGCATCGGATGAGAAGCGCTTGAAGTCGAGTTGCTGGGTGGGATTGGGGTGGGAGGCCGTAAGACGTGGCGGAAGGATCTCGTCCCAGCTGCCATATCTTTGCGACCAGAAGGCCGTTCCCCACCCGTCGTTGAGCGCATCCAAGTCGAGGTAGCGAGCCCGTAGCCACAAACGGAATGCGGTCACTGCGTCCTCGGAATAGTCATAGATATTGTGACAGCCGAGTTCATTGGACACGTGCCATGCGACGAGCGCGGGGTGATCAGCGTAGCGCTCCGCCATCACCTCGACGAGTCGCAGCGCGTGGGCTCGGAAGACCGGGGACGTTGGACGCCAATGCTGTCGCGCCCCCGGCCAAATGATTTCTCCGGTACGTGTCACAGGCAGGATCTCTGGGTGCGCCGCGGCAAGCCATGGCGGCGGCGAGGCGGTGGCGGTAGCCAGGTCTACGTCGATGCCGTTGGAATGGAGCAGATCCATGGCTTCGTCCAGCCAATAGAAGTCCCACTCGTTCTCGGCGGGTTGCAGTTTAGCCCAGGAGAAAATGGCCAGCGAGACGATGTTGACCCCAGCTTCGCGCATCAGCCGGACGTCGTCGTCCCAAACGTGGCGGGGCCACTGGTCAGGGTTGTAGTCGGCGCCGAATGCGATGCGTGGCGAGTCTTCCCTCCCGCGTAGCCAGCGGGGCCGGGAGTGATTTCCGGGCAGATTGATCATCATCCCTTCAAACCCCCAGCGACGAGCCCGCTGACGATGTGGCGCTGCATCAAGATGAAGAAGATCACCATGGGGAGGAGCACGATGACAGTCAGTGTCATGAAGGCCGGCCAATTCACGCTGAATTGACCAACAGCCGAGTAAACCTGCAGCACAAGCGTCTTCTGTGCAGGAGAACTGATGAAGACGTTGGGCGTGATGAAGTCGTTCCACACCCACATGGCCTGGAAGACACCCACCGTGATCAGAATCGGTCGGATGAGCGGGAGGACAATCGTGCTGTAGATGCGAAACGAGCCAGCTCCGTCGATGCGTGCGGCCTCGATGATCTCGAACGGTATCGTTCGCATGTACCCCTGGATGAGGAAGTAGCAGAAGATCGACCCGGCTGCGTAGAGGACCACGAGACCCTGCAGGGTGTCGACAAGTCGGACATCGACGAGCATGCGGTAGAGCGGGATGAGCGTCGCCTGAAAGGGCACGAGGAATGCCAGGATTAACACCGCGCCTATCGCTCTTGAGACCCAACTTTGGCGGAGGATCGTCGCGAATGCAGCCATTGAGCCGATCAGGAGCATGACGGCGATTGAGGCAACTGTCACCACTAGCGTGTTGGCAAAACTCTGCACCAACGGCAGGGTCTGGAAGACCTCGACGTAGTTGCTGAGGTTGAACTCTTTTGGCAGGGCGAGTGGCGAGTTAGTCGACTCCTTCTGAGTCTTCAAGGTGTTGACGACGATGTAATAGAAGGGGAACCCGACCACGAGGGCAAGCGGGATCATTACGACGGCTGTTGTGAGGGACTTGGCCCTCAACTTTGACTTTGACTTTGACTTTGACGAGATGATTTCGGTCACTGGAGTCGTCCTTCCAATCGGCGCGAGACGAGCAGCTGAAGCAGCACGACGGCGCCGACAATAATCATGAAAACTGCGGCAAGCGCGGAGGCCTGGCCAAATTGCGCCTGTGCGATGCCCCTCTGAATGAGCGACTGTGTGATCGTGAAGGTGGAGAAACCGGGTCCCCCCTTCGTCAGGGTGAAAGGAAGATCGTAGACCTTGAGCCCGTTCGTCAAAAGGAGGAGCTGGCTCACTGTGATGGCGGGAGTCAGGAGGGGCAGGGTGATGGTGAAGAATTGCTGCCGCGGGGACGCTCCGTCGAGGGTTGCGACCTCATAGAGGTCTTCAGGGATGGACTGTAGGTAGGCCAAGTACAAGATGGCGTGCCACCCGAGTTGCGACCACACCCCCACGAACACTACGGAGAGCTGCGCCAGGAGCGGATCCGAAAGCCACGGCACTGCATTGATCCCGGCGATGCCCTTCAACAGGCTGTTGAGCACGCCAGAACCCAATGGCGAGAGGATGAATCCCCACACGAGTCCCAGCACGGCGATGCTCGGGATTGCAGGGAAGAAGAACACTGACCTCACGAAGTTCCGGCCCCAGAATGGTCGATTCAACACAACGGCCAGAGGGATGGCGAGCGCCGTCACGACAAGGGTCGTCCCGATGGTGTACATCAGAGTGAAGGTCAGGGCCGCGAGCATCGATGAGTCGTTGAATATGCGTGAATAGTTTTCGAAACCGACGTACGTGGGCTCCGGACTCGCGATGCTGAAATCCGTGAAGCTCCAGTACAGCGACTGAGCCAGCGGGACTGCAAAGAGCACGACGAAGACGAGAAGCACGGGCACGTAGAAGACATAGGTGCTAGCGGAATAACGCATGCGTTGGAGGAAGCTGCTGTGGCGACGCCTGGTGGCGGGACGTCGGGCGTGCAATCCAGTGGAGGTGGGGCCGATGGTGGTCATCCTGATACAAGTCCTCTCGTGTCCAGCGGTGCGGCCGGCGCCTCCCTGGCCCCGGCCGCACCGGCTCTCTATTTGACTTCGGCGAGCTTCCGGTCCAGCGAGCTGGCGACCGCCTCGGGCGTCTGCTGCCCGAGCACCATCTCCTGCAGGCGTGCCACTGCCTCTGAGCTCAGGGAATCCTGGTTGCTTGGCCACGAGATCTGGGCGAGGTAGATGTTCCCCTTCCGCACCTCGGAGACGATGGCCGTGAGCGAATCGTCGAGGGTGGGGTCGAAGTTCGCGGTGGTAGTGATGGCTGCCGTTGATTCGTTGTAGAGCGAGACGCCTTCTTCGCTCGAGAGGAACGAGAGGAACTCCTTGGCTGCTTCGAGGTGCTGCGTTTTGGCGTTGATCGCATAGCCCGGCGACGCCGCACCCGGCAGCACGGTATTGCTGTTCGGCGAGGGGAAGGGCTGGAATACGAACTTCAGGTCCGGGGCGCTCTCACGGATTCGGCCCACATTCCACGGTCCGGTGGCGAGCATGGCAACGCGACCTCCGGCAAACTCGTCCACGATCTGGTCGCCGGTGAGACCGACAACATCCTTCGAGACAAGACCCTGTTCGAAGAGCTTGTTGAAATTCTTGAGGGCAGGCGTCCACTCTTTTTCGAAGGTCGTGTCGCCGGCGAAGATGCGGGCGTCCACTGTTGTGTCGCCCTGATACTCATCGCCGATCAGGGCATTGACCGTCATCGGGATCTCCTGGAGGTTATCGTAGAACGGCGTGATCCCTGCCTTCTTGAGATCAGCGCACAACGTGAGGAATCCTTCCCAATCGGTCGGGAACTCCGTGGCGCCGACGCTGTCGAGGAGGTCCTGGTTCACGACGATTCCTCCGCCCCAGCTCGCCACAGACATGCCGAAGGTGCCCTTATCGCTGGAATACGTCTCCTTGTTGAAGTCCGCGATGGGATCCATAAAGGACTCACCGCTGAGGTCGAGGGCGTATCCCCCGTCGATAACGCTGCTCTTATTCTCAGCAGCGAGGATGAAGACATCCGCGGCTGTGTTCGATAGGAGACGGGTTTGCAGGGTGGAGATGTACTCCTCCACCGGCGGCGCGGTGGAGAACTCGATCGTGATATCCGGGTGCGCGGCCTCGAAAGCATCGATGACGGGCGCCATCGCCTTCTCGTTGTCCCATGAGAAGAAGCTCAGGGTCGTAGTGCCGTCGGCACCGCCGCCGGACTGGCAGCCCGCAAGAGCGAGCGAGCCCGCGACGGCGAAGGCAGCCGCTGTGAGCAGGCGACGGGTTATGGGGTGTGACATTGCTGTCCTCATTTCGTTATCTATTGTGTTGGGGAGGTCTCGTCGACACCGTCTGGCGCGATGAGGGGAATGCGAAGTGTCCGGCGCGGAAATCGGACCGGCGCGATTCGGCCGTCGTCGAGGTATTCCAGTGGCGCGAACGACAGTTCGCGTCGATACCCGCTGCCGTCGGGGATAGCGAAACGATGAAACGCGATGATCCAGTCGTCAGAGCCAGGCACTTTTGCTATCGAGTGGTGCCCTGTCGCGAGTATTCCCCGCTCGGCATCCTTCTCGAGGACTATCCCTCGATGGTTCCACGGGCCGAGGGGCGAACCCCCCGTTGCGTACCGCACGCGATAGTCCTCGCTCCGAGTGTCGTTCTCCGACCAGCTGAGGTAGTAGTTCGCACCTCGACGGTGCACCCACGCGGCCTCGCGGAAATCCTCGGGCTGCCACGAGTGCACAGCAGATCGGTCGAACGACACCATGTCGTCGTTCAGCTGCACGCCGTATGCGCGTCCGTTGCCCCAGTAGAGGTAGGCGCTGCCGTCCTCGTCAATGAAGACCGATGGGTCGATCATCGACCCCTCGAAATCGCCTGCGGAGATGAGGGGAGCGCCGATGTCGCGGAATGGCCCCTCCGGTCGATCGCCGATGGCGACACCGATGTTGTGATCGGCAGTGAAATAGAAGTAGTACTTTCCTGCGCGTTCAGCCACCGCCGGCGCCCACGCGCGCTCGGTCGTCCATCGGACGTCCTCACCCAGGCGGAGTACCTCTCCGTGATCCGTCCAATTGACGAGGTCGGGCGACGAGAATGCGCGGAAGGAGCGGGCGCCCCACCCGGGAATACCGTCGGTCGTCGGATACAACCACCAGCGGTCGTGTAACGTTATAATAGCGGGGTCGGCGTACCAGCCGACAAGCGGTGAGGGTGGCTCATGGGCGCCGACGTCACTCAGAGATTCTGTGGACACGTGCACCTCCGTGCGCTAGTGAGCGGGACGCCTCCAGTGAGAGGCATGGGAGTGGAGCAAGCATGGTGACAATGCACGACGTAGCTCGGGCCGCCGGGGTCTCGCCCATGACCGTCTCCAACGTCATGAACGGACACCCGAACGTCAGCCCGGCCACCAAAGATCGGGTGCTCACCGCAATCAATGAACTGGGGTACCGCGTGAATGTCGCTGCTCGGAACCTCCGCGCCGGCCGGACCGGCACCATCGGCCTCTCCGTGCCTGAGCTTGACCGGCCCTACTTCGGACAGCTCGCCGCCCGCATCACGGCTCAGGCCGAGGGGCACGGGTATCGGGTGACGGTCGAGCAGACCGGCGCTACTCGCGACCAGGAGATTGCGGCCCTCGTCGAATCTCGAAAGCGGATGTACGACGGGCTCATTCTCAGCACCGTCGCCCTGGGACCGCGCGATGCCGACCTTCTGCGCGTGGATTACCCAATCGTGATCCTCGGTGAGCGAATCTTCGATGGCCCGGCCGACCACGTCGCCATGCCGAACGTCGAAGGCGCCGAAGCGGCCACGCGGCACCTCATCCAGCGAGGATGTCGGCGCATCGCGATGCTCGGGGGTCCCTACGCGGCAGGCGGGAGCGACGTGGGCACTCTTCGACTGGCGGGATATCGCAAAGCGCTCGAGTCCGCCGGACGCGAGTACGACGAACGACTTGTCACCACGCTCGCTGGTTTCACCACGCCTGCAGGTGTCGAGGGAGTACGCCGGCTTCTCGCGGCGACCCCCGACATCGATGGCCTCTTCTGCATCACGGACACTGTGGCGTTTGGGGCAATCCGCGGCCTTCACGAATCCGGCCGGTCGGTGCCCCACGACGTAAAGGTCATCGGCTTCGACGCTCTGGAGCAGGGCGAGTACACGATCCCTACCCTGTCGTCTATTGACCCCAATCACGACTTTATGGCCAGGACGGCCGTCGATATGTTGGTGGATCGCATGACCGAATCTGAGGTGAGACGTCCATCGCGGGAGGTAATCAGCCAGTTCGAACTGCGTGCGCGCGAGTCCACGACAACCTGACGAGGCAAGATTCCGGGCCGGGACAGCGTCTTTCAACAGCTCACCGCCTGCTCGCATCATCACGACCCTAACTCGAAGATTTTTTTAACGATACATCCAATCGTTTATCGATACAAGTTTTTTTGCGTTGGCTTCAAATGCGGTTATCGGCAACAGACGCATCGGGTGAGCTGCTGTTCGCTGGTCAATTGGTCAACATGGCTCTTCTGTCCAAAGCCCAGACAAGCACTGGGACCACGTTTATTGGTGCGCCCGGAGGGATTTGACGCCCAACCTGTGCCGCCGGTGTCGACGACGCTTGAAAACTGGACGGTAACGACGCGGCGATAAGGGGTCAATATTCGCCCGACGTTGACACCAGATACTGGGAGCCCTCGGCTGCCAGCGGGATGTGACCACTGGCCTGGTTGTCGTGGACGGCTTCGGCCAGACAAGCGTCCCCGGGATATGGGCTGCGGGCAACGTCGTGACACCGACCGCCCAAGTCATCACGGCTGCAGGAGCAGGAAGCGCCAGTGCCATCGCCATCAACGGATGGCTTCTGCAAAACGACCTCGACGCCGCAACCGCGGCGCGACCATAAGAAGGAGACCCACCATGTCACTGACTAACAACACACTCGCGCCCCGCCCCCTTCCGTTCATGCCCGAGCGGTGATCACGTGGATTGCGATTTCCCCCCGGGTCACTTGGGGTTCTTCGCGATCGCACCATTCACCAACGATTGGAACCCGGTTCTCCGCGCATTCGTGTTTTCCATAGTTGTCGTGCCGCTCGCGGTGTATATCGTTGTTCCCCAGTTGATGCGAATCTACGGCAAGATCCGCACTGCGCGTCGCTGACTCCCGGGGGTCCCGCCTCACGACGGGAGGTCGGCCCCTCACCGGCGCATCCCTAGGATGAGCACATGGCGATGCCGGTTCTGGCGACTAAGCTCTTCGTTCCGCCGCCGCGCACCCACGCCGTACCTCGCCCCCGCCTCACAAGGAAACTTGATGCAGGAGCTGTTGCTGGTCGGAGGCTCACACTCATATCCGCACCCGCCGGGTTCGGCAAGACGACCGTGCTCAGCGAATGGATCGCGGCGAGCCGACTGGCCGACCCCGACCTTCGGGTTGGCTGGTTGTCGCTCGACGAGAGCGACAACGACCCAGTCCGATTCCTCACCTATTTGGTCGCGGCATTAGATGCCTCGCATGGAACGGCGACCTCAACTCGGGGTGATGTGACGCGGTCGATGGAATCGACGCTGACGGAGCTCGTAAACGATGTTTCACACCATGCCAGCCGGATACTGCTGGTGTTGGACGACTTCCAGCTGATCGAGGACGCGCCCATACGCGACGCGGTCACGTTCCTCCTCGATCATTCGCCCCCGAATCTGCACATCGCGATCGCCAGTCGATCCGATCCGCTGCTGCCCGTCGCGCGGCTGCGCGCACGGGACGAACTAACCGAACTGCGGGCAGCTGACCTACGATTCACCCCCGACGAAGTTGCTGAGTTCCTCATCCGAGCCACCGGCATCGCTCTGTCTCCCGGTGACATCGCCGCTCTCGAAGCTCGAACCGAGGGGTGGATCGCCGGACTCCAGCTTGCCGCCCTCTCCCTGCGGGAGCGGCTCGACGTCTCCGAGTTCGTCACTGCCTTCACCGGCAGCAATCGATTCGTCATCGACTACCTCATCGAAGAGGTTCTTGAACGCGCCCCACTCCACGTCCGCGAGTTTCTCTGCCAGACCGCGATCCTGGATCGCCTCTCCGGGCCGCTGTGCGACGCCGTCACCGGCAACTCGGATGGTACCGAGATGCTCGCCGCCCTCGAGCGCGCCAACCTGTTCGTCGTTCCTCTGGATGACCAGCGACAGTGGTATCGGTATCATCACCTCTTCGCGGACGTGTTGCACGTGCGACTCCTGGCGCACGGCGTCGCTTACGTGAATGCGCTGCACAGCCGCGCCGGTGAATGGTTCGAACGAAGTGGCTCGCCGGAGGAGGCTGTGCGCCACGCACTTGCAGGCTCCGACTTCCTTCGAGCCGCGAGGGTGATCGAGTCCACGATACCGAGCGTTCGAAAAAGTCGGCAAGACGCCACGCTGCTCGGATGGCTCGCCCTCCTACCCCAGTCGACCATCGATTCCCGTCCCGTGTTGCGTGTCTTCGCAGCCTGGTCATCTCTCGTTGCCGGCGACATTGCCGCGGTCGAACCCCAGCTCGCCGCTGCCGAGCAGCAACTCAAGTCCGAAGTGGACGGCAGCGCTCACGAGTCCGAGCCCGGTGAAGAATTAAGCTCGCTCCCTGTCACCATCGCTCTCTATCGGGGTGCGGTTGCGATGGCCTCCGGCGACATGTCAGCGATGAGAATACACGCGCAGCACGCACTGGATGTGGTCGCGCCCGACGATCACCTGGGCAGAGGCGCAGCGGCCGGCATGCTGGGCTTGGCGGCGTGGGCGAACGGCGACCTCCAGGCAGGAGTGGGCGCCTTCCGCGAATCCGCCAGCAATCTGCGTCAGGCTGGCAATCTTTTCGATGCCCTCAGTACGACCATGGTCGTTGCGGACATGTTGCTCGCGCTCGGGCGGCTCGAGGAAGCGCAATCGGGCTATGAACTGGCGCTACGCGAAGCCGACGGGAATCCACCTGCCGCCGACCTGCACGCGGGCTTCAGCGAAGTGCTGCGGCAGCGCGACCAACTAGACGTCGCCGCGGCGCATTTGGCCGCGGCCGATGCCCTGGGGCATGGGGCGTTCTCGCACGAACACCAATATCGATTCCCGGTCGGTATCGCCGGCGTCAAAGTATCCGAAGGGGATTTGGAAGGCGCACTCGACTTCTTGACCGCCGCCGAGGACCAGCATCGACCGGGATTCCTCCCGGAGGCCAGACCCATCGGCGGCCTGAAGGCGAGGATCTGGATCACTCAACGTCGTCACGTCGACGCCCGGGCGTGGGTTGTCAAACAAGGGCTGAACAGTTCTGACGAGACCACCTACATCCGTGAGTTCGGCCATATCACCCTCGCGCGGTTGCTCATTGCGGAAGGCACAGACGAGGCTGTCGACGAGGCGGAAGCGTTGCTCACCCGCCTCGCCCACGCCGCCGAATTGGGAGTCCGCACCGGCAGCCTCGTCGAGATACTCATCCTGCAAGCTCTTGCGCTGCAGGCGAAATCACAGAAGGCGCCCGCTCTAGCTTCGCTGGAACGAGCCCTCACCCTCGCGGAACCCCACGGCCGCATCCGAGTCTTCCTCGACGAGGGCGCCCCGATGCTGCAGTTGCTGCGAACGGCCGCTGGGGAGGGCATCCGGCCGGACTTCGTGAAGATGCTCAGCCGGTCACTGAGGAACGCCGGCGGGGCCAACGCCACAGCACCAATGGCCGAGCCCCTCAGCGAACGCGAGCTGGAGGTCGTTCGACTGCTCGCGACCGATTTATCCGGACCCGAAATTGCCCGTCGGCTCCACGTCTCCGTAAACACCATGCGCACGCACACAAAGCACATCTTCCTCAAGCTCGAGGTCAATGATCGCCGTGCTGCCGTCCGTCGCGGGGAGTCCCTCGGACTCATCTAACCCAAGAATCACCATGCGCGAGTCCCACATGGTGATGTCCGGTCACCACCTTCCTCCGTAGCTTCAGGACGTCCCCAAGCGACCAGCCGGGGCATCCCGAGCATCGGAGAACCGCCATGAGCATCACCTCGACTTCACTCACCCGCGCGGCCGCTGTCGCCGCCGCACTCGCGGGCCTCGCCTACATCGTCATCCAGTTCCTCCACCCGGCCGACGTCATCGAGTCCCTCTCCACGCAGGCGTGGGTGAACGTCCACGTCGTCAGCTTCGCCGAAGCAGTGCTCGCCGTGATCGGTGTGACCGGCCTCTATCTTTACCAAGCACGAAAGCTCGGCATCCTCGGGCTCATTGGGTATGTAATGTTCAGCTCCTTCTTCCTCCTGCAAGCCGCCTTCACCTTCGCCGAAGCATTCATCGCACCCCTGATCGCAATCAACGCGCCCCAGCTCGCGGTCGACTTCGGCGGTCTATTCGGGCGCTACCCCGCCGAGACAGACCTGGGCGCACTTGCCGCACTGCCGAACGTCGGAGCTATCCTCTACGTCGGCGGCGCCCTCGTGTTCGGCATCGGCACGATCCGCGCTCGCATGCTTTCCCGCGGAGCAGGGATCCTCCTCATCGTCGCCGCTGCCGTGACTCCCATCGCTGGCGTGCTGCTGCCTCACACCCTCGAGCGCGTGGCCGCTGTACCTATGGGCCTAGCCCTGATCTGGCTCGGGTACTCCCTCTGGAAGAACGGCCGCACGAGCCCCGCGCAACTGACCGTGTCCGCTAACTCCGACAGGATCGCCGCCAGCTGACTGCACGCAACTCGACGAAACCACGGCGATGACCCACCCACCAGCCCACGGCGACGCCGAACCCGGCCGGTACGAGATTCGCCTCGAGGGGCAGCTTGACCAGCGCTGGAGCGATTGGTTCGAGGGGTTCACGCTCACCAACCTGAGCGACGGAACTACCGCCCTCACCGGTCCAGTGATTGACCAAGCTGCCCTGCACGGCCTGCTCAGACGCGTCGGAAACCTCGGCGTGTCCCTGATCTCCCTCAACGTCACAGAAGAAACGAAGGCAGAATCCCATGAAAAGCCCACAGAGTAGCCGAAATGCGCCGGCCAGCAGCGCCGGAAAGATCGCCGCGGTCCTCCTTCTAGTGGTGGTCATGTTCCAAGCAGCACTTGCTGTAGTTGCGCCATGGGGCGCTGCGTAGTGACTACCATCGCAACTCGGATCACTCCGAAAGGACCACGGGGCCAGTGGCTGGCCCCGACCGGTCTCATCCTTCTCGCTCTCATCCCGATCCTCGCGGGAGCGATGCGGCTCACCGAATTGGCCGGTAATCCGATCCCGACCCCCGCCAACTCGCGCTTCGTGGACTCCCCCGTTCCCGTCGTCACTCACATCGTGAGCGTCACCGTATTCAGCCTTCTCGGCGCCTTCCAGTTCGTGCCCGCCCTACGGCGACGCGGAGCTCGCTGGCACCGGATGGCCGGGCGCATCCTTATTCCCGCAGGTCTGCTCACCGCAGCCTCCGGAATGTGGATGGCCGGGTTCTACCCCCACCCCGCTGGCGACGGCACCGTCCTCCTGATCCTGCGCCTCGGCTTCGGGTCGGCGATGATCGGGTGCATCATCCTCGGCATCCGCGCGCTCGCCCAACGGAACTTCGCCTTGCACAGCGCGTGGATGACTCGGGCCTACGCGATCGGGATCGGCGCCGGCACCCAGGCCATCGTGCTCATCCCCGGGTCGATCATCTTCGGCTCCACCCACGAGATCTCACGCACCGCCCTGATGGGCGCGGCCTGGGTCATCAACCTCACGGTTGCTGAGGTCGTCATTCGTCGGCGCACACGCCGACGAATCAGCGCCGCTCGACCCATGGTGACCGCATGAGTGCCCTAGCAGCGCCGCTGGCCATCCTCTTCACTGGCGTTCTCGGTGCTCTAGCAATCCTCCAAAGCTTGCTCATCGCGAGCCTGCCGCTGGGCAGGTTCGCCTGGGGAGGCCAGAGCGCTCGGCTTCCGGCGCGGCTTCGAGTCGCCGCCGGCGCCTCGATAGTGATCTACGCCGTCTTCGCCCTCACGGCTCTTGCACGTACCCAGCTCATTGCGACGGTGCCCCCGAGCCCGCTCATCCAGGTCGCGATGTGGGTGATCACCACCTACCTGGCTCTCAGCGTGCTTCCCAATCTGGCGTCGAAGAGCATCCACGAGAAGCGCCTCATGACTACAGTCTCCGCCCTCTTGGCGATCCTCGCACTCTTCATCTCACTCACCTGACGAAAGGCACACAAGACATGACCGCCACAACCGCACCCTCCGCTGACATGGTTCGCCTTACCGGCGAGTTGGACCCCCAACTGTCCCGGTGGCTCTGGCTCGTCAAGATGTTCCTCGCGATTCCGCACTTCGCGATCCTCGCAGTGCTGTGGATCCCGTTCATCCCCACGACTCTCTTCGCCGGGATCGCCATCCTCGTCACCGGCCACTACCCGCGCAGACTCTTCGACTTCAACGTCGGCGTTCTTCGATGGAACTGGCGAGTGGGCTTCTACGTGTACGCCGCACTCGGGACCGACAAATACCCGCCGTTCAGCCTCGCTGAGCAGGCGGACTACCCAGCGCACTTTGACGTCTCCTACAATTCCCGTCCATCGAGAGGCATCGTGCCGTTGACGTGGTTCATGGCGATTCCGCACCTCGTGATCGTCGCCTTCATCATCGGCGGTCTGCTCACGTTCGTCCAGTCAACGGATGCCTCAGCAGCCTTTTCAGTTCTCAACGTCCTCGTGGTCCTCGCCGGCGTCTTCTTGCTACTCACGGGGCGATACCCGCGACCACTGTTCGGCCTTCTCATCGGGATCAACCGATGGGTCTATCGGGTCCTGGCCTATGTCGCCTTCATGCGCGACGAGTACCCCCCGTTTCGACTCGACACAGATGAATCCGATGCAACCGAGCGTTGAAGTCGCCGGATTGACGAAACGGTACCGCGACGTCACTGCCGTTGACGATGTGTCGTTCGCAGTGCCTCAGGGCAGCGTGTTCGCCTTCCTGGGGACGAACGGCGCGGGGAAGTCAACCACGATCGCGTGTCTCACCACGGTGACCCACCCGGACTCGGGACGACTCTCGGTCGGCGGTCACGACGTCGCCTCAAACGGCGAATCGGTTCGGCGGGCTATCGGCGTGGTCTTTCAGGATTCCCTCCTCGACGACGGCCTTACCGTGCGCGAAAATCTCACGCTTCGCGGACTGCCGTACCTCGGAACCCGGCTGGCCATCCGTGAACGGATTACCCAGCTCACGAAAACAGTGCAGCTCGGCGAGATTCTCGACCGAAGCTACGGAAAGTTGTCCGGTGGCCATCGGCGCCGGGTCGACATCGCCCGCGCACTCATTCACGAACCGCACGTTCTTTTCCTAGACGAACCCACGACCGGCCTGGACCCAGCAAGCCGCCAACTCGTGTGGCGCACTATCCACGAGTTGCGCGAGCGCACTGGCTTGACCGTCTTTCTGACCACGCACTACATGGAGGAGACAGAGGAGGTCGATCACGTCGCGATCATCGATCACGGTCACCTCATCGCGGAAGGTACCCCCGCCGAACTGCGTGCGCGACACAGCTCGAGCATCCTCAGCCTGACCACCGCGGCCGGCCTCGAACACATTCCTGTCGCGGACTCAGCCCAAGCTCGCCGAATTCTCATCGACCGGGGAAAATCCGTACTCGATGTTGAGTTCCGACACGGTCGGATGGACGACGTGTTCCTCGCTCTCATCGCGCGTCAGGTTCAGGCCGCCTGATGAACAACGTCCTCGCCATCACCGGACGCAACCTGCGCATATTCGTCCGAGACCCGCTCACTATCTTCTTCTCACTACTCAGTGCGCTCATCGTCTATCTGCTGTACACACTATTTCTCGGCGATCTGCAGGTCGCGTCGATCATCGATCGCGTACCCCTGGTGCCGACTCAGCTCACGTCGGCGGCTTCGTTGACGCGTGGATGTTGGGCGGCATTGTGGCTCTTTCGACAATGACCACCCCGCTCGGCGCGCTCTCGGTCTTCATGGATGACGCCGCCTCCAACCGTTTCCGAGACTTCCTCGTGTCACCCGTCAAGCGCAGTCAGTTAGTGCTGGGACACCTGATCTCCGCATTCTCCATCGGTGTGCTCATGACGGTGTTCGTGCTAGGCGTCGCGTTCCTGTGCCTGTGGTTGGAGAGCGGGGTCATGCTGGGCGTCGCTGAAGTGGTCAGCTCGTTAGGGTGGATCCTTCTCTCGACAGCCGGATTCACCGCACTGTGGGCATTCATCGTCTCCTTCCTCCGCACCAGCGGCTCTTTCTCGGCCCTCTCGACGATCGTCGGCACAGTCGTCGGTTTCGCTGCGGGCGCCTACATCGCCTTAGGACTTTTTCCTGACGCTGTGCGCTCCACCGTTGGCGCACTCCCGTTTGCTCAATCCGCCATGCTGCTGCGCCTGGAGTTCACTCGAACTCCGCTTTCCGACTTAGTCGGCGACAATCAGAACGCAATCGACTAGTTGAGCAGCCTCTACGGAATTCGCCTCGCCGTCGGCGATTGGGCAGTCCCCGCTTGGTACGCGATCGGCCTCCTAGCGCTAATGGCTGTCGCTTTCACCGTGCTTGCCACCGCTCGAATTCGCTCACGTATTAGCTAGCGGGGCAAGCCCGGGGCTGATCCCTCAGCCAACTGACCGCAGGTCAAGAGGCCAGGGTCGTTGCCGGACGAGAAAGCCCGGAGAGACGGGGGCACGAGGCCAAGACGAAGGCTGAATCCGCGCGCATCGCGGTCGGCTGTGGGTGAAGTGTGGCAGGGTGTGGGTAGCGAGACGAACCGGGACTTGCCCTCGCAGCAAAAGTCCCGGTCGGAGCCACTATTTTCGTGCGCCCGGAGGGATTTGAACCCCCGGCCTATTGATCCGTAGTCGAAAGCCGTTTCCGTGGAGTTATGCGGAAGTGGTCGAAATCCTACGAAAATACTGGTGACTGGGCGCGACTCCGATGACGCGAGTTGACCACGATGTTCCCCAAGTGTGGGTGAAATGTGGGCACGCCCAAAAGGCCACTGCACCGAGTTACAGCCGTGGATCGACCGGTTCAGACTCCATCGCGAGCACCGCGAACACCGCTTGGTGAATCTTCCACAGGGATTCGCCGGCAGCGAGACGTTCGAGCGCTTCGATTCCGAGGGCGTATTCGCGGAGTGCCATCGAGCGCTTGTGCGCGAGGTTGCGCTCGCGCAGGCGCGACAGGTTGTTCGGCTCGGTGTAGTCGGGGCCGTAAATGATCCGAAGGTACTCGCGACCGCGAACCTTGATCCCGGGCTGGACGAGCCCCTTCGGTCCGCGAATGAGGTTAGCCAGCGGCTTGACCACCATTCCCTCGCCGCCGGAAGCGGTCAACAATTCCCACCACTGAGTCGCGGCATCCACAGATTCGGGGTCGGCAAGATCCACGATCATCGACTTCGTCGGACGAACGAACTCGGGGTCAACAGCTGCGAGCCGATCGGCTACCGATAGGTGCCAGGCGTGGCTCTTGTCGGAATAAGTTGCTCCCTCAGTCGCGAGCACCTGGAAGGGAGCGAGCTGCACGCCCGCCAAGCCCTCGGATGGGGCGCTGTAGTTGCGATACGAGCGCACGTAGCCCTCGGCGTTCTGTTGCCGCGACCGCGTTCGGTCGAGAAGGTCACCGACAGGTATGCCGTTCGCGGCGGCCTGCTCGAGCACATGCACGGCCTTCGGCAGTGCCGCTGTGGCGGCCGCGCCGACAGACGCGTACTGCTGTCGAATCATGTCGCGGGCCTTGAGGGACCATGGCAACAGTTCGGCATCGAGAATCGTCCAATCCGTCCCCAGTTCCGACCAAAGTCCTGCGGCGTCGAAGGCAGCATCAAGTCGGGCGAGGAATGTGTCGGCGAGCTCATTAGAAAAGAACGGCCGACCGGTTCGGGTGTGCACGGTTCCGCGCCATCTGGCTGGCGCGTCAAAGCGGCCCGGATTGCGGGTGAGGAGGACGACGGCACGGGATCCCATGTGCTTCTCTTCGCAGATGACCTCGTTCACGCCCTCCTTTCGGTAGGTCGAGAATGCTTCGGCCGGGTGCTCGAGCATAGATTCGAGGCTTGAGGTATTCGGCGGGCTCATGGTCGGTGGCAGATAGAGCAGCCACCGCGGATCGATCGCCCATCGGCTCATGACCTCGAGGGCGCCCGCTGCGTACTCTTCACGCACGCCGACGCGACCGTGCGTGCGGGTCTCGACGATGTGCTTGCCGAGAACGTCGTCGATCGACAGCACACCTGCCGCTCGCTCGGGGGCAACAGCTGCTGCCGCGGCGGCCAGGGGCTTTGCGGGTTCGTACCAGACCTTCTCGGCGGGAACGGAGACGATCTCCCGCTCGGGGTAGCGAAGCGCAGTGAGCTTTCCGCCGAACACGCACCCGGTGTCGAGGCACATCGTGTTGTTGACCCACTCGGGCTCGAGTGTCGGCGTGTGTCCGTACAGAACCATTGCCCGACCACGGTAGCTCTCGGCCCACGGAAGTCGCACAGGGAGGCCGTACTCGTCGGTTTCGCCAGTCGTGTCACCATACAGAGCGAACGACCGGACTCGACCGGATGCGCGTCCCTGATACGCCTCGATCAGGCCGGCGTGCGCGACGACCAGGTTGCCTCCGTCCAGCACCAGGTGGGACACCAGGCCATCCGCGAACTGCTCGACTTCCTTTCGGAACTCGGGCTCCTCCGCTGCGAGCTGCGTCAAGGACTCAGCCAGGCCGTGGGAGGTCTGAACGTTCTTACCTCGAAGTGCGCGGACGAGCTTGCTCTCATGATTCCCCGGCACCGCCAGGGCATGACCATTGCGAACCATCCCCATTGCAAGCCGCAAGACTCCCGGGGTGTCGGGCCCGCGATCGACAAGGTCGCCGAGGAACACCACCTTTCGACCCTCGGCGTGAGCAGCATCCACCGGACGGCCCTCACCATCGCGCTCGATCTCGTATCCGAGGTCGCCGAGAAGTGTCTCAAGCTCCGACCGGCAACCATGGATATCGCCGATGGCGTCGAAAGGTCCCGTCTCGTGGCGGAAGTCGTTGAGCAGCGGCTCCATCGTGATCGTTGCCGCGGCGATCTCATCGACACCGTGGAGCACGTGGACTTTGCGGAATCCCTCTTTGCCGAGAAACTTCATCGACCGACGAAGCTGATCTTGCTGCCGCTTGATTACGCTCGCGTCGAACTGACGATCCGTGCGGCTCTCGTTTCGATCCACGCAGACCCGCTCGGGCACATCCAGCACGATCGCAACCGGAAGAACATCATGGTCGCGTGCGAGCTGCACAAAGCCCTTGCGTGCTTCGGCTTGAACGTTCGTCGCGTCGATAACGGTGAGTAGACCAGCGCTCAGTCGCTGGGACGCCACGAATCGGAGAGCCTCGAAGGCGGGGTTAGTTGCGGCTTGGTCGTTCTCGTTATTCGAAACCAGGCCGCGAAAGAAGTCGCTCGACAGCGTTTCGAAGGGGCCGAAGTGTTCGCGTGCGAACGTGGACTTGCCGGATCCGCTCGACCCGATGAGGACGACAAGAGACATTTCAGGAATGGTGAGTTCGGCCATTGTCACGCCGTCCTGAACAACGCGAGTTGCGTCGGTGACCCATGGACAGGGTCGACCTCACCCACAGATCTGAATTCGACGCTGTAGCTATTTCGGTCGCAGATGCCCTGAGCCCATTCTGCGAACTCGGCGCGAGTCCACTCGAAACGATGATCAGGGTGACGGAATCGCCCAGCGGCAAGCGATGGGTAGAGCACGTTGTATTCGGAGTTCGGTGTGGTCACGATGACAACGTTTGGACGGGCGTTACCAAACACTGAAGACTCGAGCGATGCGAGACGGTCGGGGTCCACGTGCTCAATAACCTCCATCAGCACTGCTGCATCGAGGCCCCTTATCCGGTCGTCGAGGTACGTGACCGACGACTGCAGGAGACGAACCCGAGCACGCTGGGTGTCACTGAGATCCCGGAAATGCAGTTTCTCCTCGGCCGCCAGGAGTGACCGGGATGAGACGTCCGTGCCGATGATCTCGGTGAAAGTGAGGTCCAGGATGAGACGCTTCAGCAGCGCGCCCTCGCCACAACCAAGGTCGACCACCCGGTGCGCGTTGACATCCTTGAGCGCCGCGAGAACTGCCTCAGCGCGCATGGCGTATAGAGGGGACGTTGGCCTACCCAATGGCTCGTCCTCAGCAAGATCATCGCCGAGCTCAACGAGTCGAGCGGTTGCATCGGCGACCATGCTGCGTTGGTGCGCTAGATAGCGACGCGTAATCAAGTCGCGGTCGGGATGGTCCGGCAGCCAGCCTTCGCCCGAGCGAAGTAGTTTGCCGACCTCATCGTCGCTCACCCAGTAGTGCTTCGAATCGTCGAGAACCGGCAGCAGAACATAAATCTGACGCAGGGCATCAGCCAAGCGGATCGTGCCGCGCAGCTTCAGGTTCGTGTAGTGCGAATCGCCCCAAGCTGGAAATGTCGTGTCGAGCGGGATGGCCGTCTCGTCAACTTCCCAGCCGAGCGGTTCGAACAAACGCGTCGCAAGTCCATCCAGACCCTTGCTAGGCACCGCTGTCAGTCCGATCTCGAGCGGGATGGGGGTAGCGGCAAGCTCTGGTCGCGAGTCGCACCGGCCCGTCATCGCGGTCCTGAAGATTTGACCGAGCGCAACGGCGAGCATCGACGATGACGCGTAAGGACGGTCGTTGACGTAGTGACCGAGCGAGAACGAGTCGCTCCCGCCGAAACGCTTGTTGCGCACAAGGCCGATCGGATCGACCTCCAAAAGGAGCGCCGCCGTGCAGCGCTCCTCGGTCGCTTCGGGATAGAAGACGTGAGCCCAACCCACGCTCATCTCGAACGATTGAACCTTCGCCGGATGCTTGTAGAGCAGGTAACCCAAGTCAGTCGCATTGGGCGCGGAGTAACTGATGGTGACGAGCAAAGGTGATCCGATTTCGGAGATGAGAAAGTGTGCTGCAACTCTACGGGAGCGCACATGAATCGGACGCCGGTGGTCTCCGCCTCGGCCGGGCCAGTGGGCAGGCGATCAGAGGTCAATTGGTCAGCTCAGTCGGTTCGACCAAAACCTAGACAAACACTGGGCTGGGGAGAGCCCGGCTGGTCGATTTTCGACCCAGAATCGACCCCCAATGAGGGTTATAGGCCAGAACGTGTGGATGGGATTTCCATCTAGCGTTGTGATTGCGGGCCGAAATGGGGGTCGTCATAGTCCGTGACTCTTAGTCGTGGTCCTTCCCTCGAACTCGACGACGTGTCTGGTATGCGATTCGGTGCTGGTCAAGAACGGAAAGACCGCCGCCGGGACTCAGCGGTGGCGGTGCCCGATGTGTGGGGCGTCGCAGATTCGGAAACGACCAGATCTCACCGCACGCCATGAGCTGCGATCGTTCGTGTCATGGCTGACCGGCAAACACACTCAAGCGGATGCTGACGGCACGACGACCGGGCGCTCGTTCCGGCGCAGCACCGCGTGGTGCTGGAACATGCAGCCGCATCTGCCGCCGGTATCGACGATCCCTGACGCGGTCATCGTCGACGGAATCTGGATCAGTTCATGGTGTCTGCTGATCGCGATCAACGAGACCGGAAACGTGTTGGCATGGCAGTGGTGCGGCGGGGAATCGATCGCCTCCTGGTCAGCACTGCTCGAACAGATTCCCGCGCCTGATGTTCTCGTCTCCGACGGAGGCACGGGACTGCCGACCGCGTTGCGGACACTCTGGCCCGACGCGAAGCACCAACGCTGCCTGTTCCACTTGCAGATGAATATCACCCGCCACCTGACCCGCAACCCCCGCACCGACGCCGGACGGGCCCTGCGCGGGCTGATCATGCAGTTATCGGACGTCACTGACATCGATCACGCGATCGCGTGGCGGGTGCGTCTGGATCAATGGTGGCGTGCCTTCGGGCACCTCACCCGGGAACGCACAATGTTCATCAACGGACAGTTCGGCTTCACCCACCACCGGCTCCGCAAAGCCTGGCTGTTGATCCGCCTCGTCGTTCACCGCGACGTGCTCTTCACCCACCTGACCACCGGATGTCCCCGCACGACCAGCCGACTCGAAGGCGGCATCAACAGCCAGATAAGAACACTCCTGCGCCACCACCGCGGGATGAAGGAAGAACACCAACGACGAGCAGTCGAATGGTTCCTCGTTCTCCACGAACTCGAGCTCGACCAGGCACTGAAACTCGCTACCCTGACCACCGCCACCCCGACTGCAGAACCGGTCGAGGAACCCAACGGCCCAGCCCTCTACGACACCGCCCTCACCGCCGAAGAAGGCCTATGGACCCGAGCCGGCTGGGCAGGACGAGGATGACACGCCCAAACCATCCACACGTTCTGGCCTATAAGCCACCCCCGCTAACAATCGTGCGTTAACAAGCGAAGGCCCCCGGGCCTTTTTGCGAGGCTCGGAGGTCTTCTTTTTTCCCGTCGAGTGTCGTACCGCACTGTAACGTGCGATGTTGCGACCTGCTCTTCGGTTCCGATTGAGTGTTACCTCGTTCGGTTTGCCT
>JANOYC010000174.1:0-38453 GCA_031428675.1 Microbacteriaceae bacterium | reverse complement strand
TTCAACCTGCAATCGAGTATCACCTCAGATGCCGGCGCTGGGCGCCCAGACATGGTGGTGCGCCTGCCCGGTGGTAAGTCGATCGCGGTTGACGCAAAGGTGCCGTACAACGCCTACCTCGACGCCAGCCAGATCCCGGCGACAGCGACCGGGGAGGAGGAGGCACGTCGCAAGTCGCTCCTCGCTCAGCACGCGAAGCAAGTCCGATCTCATGTCGACGCTCTTGCTGGCAAGTCCTACTGGCTCGGCCTCGACGCGAGCCCCGAGTTCACTGTCGCCTTCATCCCGAGCGAATCGCTACTTGCTGCAGCACTCGAACAGGACCCCAGCCTTCTCGACTACGCGTTCAGCAAGCGCATTGCCCTTGCCTCACCGGTCAACCTGTGGGCCGTGCTCAAGACGGTCGCCTTCACGTGGCAGCAGGACGTACTCACGGAGGACGCGAAGCGCCTTTTCGATCTGGGCAAAGAGTTGTATGCGCGCCTCGGCACACTCGCGGATCACGCCGACAAGTTACGCCGCTCGATCGAAAGCACGGTCTCGAGCTACAACACTTTCGCCAACTCCCTCGAGAGCAGGGTGCTGGTTACTGCCCGCAAACTCGACGCACTCGATGAATCGAAAGTGCTCGGTACGCCCCGCGTCATCGACCAACAGCCCCGACAGCTCACCGCCGTCGAACTCGAGCTCACGAGCGACGAAGAAGAACTCGACGAGATGCTGCGCGCTCGCGCCTGACCGGCGGCGCGGGCCTCGCCGACAGGTGGCTACGGAGCCCCGAGGTGCTCGTCGTCGCCGAGCCACTTCTGAGCGAGGTGGTCGGCGACGACACGGCGTATGGTGCCTGATCGGCCGCGCAGAACAATGCTCTCGGTGTGGATCACCGGTCCCTTGCGCCGCACGCCGGTCACGAGCCCGCCATCGGTAACGCCGGTAGCGACGAAGTAGGTGTTGTCGCTGCGAACGAGCTCGTTCGCCTCATAGACGTAGTCGAATTTCAACCCGGCATCGATACCACGCTGGCGCTCATCATCGGAGCCCGGCACAAGACGACCCTGGATCAGCCCGCCCAGGGCGGTGATCGCACACGCTGTCGCTACGCCTTCCGGACTGCCGCCGATTCCCACACACAAGTCGATGCGGTTGCCGTACATCGCGGCGTTGATTCCGCCCGCGACATCGCCGTCGAGGAGTAGTCGGGTGCCCGCGCCCGCCGCACGAATGTCGTCAATGAGTTGGGCGTGCCTGGGTCGGTCGAGCACGGCGACGATCATCTCATGGACCGGCTTGCCCTTGGCCTTCGCGAGCGCGCGGATATTCTCTCCGATCGGTTGACGAATGTCGACAACCCCGATGCCCTCGTGCGAGGACACGATCTTCTCCATGTAGAACACGGTCGAAGCATCGAGCATTGTGCCGCGATCCGAGACCGCGATCATCGACAGCGCGTTCTGGCGCCCCGCCGCCGTGAGCGATGTGCCGTCAATCGGATCGACGGCGATGTCGCAGGCAGGGCCGCGGCCGTTGCCCACGTGCTCCCCGTTGTACAGCATCGGAGCCTTGTCTTTTTCGCCCTCGCCGATGACAACGACACCGTCGAAATTCACCGTTCCGAGGAACTTCCGCATCGCGTCGACAGCTGCCTTGTCTGCAGCGTTCTTGTCGCCCCGACCGATGAATGGAACGGCCCTGATGGCGGCGGCCTCGGTGGCCCGCACCAACTCCATCGCCAAGTTTCGATCCGGATGCAGATACAGTGTTCCGGTTTCGGTGCTCACCACAATTTCGTCCTTTGATTGATCAGCGTCTGGAACCCCGCGGGTTGCTGGGTCTGTTGCTGGGAACGCGCCGGTGGTGGTACAGCGCACCCCCAGCATACCGGGTGTGTGTTTTACAGCGGGATTTCTCGACGGCCACATCGCTAGACTTTCAGCGAAAGTCGGCATCGCCGCACCGCGAACGCGGAACGAACTCGCCAAGAGGAGACCACACATGCCCGTCGCCACCCCGGAACAGTACGCAGAGATGCTGCACAAGGCGAAGACCCGCGGATTCGCCTACCCGGCCATCAATGTCTCGTCGTCGTCGACGATCAACTCGGTGCTCCAGGGCCTGACCGAAGCGGGATCCGACGGCATCCTGCAGGTGACCACCGGCGGCGCCGACTACTTTGCCGGCCAGTCGGTCAAGAACCGCGCATCCGGTGCGCTCGCGTTCGCCGCGTTCGCCACCGAGGTCGCCAAGAACTATCCCGTGACGGTCGCCCTCCACACCGACCACTGCCCGAAAGATGCTCTCGACGGGTTCGTGCTTCCCCTTCTCGCTGCCTCCGAAGCGGAAGTAAAGGCTGGCCGTAACCCCATCTTCCAATCCCACATGTGGGATGGCTCGGCGGTTCCGCTTGAAGAGAACCTCGCGATCGCGAAAGATCTACTCCCCCGCATGAAGGCGATCAACGCGATCCTCGAGGTCGAGATCGGCGTCGTCGGCGGCGAGGAAGACGGCGTCAGCCACGACATCAACGACAACCTCTACACCACGCTGGATGACGTCATCGCGACCGTCGAGGCGCTCGGTCTCGGCGACCAAGGCCGCTACATCGCGGCGCTCACGTTCGGCAACGTGCACGGTGTCTACAAGCCGGGCAACGTGAAGCTCAAGCCGGAATTGCTCGGAGAAATTCAGTCGGGCATTCAGGCGAAATATGGCACCGGCGACAAGCCGCTCGACCTCGTGTTCCACGGTGGCTCGGGATCCACCGACGATGAGATCGCCACGGCGGTCGCCAACGGCGTCATCAAGATGAACATCGACACCGACACGCAGTACGCCTTCAGCCGCTCGATTGCAGACACCGTGCTTCGCAACTACGACGGATTCCTCAAGGTCGACGGCGAGGTCGGCAACAAGAAGGTCTACGACCCGCGCTCGTGGGGCAAAATCGCGGAGTCCGCGATGGCAAAGCGAGTCGTTGAAGCCACGCGTCAACTCGGTTCGTTCGGCCACTCCGGTAGCTGACTTGCGCGTCAGTCGAGTCGGTTCCAGAGTGTCGAACGCGCGGGGGCCGGCTCGATCAACTGGCGCCGGTAGCGCTTGACTGCCAGTCGAGACGTCGTCGGCCGCCGAGCCCGCGTTCGTCGGCCTCGCCGGTAGCCGTGCGGCGCAGTTCCTTGGGTAGCGAGAACATGAGGTCCTCCTCGGCCGTCACCACCTGCGAGACGTCGCGATAGCCCGCGTCGGCGAGATCGTCGAGCACCTCGCGCACGAGTACTTCAGGAACCGACGCGCCGGAGCTCACACCGACCGTCGACACGCCCTCGAGCCACTCTTGTTTGATTTCGCTCGCATAGTCGACGCGGTAGGCAGCGGTCGCGCCGTATTCGAGAGCCACATCGACGAGCCGCACCGTGTTGGAACTGTTCGCCGAGCCCACGACGATGACGAGATCGGCGGCCTCCGCCACCTTCTTGATCGCGACTTGGCGGTTCTGGGTGGCGTAGCAGATATCGTCGCTCGGCGGGTCTTGCAGATTCGGGAACCGCTCGCGCAACAACCGCACGGTTTCCATCGTCTCATCGACACTCAACGTGGTCTGCGAGAGCCACACGAGATGATTGGGGTTCGTGACCACGATGTTTGGAACGTCGGCGGGAGAGTTGACGAGAGTCGTGCGCTCGGGGGCGTGACCCATAGTTCCCTCAACTTCTTCGTGGCCGTGGTGTCCGATGAGCAGGATTTCGTAGTCGTCGCGGGCAAACCGCACGGCTTCGCGGTGCACTTTGGTCACCAGCGGGCAGGTGGCGTCGATCGCCTGCAATTGACGATCGGCGGCGCCTTGGACGACCGCCGGCGACACGCCGTGGGCGCTGAAGACAATGTGCGAGCCGGGCGGCACCTCGTCGACGTCATCGACGAAGATCGCCCCTTGCCGCTCGAGAGTCGACACCACGTGGATGTTGTGCACGATCTGCTTGCGCACGTACACCGGAGCCCCGTAATGCTCTAACGCCTTCTCGACCGCGATCACAGCGCGATCTACTCCTGCACAATAGCCGCGCGGCGCTGCGAGAAGCACCCGCTTGCCTCCAACGACGGGGTTATCCTTTAGCCTGTTTCTCACCGCGGGAATCCGCGGAGTTTCCACGCTCACGGCCGAGCCGTTGGATATCGCACTCACGCCTCAATCCTATCCGCGGCACCCGCGGCTGGCCGGGCAGCGGGAGCGCTCGATGAAACGGGGGGTTCGCATGACCGACGCAATCGCGGGCTCTGGCGCCGCCGCATCCGGCCCGCCGACTATTGACACGCCGTGGTCGGTCGGCCATTTCGCCGCTCAAGTCAAGGGCTGGATCGAACGCCTCGGCACCGCTTGGGTCGAAGGCGAGATCACCGGATGGAACGTGTCCGGCGGCAACGTGTATGGCAAGCTCAAAGATCTCGAGGCCGACGCTACTGTGTCGTTTACGATCTGGTCGAGTGTGCGCGCGAGGGTGCCGAAAGACCTGAAGCAGGGCGACCATGTCGTCGCACTCGTCAAACCGAACATGTGGGTCAAGAGCGGTGCCCTGACGATGCAGGTTCTCGACATGCGGCACGTCGGCCTCGGCGACTTGCTCGAGCGCCTCGAGCGGCTACGACAGAAGCTCGCTGCCGAAGGACTCTTCGACATCTCTCGCAAGCGCTCGCTGCCGTTCCTGCCGACCCGTATCGGGCTCGTGACCGGCCGCGACAGCGACGCCGAGAAAGACGTGCTGCGAAACGCCCAGTTGCGCTGGCCGTCGGTGCAGTTTCGCGTCATTCACGCCACCGTGCAGGGCGATCGCATGGTGCAAGACGTGACGGCGGCAATCGTCGCCCTTGATGCCGACCCCGACGTCGACGTCATCATCGTGGCCCGCGGCGGTGGCGACTTCCAGAATCTGCTCGGCTTCAGTGACGAGTCGCTCATCCGTGCCGTCGCCGCATGCACCACGCCGATCGTGAGCGCCATCGGTCACGAAGCCGACCGACCTCTGCTCGACGACGTCGCTGATCTGCGTGCGTCCACACCGACGGACGCGGCCAAGCGCGTTGTGCCCGACGTCACCGAAGAGCTCGCCGGTGTGGAGCAAGCAAGGGCCCGCATGCGTTCCCGGATAACCACCAGGGTGTCAACGGAGATCCAGTCGCTCGCACAATTGCGCTCTCGGCCGGTTCTTGTGAGCGGCGAATGGATCGTGGGCACTCGCGCCGATGACTTGTCTCGCTGGATGGCGCGGGGTGGCGAGTTGCTCGAGCTGAAGCTCGAGCGCGCCGAACGCTCGGTGACCGACCTGACTGCTCAATTACGCGCGCTGTCGCCCAAACGCACTCTCGAGCGCGGCTACGCGATCGCGCAATTGCCAGACGGTCGAGCACTACGCACGACCACGGATGCCGCTCCCGGCACTCGCATTCGCCTCACCGTCGCCGATGGGGTTGTGCGAACAACCGTTGACGCTACCAACCCGCTACAGCCGGATAGCTAGAGTGGAAAATGTGTCTGTAACCAACCCCGCAGCGTCCGAACCGTCTGCTGACGTCGCTGCACTCAGTTACGAGCAAGCGCGAGACGAACTCGTGCGTGTGGTTTCCGAGCTCGAGCACGGCTCCTCGACCCTCGAACAATCGCTCGCACTATGGGAGCGCGGCGAGGCGCTCGCCCGCCGTTGCGAAGAATGGCTCCTCGGGGCGAGGGCCCGCCTCGAAGCCACCCGCGCCACTGTGAGCGGCCAATGAACCACGCGCCACCCCACGAGGAAGGCCCGATCGTGGCCGAGCTCGGCCGCGCCGAAACGGTGGAGGAGATGGCCGCGCGCAAGGCCGAAGCCTCGCGGCTTCGCCGGTCACGTCAAACCGTCGTCAACCTCGTTCTCTCACTCGTCGCATCGCTCGGGATCGTTCTCTTTCTGGTCGTGGTCGTGGTGCGCCCTGACCAACCTTCGCGCGACGCGGTAGATTTCTCGAAGGTCGCTAGCGAAGCTCAACCCGCGGTCTCCGAAAAACTCGTTACGCCATCGGTTGGCGGAGATTGGTCGGCGAACCGCGCGACGCTCGAAAGCGGCTCCGACGGCGTCACCGTGTGGTACATCGGCTTCGTGACCCCGAAGACCCAGTTCATCTCGGTCACCCAGGGCATCGGTGCGAACGCCACGTGGCTCGACGGCCAGTTGCGAGGTGCGATGGTTACCGGTCAGTTGTCCATTCGCGGAGTCCCGTGGATGCTCTACTCGCAGCGCGACGATGCAGATGCCGGAAATCTCGCGTTCGCGATGACTACCGAGGTCGGCGAGAACACGATCATTCTTGCGGGCACCGCATCCGACGAAGAATTCATGACGATAGCGACATCCATTACCGACGACATCACGGAGCTCTCCCCATGAACCCGAAACTCACTCCAGCACAGGCCTGGCACGACATGATGCGCGGCAACGAGCGCTTCGTCGCCGGCGCTCCACTGCACCCTCGGCAGGATGTCGAGCGCCGCGCCGCCGTCGCCTTGGAGCAGACTCCGAGCGCCGCACTCTTCGGCTGTGCAGACTCACGTCTGGCCGCGGAGATCATCTTCGACAAGGGCATCGGCGATCTTTTCGTTGTGCGCAATGCCGGCCAAGTGATCTCAGGGTCGGTGGTCGGGTCACTCGAATATGCCGTGGCGGTGCTCAAAGTTCCTCTGATCGTCGTGCTGGGGCACGATCGGTGCGGAGCGGTCCAGGCCGCAATCGATTCCCTGGCGCCCGATGCGTCGCCGCTCCCCCCACACATCGCAGGCATCGTCGAGAAGATCGTGCCCGCGGTACGCCGCGTCGACGGCAGTGATCGGGAGCACGTCGCGCGGGGCAGCCTCGACCCGCAGGCTGTCGGCCGCGAACACCTGCGCGACACGATCGCCGAGATCCTCGCTGCGTCAGAGCTCATCAGCGACGCGATCGCCGACGGTACTCTGGCAATTGTCGGCGCGAATTACAGCCTGCACGAAGGCAAAGCCGTGCGCGACACGGTCATAGGCAACATCTGACCGCCTTCGTCAACCACGGCACACAGCAGGACAGACAGAAAGCACAACGACGTGAATACTCCCGAATCAAGCACCCCCGCCTTCCGCATCGAGCACGACACCATGGGTGAGGTGCGCGTGCCTGCCTCGGCACTGTACAGCGCCCAGACCCAGCGGGCGGTCGAGAATTTCCCCATCTCCGGTTCGGGCCTGGAGTCCGCGCAGATCGTCGCCCTCGCCCGCATCAAGCGGGCCGCTGCACAGGTCAACGGCGATCTCGGCATCGTGAAGCCCGAGATCGCGGCCGCGATCGTTGCCGCCGCCGATGAGATCATCGGTGGCGCGCACCACGACCAGTTTCCGGTCGACACCTACCAGACCGGTAGCGGCACGTCGTCGAACATGAACATGAACGAAGTGCTCGCGACCCTCGCGAGCCGTGGTCTCGGTGCCGCGGTGCATCCGAACGATCACGTAAACGCGTCGCAATCGTCGAACGATGTCTTCCCGACCTCGGTACACGTCGCGGTGACCGGCGCTCTGCTCCGCGATCTGATCCCCGCCCTCGATCACCTCGCGAGCGCGCTCGATGAGAAGGCGACAGCGTGGGCATCCGTCGTGAAGTCAGGTCGCACGCACCTGATGGACGCGACTCCGGTCACCCTCGGACAGGAGTTCGCTGGCTACGCACGGCAAATTCGCCTCGGCATCGCGCGCGTAGAATCGACGATCCCGCGCGTGGCGGAGGTTCCGCTCGGTGGCACCGCCGTCGGTACCGGTATCAACACCCCGGTCGGCTTCCCGCAGAAGGTGATCGCGCTGCTCGCGGCAGACAGCGCTCTGCCCATCACCGAGGCCGAAGACCACTTCGAGGCTCAGGGCGCTCGCGACGGTCTCGTCGAGGCATCCGGTGCGCTCCGGGTCATTGCGGTCTCGCTCACGAAGATCTGCAACGACCTGCGGTGGATGGGTTCCGGACCGAACACGGGGCTCGCAGAACTGAACATTCCCGACCTTCAACCCGGCTCATCCATCATGCCGGGCAAGGTGAACCCGGTCATCCCGGAGGCCGTCATCATGGTCGGCGCACGGGTGATCGGCAACGACGCGACGATTGCGTGGGCTGGCGCGACCGGCAACTTCGAGCTGAACGTGGCGATACCGGTGATGGGCACAGCGTTGCTCGAGTCGGTCCGCCTCCTGGCTAACTCATCGCGGCTGCTCGCCGACAAGACCGTCGCAGGACTCGAAGCAAACGTCGAGCGAGCGCGTGCCCTCGCGGAGTCATCGCCGTCGATCGTGACGCCGCTCAACCGGGTGATCGGTTACGAGGCCGCGGCAAAGGTTGCCAAGCACTCGGTCGCCGCTGGGCTGACCGTGCGCGAAGCGGTCATCGACCTCGGATTCGTCGAGCGAGGCGAGGTCACGCTCGAACAACTCGACACCGCGCTCGATGTGTTGAGCATGACCCGCCCGGGCCTGTAACCACCCCCACCCCGCACCCACCCACCCAACCAAACACCTCCACTTGCCCACTTCTGCCGCGTCTGACGTCAGTCAGGCGGCAGAAGTGGGCAAGTCGGTGATGTGGGTGGGTGGGGTGGATGGGGCGGGATGGGATGGGGCGGGGCGGTGCTAGGCGAGTTCGTTGGACTCGAGCATGTCGGTCACGAGAGCAGCGATCGCGCTGCGCTCCGACCGGGTGAGAGTGATGTGCCCGAACAGCGAGTGCCCCTTAAGCGTCTCGATGACCGACGCGACACCGTCGTGACGGCCGACCCGCAGGTTGTCGCGCTGGGCGACATCGTGGGTCAGCACAACTCGCGAATTCTGCCCAATGCGGCTCAGCACGGTGAGCAGCACGTTGCGCTCGAGCGACTGCGCCTCATCGACGATAACGAATGCATCGTGAAGCGATCGGCCGCGGATGTGCGTGAGCGGCAGCACTTCGAGCAGTCCCCGGTCAATCACCTCGTCGAGAACGTTCTGTGAAACGACAGAGCCGAGGGTGTCGAACACGGCCTGAGCCCACGGGTTCATCTTCTCGGCCGCGTCTCCGGGCAGGAAACCGAGTTCCTGGCCACCGACGGCATACAACGGGCGGAACACCATGATCTTGCGGTGCTGCTGCTTCTCGAGCACCGCCTCCAGCCCGGCGCACAACGCGAGCGCCGACTTGCCGGTTCCCGCCCTGCCCCCGAGAGAGACGATGCCGACCTCCTGGTCGAGCAGCATGTCAATGGCCAGCCGTTGCTCTGCCGAGCGACCGTGTAGCCCGAAGATGTCGCGGTCGCCGCGAACGAGTTTCATCTGTCCGCGTGCGCTCACCCTGGCCAGGGCCGATCCGCGGTCGGAGTGCAGGATGAGCCCGGTGTTCACCGGCACGTCCTGGATGATGCGCGTCGACAACGCCTCGGTGTCGTAGAGCTCGTTGAGCTGCTCGGAGCTCACGTCGATGTCCATCTGTCCGGTCCAGCCCGAATCGACCGCGAGCTCCGCGCGATATTCCTCGGCCGCAAGACCGATGGATGCCGCCTTCACGCGCAGAGGCAAGTCTTTCGAGACAACGGTGACAGCCAGACCCTCGTTAGAGAGGTTGAGCGCAACGGCGAGGATACGCGAATCGTTGTCGCCCAATTGGAGCCCCGACGGGAGCACCGACATGCTGGAGTGATTGAGTTCGACTCGAAGGGATCCGCCGTCTTCCCCAACGGCGATCGGAAAGTCGAGACGTTCGTGCTGGATGCGCAGTTCATCGAGGTTTCGCAACGCCTGGCGTGCGAAGTAGCCGATCTCGGGGTCGTGGCGCTTGGCCTCGAGTTCGGTGATCACGATGACGGGCAGGACAACCGGGTGCTCGGCGAAGCGGAAAATGGCCTTCGGGTCAGACAAAAGAACCGAGGTATCCAGCACATAGGTGCGGACCTCGGTTGAGATCTGAGCGCTCTTCGACCCCTGCTTCGACGTTTCTGCTGCGGCCACATCCACTCCATCCCCCGGCAATTGCTGCCTGGATCATGTTGCTGGACGGCCGGTGCGTTCTTCAGGTGCACTGTGAAGCAGTAACGAAACGAACGTACGTGGCCGTCCCGACCGGGCGCGGTGCCCGATAGAACAGACGCTAGACGCCCCAGGTTTCGGATGGCTACCGACACGCGCCCACGGCGTTACGTTCCAATTAACTCTTCGGTTGAAGGTGACCCCCAAGTGGGGGGTGCGATCGACAGGGGTGCGATCGACCGGGGGCGCAATCCGCGCGATCGCCCGCCGTGACCTCACGCCGGGACGACGCTCGCATAGCTCGTGACGGCGGCGCGAAGCATCTCCAGGGACTCGTCGTCGGTCGAGACGTGCGCGCTCACGCGCACTCGGCCGCCGCGAGTGGTCGCGGTAACGCCGTGATTGAAGAGCGACGCGGTCAGCATCGTGACGTGGTCGGGAGGCGGATCGAGCACGACGATGCCCGCCCGCTCGCGTTCGTCGCGCGATGAGACCACCGGTAGAACGAACTCATCGGCCATATCGATCACGTGCGCCACCTTGTCGGCGATGGCCGACTGGATGGCGTGAACCCCCACGTCGTCGATCTGCTCGAGCGCGGCGGCGAGCCGCGCTTCGGCCGTCGGATCGGGGCTGGTGATGCAGAATTCGGATGCACCGATCGCCGGCGCCTCCAATTCATCCAAGTGGATGACTCCGGCATCCGACACCGTGAATCCCGACCAGACCGGTGTGATGCGGTCGACGGCACGATCGCTCAAGGCGATGAATCCGGTGCCCCAGCCCGCGCGCGCCCAGGAATGTCCTACGGAGACGATGACATCGGCAACGTCATAGGGAACTTCGACGACACCGAATCCGTGACCCGCGTCGACGATGAGCAGGCGATCGCCGATGACCTGGCGGATTCCCTCGATGTCGGCGAGGTGGCCCGTGCTGAAGTCGACGAGGCTCACCGCAACGGCGACGACCGCAGGTGTCAATTGGTCGCGGAGGTTTCCGGGCGTGATCCGACCGTGGTCGGTGTCGAGCCACAGCGGCGTCTCGCCCGCCGAATGGGCGGAGCGCTCGGCCGCGACCATGACACTACCGACCTCAGACGACGCAACGGCAACCTGCCCGCCGATGCCCGACATGATGTGCAGGAGCGCTTGGGTGGTATTGGGTTGGAAGGCCACCTGGTCGGCGCGGTATCCGAGTAGCGCAGCGATCGCCGTGCGCACGCGAATGGACTGATCGTGCAGGTTGTCGAGGGACCCGAATCGGGCTCGCGAGAGCAGCATCCGCTGCGCCGCTTCTTCGCTAGTTACCGCTTCGCCGACTGGTCCAATACGCGCGAAGTCGAAGTATCCCGGCTCTTCCGAGAAACTCGCCGCGAACTGACTGATCGTCGTCATAATCGAAGCCTAGCGAGACTCACGAATTGCGCTAGGTGCTGGACGTTGGCGGCTATTGCCCGTAACGGCGCTGGCGCCTGGCGAAGTCGCGCACGGCCCGGAGGAAGTCGACCTCGCGGAGGTCGGGGCCGAGCGCCTCGACGAAGTAGAACTCACTGTGCGCGCTCTGCCACAGCATGAAGTCGCTGAGCCGTTGCTCACCCGAGGTGCGGATCACCAGATCGGGGTCAGGCAGCCCCGATGTGTAGAGGTGATCGGCGATGAGTTCCGGCGTGAGAAGTTCGGCGAGTTCCTCGATCGTGCCGCCAACCTTGCCGTGGCTCATCAGCAGGCTTCGCACGGCATCAGCGATCTCGCGACGACCGCCATAGCCGACTGCGAGGTTGATGTGCAGGCCCTTGTGTCCCGCCGTGCGCGATTCTGCCGCATCCAGAGCGTTGGCGAGCGGCGTGGGAAGTCCGTCGTTGGTGCCCACGTGCTGCACCCGCCAGTCGCGGAAATGCGACAGCTCTTCGGCCAGCTCGGCAATGATCTCAACCAAGTGACCGAGCTCTTCGGTGGGGCGCCCGCTCAGGTTGTCGGTCGACAGCAAGTAGAGCGTGACGACCTTGACGTCGAGTTCGTCACACCAAACGAGAAACTCGTGAATCTTCGCCGCGCCCGCGCGATGACCGTGCGCCGCCGTTCCGAGTGAGCGTTGCTTAGCCCAGCGACGATTGCCGTCGAGGATCATCGCGATGTGTTTGGGCAATTGCTGCTTGGCCAACCACCGCCTGAGGCGACGCTGGTACAGCTCATAGAGGAACCCGCGCCCGGGTGGGAGTTTCGCACGGTCTCGCACGCATCCACGCTAGTCCACCTGCCGCCCGGCGCACGATGGCCACTCGCATATGCTTGCTGGATGACCGCCAGCGAACACCCGGAGACGGCCAACGGCCAGAGAACTTCCGGAGAAATCGATAGTGCGGCGCCCGAGCACGAGCTGCCGAACATCCCGCTTCTCGACGAGGCTATCGCCTACGACGAGAAGCCGGTCAAGCCGGCGTGGCGGGGCTGGATCCACGCGGGAACCTTCCCGCTGGCAATCGCGCTGGGAGTCATTCTGATCCTCGTGGCGGGCGGCACGACGGCGAAAGTCAGTTCGGCGGTCTTCGTGGCGTCGTCGCTGCTCATGTTCGGCACCTCGGCGCTCTATCACCGCCTGAATTGGAGCGACACATCGCGCGCTTTTATGCGCCGGCTAGACCATGCGAACATCTTCCTTCTCATCGCTGGTTCGTATACGCCGATCACCGCGCTCTCGCTGACGACGGAGAAGGCCACCCTGCTGTTGTGGCTCATCTGGTCGGGAGCCGCGCTCGGGATCGGATTCCGGGTGTGGTGGATCGGAGCGCCGCGTTGGTTGTACGTGCCGCTCTATGTCGTGCTGGGCTGGGGAGCTTTCGCCTTCGTCGTGGATTTCTTCCAGGCGAACGCTGCGATGATGACGCTGATCATGGTCGGCGGGCTTGCCTACACCCTCGGTGCCGTCGTCTACGGCATCAAGAAACCGAACCCAGTGCCCGGCGTCTTCGGATTCCACGAAGTCTTCCACGCCCTGACGGTCGTGGCATTTCTCTGCCACTGGACCGGTATCCTGCTGGTCGCGCTCGACCCGCCTATTTTTCGATAGGCGGGGCTTCAGAAGCGGCGCGTTCGGCCTCGAGCTGCTCCCGCACTTCGGATCGATACCGCGTGCGGCGGATGCGCCGGGTCATGTCGATCAGCAGAAAGACGGTTGCTATCGCTACACCGAACGTGATCACGAAGCCGATGACGCCCGGTGTCACCAAAGACGTGTCACCCTCGAATTCGGGCACGGGCGGCGTCGTGGCAAACCGCACGGCCACGTCTATCAAGGCCTCAGCAATCACTCTGACTCCCCCTCCAGTTGCACGGGTTACGCTCTTCAACGGGGAATTCCCCGGTACAGCCTAGCCGCCGCGTTTGGAGCAACCCGTGACCAACCCGACGAGCTTGGATGCGCGCTACGGGCGCACGCCGACCAGATCGCGGCGCACGAGCGCCATCGCAGTCATCACCGCCGGAGCGTTCGCCGTTGTTTTCGCGGCGTGGCTCGTTTGGGGCGGCTTGCTCGGCGCACCGGCGCAATTGCAGGCCGTCGATGTCGGCCATTCCATCGTGAGCGACTCGGAGGTGGACGTGCGCTGGGAACTCACGGTAGATCCGGGATCCGACGTATCCTGCGCTGTGCAAGCACTGGACTCGAGTTTCGGAATCGTCGGCTGGAAAGTCGTGGAGGTGCCAGCCGACGATCGGCGCACCCGCACCCTCACCGAAACGGTCCGCACCGTGGAACCGCCGGTGACCGGGTTGATCTACCGTTGCTGGCTGACCTAAGCTTGCGTATTCACCGTCCAGCCGGCCTCCCGAGGCCGGCTTCTTCATGAACGAGGAGCACCGTGTCTGATTCGACAGTTACCTGGTTGACCCAGGATGCCTTCGACCGGCTATCTCGCGAACTGAACACCCTGAGTGGAGCCGGGCGCGACGAGATCGCTCGCAAGATCGAGGCAGCTCGCGAAGAGGGCGACCTCAAGGAGAACGGCGGCTACCACGCGGCGAAAGAAGAGCAGGGCAAGATCGAGGCGCGCATTCGCGTGCTCACCCAGCTGCTCCGCACTGCCACCGTCGGCGACGCCCCCGTGAGCCACGGCGTTGTCGAACCGGGCACGGTTGTGACCGCGCGAATTCTCGGCGACGAATCCGTCTTTCTCGTGGGCAACCGGGAGATCGCCGGTGACAGCGACCTCGACGTGTACAGCGAGAAGAGCCCGCTCGGCCTCGCGATCATCGGTCGAAAGGAAGGCGAGTCGCTCAGCTACACTGCCCCGAACGGCAAAGAAATCCCGGTGGAAATCGTCAAGGTCGCGACCTACCAGCCGTAGGCGTCAGAAATCGACGCGCGGTTCGTATCCCGCGTCGCGCAGTCGGGCGAGCACCTGCTCGGCGTGCTCGGGACCGCGGGTCTCGATGTGCAACTCGAGTTCGACCTCGCTGATCTGCAATCCCGTGCCGTGCCTGGTGTGCAGTACCTCGACAACGTTTGCGTTGGCCTCGGCGACGAGCTCGGCAGTGCGGGCGAGTTGTCCGGGTCGATCCGGCAACGGGATGCGCAACTTCAGATATCGCTCGGATGCGGCGAGACCGTGCGAGATGATCCGCTCCATCATGAGCGGATCGATATTGCCGCCGCTCAGGATGGCGACGGTCGTGCCGGTGGCATGCACCTGGCCGGACAGGATCGCCGCGACCGCAACCGCGCCCGCAGGTTCCACGACAAGCTTCGCTCGTTCGAGCAGGAGCAGTAGCGCCTTCGCGGTCTCGTCGTCGCGCACGGTGATGACCTCGTCGACCGCATCTTTGATGATGTCGAAGTTGAGCACACCGGGGCGCGAGACCGCGATACCGTCGGCGATGGTCGGCGTGGTTTGGATTTCGGTGACTACGCCATTTTCGAGCGACACCGGGTAGGCGGCCGCGTTGGCTGCCTGCACCCCGATCACGCGGATCGTGCGCCCGAGCAGCGCCGCCTTCTGCTTGAGCAGGCTCGCCACGCCGGAAATGAGTCCACCGCCACCGATCGGCACAATGACGGTATCGACGTCGGGTACCTGTTCGAGGATCTCCAACCCGAGGGTGCCTTGACCGGCCACGACATCACGGTGATCGAAGGGGTGGATGAACACGGCGCCGGTTTCGTTAGCGAATTCGGCGGCCGCCCGCAGCGGTTCTTCTACCGTGTGCCCGCGAAGAACGACGTCGGCCCCATACCCACGAGTTGCCAAGAGCTTCGGCAGCGCGACGCCGATCGGCATGAAGATCGTGGCGTGGATGCCCAATTCCCTCGCCGCAAAGGCGACTCCCTGAGCGTGATTGCCGGCGGACGCCGCCACCACGCCTCGCGCCTTCTCGTCATCGGTGAGGCGCGAGAGGCGGTTGTAAGCACCGCGGATCTTGTACGACCCAGTGCGTTGCAGGTTCTCGCACTTGAGTAGCACTGTTGAGCCGAGCACTTCGCTCAGAAAGCGCGACGATTCGATCGGTGTCGGCTGGATGACCTGCATGACGCGCTCGCGCGCATCCTCAAACTCGGCAAGGGTCGGGCCGGCGAGGTTTATGGCGACCGTGTCAGTCATGGGTGATCACATCTTCCACCGTGGGGTGCGGATTGGTGCGCCACTGGCCAGTGGCTATGTACTTGGTCATCACGTTGAGAGCAGCCACCACCGGCACTGCGAACAGGGCACCGGCGATTCCGGCGGTGAATCCGCCGGCTCCGACCGCGAGAACGACTGCGAGAGGATGAACCTTGACCGCTGCGCCCATCACGAGCGGCTGCAGAACGTGGCCTTCGATCTGCTGCACTCCCAAAACGATGATGAGCATGATGAGCGCAATGAACGGCCCCTTGAAGACGAGGGCGATGAACACCGCAAGGATGCCGGTCACCACGGCGCCGACGACCGGCACGAAGGAGCCGAGGAAGACGGCAACGGCTATCGGGATGACGAGCGGAAGTCCGAGAATGAAGGCACCGAGACCGATGCCAACGGCGTCGACCGCCGCGACGAAGATCTGCACTTTGACAAAGGTGGTGAGGGTGAGCCAGCCGGCCTCGCCAGCGCCCGTAATCGCGTTGCGAGCGCGCGACGGGAAGAGGTTAGTCACCCACGTCCAGATCTCACGACCGTCGATGAGGATGAACAGCGTCGCGAACAGCGCGAGCAGCGTGCCTGCGAACACGTGGCCGGCGGTGGTACTGACGGTCAACGCTCCGGTAACGAACCCTCCGCTGTCGGTCGCGAGCGCGTTCCAGGTGTCATCGATGTAGGCGGTGATCTGTTCATCAGTCAGGTGCAGTGGGGATTCCAGAAGGAAGGTCGTGAACTGCTCGACGCTCTGCACCGTTTGTTCCTGTAGCGCCGGGAAGCCGGCGCGAATCTGGAAGACGACGAGGGTGACGAGACCGCCGAAAACCGCGATGAGTCCGATCTCGCACACAGCAATGGCAAGCCACTTGGGCCATCGATGGCGTTGCAGCCATTGCGATAGAGGCACGAGCAACGCCGCGAGCAGGATGGCCACCATGAGCGGCACGATGATGAGTCGCAATTGCACGATGAGGAAGACAACGAGGGCGAGGACGGCCGCGATGACGAGGAGCCGCCACGCCCAGGCGCCCGCAATCTGCATGCTGGGTGGCACCGCCGATTCGACGACGCGGTATCGCGGTTCCTTCGTCGTCAGAAGCTGTCGAAATCCCACCGGGCCAGTCTAGGTCGCCTCGCGTCGCGCGCCATCAGCGGCCGCGCCGCGGATGTTCCGCGTGCGGACGCGGTATCGTTTCGCCCGATGGGCGACACTATGACGGCTGCACAGGCCAGACGGATCGCGCTGGCTGCGCAAGGATTCGCGAGGCCGCGGCCGCCAGCGGTGACGTCCCGCCATCTTTCTGAAGCCATCCGTCGAGTCGGATTGCTGCAGATCGATTCGGTGAACGTGTTCGAACGCAGTCACTATCTGCCGATGTTCGCCCGGTTGGGTCGGTATGACAAACGGATCCTGGATCGTCTCACCCTGGAGCCGGGCACCGCGTTCACCGAATACTGGGCGCACGAAGCCGCGATCATTCCCGTGTCGACGCGACCGTTGTGGCGGTGGAAGATGCGCGCACTCCGCGATCGCGATCTCGCCGAGAACGCTTGGGTCGGGGCCAACTCCGAGATGCTCGACTGGTTACGGGCCGAACTGGCGACGACCGGACCCCTGCCGGCGAGCGCCATCCAGCACGATGCGAACCTGCGGCGCGGACCATGGTGGGGTTGGGGCGACGTGAAGATCGGCCTCGAGCTTCTCTTTCGCTGGGGCGAAGTGGTCACAGCGGGCCGCACGAGATTCGAACGCACCTACGGGCTCGCCGCACACGTGCTTCCGCCGGAGATCCTGGATCGCGACATCGCAGCACCGGATGCCATTCGTGCGCTGGTGGCCGCAGCCGCGAAGGCCCACGGTATCGGCACCGTCAAGGACCTCGCCGACTACTACCGGCTTTCCCAGGACGTCACCCGAGTAGCACTCGCCGACCTCGAGGATGAGGGCACCGTGCGTCGGTTGTCGGTGGACGGCTGGAAATCGCCCGCATTCCTGCATGCGGACGCGACAGTGCCGCGCCGCATTACAGCGACCGCGGTGCTCTCGCCCTTCGATCCGGTGGTCTGGGAGCGCGCTCGCGCATTTCGCCTGTTCGACTTTCACTACCGGATCGAGATCTACACCCCGGCACACAAGCGGATCTACGGCTATTACTCTCTTCCGGTGCTCCTCGATGACCGGATCGTGGGTCGCGTCGACCTGAAGAGTGATCGGAAAGCGGGCATCCTGCGCGTGCAATCGGCGTGGACGGAAGAGAAAGCGCCGCCCGAAACCGCCGAGCGACTTGCCGGTGCGCTCCGCGATGCGGCCGAGTGGCAAGGTCTGGGCGACATCGAGGTCATGGATCGCGGCGATCTGGCTGGTCTACTCGCTGGTGCGCTCGGAGCCGTGGCGCGGTAGAATTCGTGGATGACCACGTTTCGTGGGGCATGGAATCGCAACCGCAACGGCGCGGTCGTGAGATGTGTCGCGGCGTGCAGTATGACCGTGATGCTGGCGCTGGCGGGATGCGCTCCGGCCTCCGTAGTCGGCCCCACCCCGACAGCGTCGCCATCCCCCACCGCCACGATCGACGAGACGCCGATCGTGGCGCCCACTCCGCACTTTGATGGAAACTGCACCGACATCGGCGGCGCCCTGAGTGGCGACCCGGCGATGTCGAGCCTGACCGCCATCGACCCTCTCGTGACGCAACTGGGCTCCGCGGCGACCATCCCGGCGAGCGCCGCGATCGAACAAGTCGGCGGCATCAGTTGCGAATGGAGCAACGGCGAGTACATGTCGAGCACCATCGGCCTGAACGTGGACTATCGCGGCATTCGCGTCGACGTCGTCATCGCCGACACCGCCAACTGGGCACTGATGTCGGAGATCTACGGCCTGGATTCAACCGATCGGATGATCACCTGCATCTCCGATTTGTGCACTGCCGACGTGCGCACCGCCGCCGGGTACTGGGTGGCGGTGTATCGGCAGAACACTGATCACCCGGTGCCGCTCGCCGACTTCACTGCGGTGATCGATGCTCTTGAGGCTGAGATCGACGCGTTCGCCCGGGTGGGAAGCGATTGGCAGGCGCCCATCGACACGATTGCGCTCCCGGGCGATTGTGAAAGCGTCGTCACCGCCGATCAGGTGGGCGACGCCTTTGCGAGCACCGACGATCTCGTCGCACAGATCGCCGGCGGCGGCTGGAGCATGTTCGCGGGAGTCATGGAGCACCTGGACGCGATGTGGTGCTCGTTCGTCTTCACCGAATCCGATACCGGACCGGGTGCCGTGTATTGGCTGCCCGGCGGCGAGTGGGCGTGGGAACGAGCGGCCGGGTATTCGAGACCGTGGGGTGACGGGATCCGGCTCACCCTCGACGACCTCCGCGACGGCGAATCGGCGTGGCTCCGCTGTGCGGAATCGGCGTGTAGCGTCGACCTGATCGTGGGGCACCACTGGATCGTGTTCTCGTCGTATCGCGAACCCGGAATGACCGCTCCCGCCGCCGAGACCGAGGCGGTGGCCGAGGCTATCGCCTCGAACCTCAACGCGCTGCGCTAGAAGCTACGGCCGATCTCGCTGAGCCGGGCGACCCGCTCGGGAATCGGAGGGTGCGTCGAGAACAGCCTGTCGATGATTCCCGGTTTGGTGGGATCGGCGATCCACATGTGCGCCATTGTCGAATTCTGTCGGCGCATCGGCCGGCCGTAGTCGGCGAGCTTCTGCAGGGCGCTGGCGAGCGCATCCGGGTGCCGCGTCGTGAGCGCCCCGGTAGCATCCGCGAGGTACTCGCGTTGACGGGAGATCGCCGCTTGCACGACGGTTGCGATGAGCGGTGCGATGACCATGGCGACGAGGCCGAAGATCAGGATCGCGGGGTTTCCGCCGTTGCGATTGCCGCGACCATAGAACGCCATCCGCAAGAACAGGTCGGAAATGAAGCCGACAGCTACCACGAGTCCGAAAACGATCATGGAGACACGGATGTCGTAGTTGCGCACGTGACCGATTTCGTGGGCCATCACTCCCTCGAGTTCGGAGTCGGTCATGATGTCGAGAAGTCCCGTCGTCGCCGCGACGACGGCGTGCTCGGGATCGCGCCCGGTCGCGAACGCGTTCGGTGCGGGGTCGTCGATGACATAAACCTTGGGCATGGGGGTGCCCGTGGTGATCGAGAGGTTCTCGACGATGCGGTAGAGACGGGGATTGTCGCGCTTCTCGATCTGCCTGGCCCCGCTCATCGCCACCGCTTGCGAACCGGCAGCAAAGTACTGGATGAGCGCGTAGACAATTGCTACGACGAGGGTGATCACGACGATCGTGGGGTCACCGTAGACGAGCGACGCGATGTAGCCGAGCCCGCCGATTACGGCGATGAACACGATGATGATTAAGACAGTGTTCCGCTTGTTGGCGGCAATCGCCCGATACATCTATGCCGTCACCGCCGGGTCAGAACTGAACGCGAGGCGGCTCGGCGATCGACGCCGTGTCGGCCACCTCGAAGAAGTCACGCTCGGTGAATCCGAGGGATCGCACGAAAAGGGTGTTCGGGAACACCTTGATCTTGGTGTTCAACTCGCGCACACCGCCGTTGTAGAACCGGCGCGCTGCCTGGATCTTGTCTTCGGTGTCGACGAGCTCGCCCTGCAGTTGCAAGAAGTTCTGGCTAGCCTGCAGCTGCGGGTACGCCTCCGCCACCGCGAAGATACTCTTGAGCGCCTGCTGCATGTGATTCTCGGCGGCGGATGCCTCGGCCGGCCCCTGCGCGGACAGCGTCTCCGCGCGCGCCTTGGTCACATTCTCGAAAACGGCCTTCTCGTGCGCCGCGTACCCCTTGACCGCTTCGATGATGTTGGGAAGGAGGTCGGCGCGGCGCTTGAGCTGCACCGTGATGTCGCTCCAGGCCTCATCGACGCGCACGTTGAGGGTTACCAGAGTGTTGTATGTCGACCACAGGTAGATGCCCGCGACGACCACGAGCAACACGACGATGCCGACGACGATCAGGATCTCCATGGGGACATCCTAATCGTGCCCGGTTAGAGCAGCGTCCGGTCGACGTCGCTCGAAGCAAACTCACCGGCCGGGGCGCCACGAGTGCGCGGATGACCGGCATTAAGCTTTCCCCCATGGCTTCCCATGCGGAGCATCACGTCGCTTCGGGGCACTTCGCCCCCGCGATCGAGGTGCGCAATCTCCACGTCGTGCGCGGCGCGACCGAAGTCATCCACGACATTTCGATCGATATCCCTGCTGGCCAGGTCGTCGGCCTGTTCGGGCCAAGCGGCAGCGGAAAGACGACGCTGATGCGTTCGATCGTGGGCGCGCAGGTGCTTCGGTCCGGCACCATCTCGGTGCTTGGTCATCCGGCCGGCCACGCCGCACTGCGGCGGAAGGTCGGTTATGTGACGCAGAACGCGAGTGTCTACGACGACCTCACCGTCGCCCAGAACCTCCGCTATTTCGCGCGAGTGGTTGGCGCGCCCGCCAGCGACGTCGAGCGCGTCATCGCTGAAGTCGACCTCGGCGAGCAGGCGAAGACGATCGCTTCCGAGTTGAGCGGTGGCCAGCTCAGCCGGGTCTCACTCGCCGCGGCGATGCTCGGGAAGCCGCAACTTCTTGTGCTCGACGAACCGACCGTGGGGCTTGATCCGGTGCTCCGGCGCGACCTGTGGCGCTTGTTCGGCCGCCTCGCGAGCACGGGAGTGACCCTCATCGTCAGCAGCCACGTCATGGACGAAGCGCGGCGCTGCGATCGACTCGTGCTCCTGCACCGGGGGCGTGTGATCGCCAACGAATCGATGGAGGCGTTGTTCGCGCAAACCGGGACGGTCGATCCGGAACACGCATTTCTGACGCTCGTGAACGCAGCGCCTCCCAGTGGCGGGAGCGCAGCGTGAACCTCCGCCTCGTCTTCGCCACCGCCGGTCGAGTGCTGCAGCAGCTCAGCCACGACCCACGCACGATCGGATTACTGCTGGTGGTGCCGAGCGTGCTCCTCGGGTTACTGGCGTGGATGTTCGTCGACACCCCGATTTTCCAGAACCTGGGTCCGGCGCTACTCGGCTTGTTCCCCTTCACCATCATGTTCGTAGTCACAAGCGTGACGACGCTCCGGGAGCGCCGATCGGGCACGCTCGAACGCCTCATGACGATGCCGCTCGGCAAGGGCGACTTCATCGGTGGTTACACCGTGGCCTTCAGCCTGGTCGCCGCGGTGCAAGCGCTGGTCACCTCCGCGGTCGCGGTGTGGGTGCTCGGCTTGACTGTGCAGGGCGAGATCTGGCTCCTCGTTGTCGTCGCCGTGACCAACGCGATCCTCGGCACGACTCTGGGGCTGCTCGCGAGCGCTTTCGCGCGCACGGAGTTTCAAGTCGTGCAGTTCATGCCCGCGTTCATATTTCCGCAGATGTTGCTCGGCGGCATATTCCTCCCCCGCAACCAGATGCCCGACGTGCTCTACGCGATCTCCGACTGGCTTCCGCTGTCGCACTCGATTGAAGCGCTGCGCATCGTTTCTACCGAGGCGGGTGCCCGCGGTGACGTCGCTCGGGAACTGATGGTCGTCGCCGCCTTCATCCTCGGTGCGGTCGTGCTCGGTTCGATCACCCTTCGCCGACGCACGCGCTGACGCATAGACCCCCGTTACACGCGCGTCACATCGATGAGGTTGACTTCGTAGCAGCCATGGACCTCATTACTGTTCGCGCCATCCGTTCCGCCCACACGCGCGCCGACCTCGTGTTCGGCGCGGGCGAGGCCCCGCTCGGTGGGGGCACCTGGCTCTTTTCCGAAGAACAGCACCTGACCGGACTCGTCGACCTCACTACGCTCGGCTGGGCACCTCTCGCGGTGACGGATGCCGGGCTCGAGATCGCCGCGACCTGCACGCTGGCCGAATTGTCACGACTGGCCGCCAGGCCGGGGTGGTCGGCGCATCCACTCATCTGGCAGTGCGTGACGGCGTTGCTCGGTTCGTTCAAGATCTGGAATGTCGCTACCGTTGGGGGCAATATCTGCCTCGCCCTCCCCGCTGGCCCGATGACCTCGCTCGCCGCTGCTCTCGACGCGAGCGCGCTGATCTGGACCGCCGACGGTGGCGAACGCCGCATGCCGGTGGCTGACCTCGTGACGGGAGTGCAGCAGACCGCCTTGGCGCCTGGCGAGATTCTCCGCTCGATCACGGTGCCGCGCGCGGCGCTCGAAGCGCGCGCCGCGTTCCGCCGGATCGCGCTCTCGCCACTCGGACGTACCGGCACCATGGTGATCGCACGGCTCGACGCGTCCGGCGAAGCCGTCGTCACTGTCACGGGCGGCACGACCCGACCGCGGCAGCTCCGCTTCGACGACGTGCCGAACAAGGTCGCGCTCGAGTCCGCCGTTCTCGCGATCGACGACTGGTACGACGACGCCCACGGCGCTCCTGATTGGCGCCGCGCCATGAGTGTGCTGCTCGCCGAACAGGCGCGAATGGACATCGGAGGAGCGCAGTGAGATTCGTCGTCAACGGCGAAAGCGTCGACATCGACATCGAGCCGGGTCGCGTGCTCCGCACCGTGTTGCGCGAGCTGGGCCACACCGAGGTGAAGAAGGGCTGCGACGCGGGCGATTGCGGTGCCTGCACCGTGCTCCTCGGCGGCGACCCTGTGCACTCCTGCATCTACCCGGCGCACCGCTTGCAGGGCGCTGAGATCACGACCGTGGCCGGACTCGGAACGCCGGAACACCCGCATCCTATGCAGGCGCAATTCGTGGAAGCCGGCGGCTACCAATGTGGCTTCTGCACGGCGGGCATGGTCACGACCGCGTCGACGTTCACCGAGGCCGACCTCGACGACCTGCCGCGACTGCTCAAGGGAAACCTGTGCCGGTGCACAGGCTATCGCTCGATCGGCGACGCGATCTGCGGGGTCTCGAACACGGAATCGGCGCGGTCTGGTGATGCCGCTGGCCGTTCGATCAAGGCTCCCGCCGGAATGCGCATTGTTACCGGAACCGAGCCGTACACCCTCGATACGCCGACCAGCCAGGTGTTGCACCTCGCCGTGCTCGGTAGCCCGTTCGCGCATGCGCGCATCCGCTCTATCGACACGTCGCGAGCGCTATCTGCCGAGGGCGTGCACGCCGTGCTCACCCACGTGGACGCGCCGACCACGCTGTTCTCGACCGCGCGACACGAACTGCGCACTGACGACCCCGACGACACCCTGGTGTTCGACACCGTGCTGCGGTTCCGGGGGCAACGGGTGGCCGCGGTCGTCGCCGATTCTGTCGCGATCGCCGAACGGGCCCTTGCTCTCATCGACGTCGAGTACGACGAGTTGCCGGCGGTCTTTGATCCGGATGCCGCCCGGTCTCCCGGTGCGCCGCTACTGCATGCCGACAAGAGCGCCGAGTCCCGCATCGCCGAACCGGGGCGAAACGTCGTCGCCCAACTGCACGGCGAAGCGGGCGATGTCGACGCCGCTCTCGCCGCGGCCGACGCAGTCGTGACGGGAATCTGGCAGACGCAGCGGGTCTCCCACGCAGCGCTTGAGACCCACGCAGCTCGCGGCTGGCTCGATGCCGACGGTCGACTTGTCATCCGCACCTCGAGTCAGGTGCCGTTCCTCGTGCGCGACGAGTTGTGCCACATCTTCGACCTCAGCGCCACGCAGGTTCGGGTATTCACCGCGCGCGTGGGAGGCGGCTTTGGAGGCAAGCAAGAACTGCTCACCGAAGATCTCGTCACGCTCGCGGTGCTGAGAACCCGACGAGCGGTGCAATACGAGTTCACGCGGCGCGACGAGTTCACGATCGCCCCGACCCGGCACCCCATGCGCGTCTCGGTGACACTCGGCGCGCGCGCAGACGGAACACTCACTGCCATCGCCGTCGACGAACTCATGGACACCGGCGCCTACGGCAACCACGGCGTTGGCGTGATGTTCCACAGCGTCGGGGAATCGCTCAGCATCTACCGATGCCCGAACAAGCGCGTAGACGCCGAATCCGTCTATACGAATAACCTGCCTTCCGGCGCATTCCGCGGCTACGGGCTCGGCCAGGTGATTTTCGCGATCGAATCGGCGATGGACGAGCTCGCGCGCGAGCTGGGAATCGACGCGATCGAGCTGCGACGCCGGAACGTGATCGTGCCGGGTGACCCCATCACCGTGACCGAGCCGCATGAAGACCACGACCTCGAATACGGCAGCTACGGCCTCGACCAGTGCCTTGACCTCGTCGAAGCCGCGCTCGGCTCGGGACGCGGGCTTCCTGTGCCCGGGGGCGACTCCTGGTCGACGGGTACCGGAACGGCGATCGCCATGATCGCCTCCCTTCCACCGCGAGGGCACTTCGCCGACACGAGCGTGCGTCTCCTCGAAAACGGGGAGATAGAAATCGGCGTGGGCACCGCAGAGTTCGGCAACGGCACCACGACGGTGCACACTCAACTCGTGGCCACGGTGCTCGGCACCACCGTCGATCGCGTGCGCGTTCTGCAGTCCGACACCGACGTGGCCCGCTACGACACCGGCGCTTTCGGCTCGGCGGGCATCGTCGTGGCAGGCAAAGCGCTCTATGCCGCGGCGACCGCGGTCAAGGCGATCATGCTCGAGCGGGCAACCGCGCTCACCGGCGAGGTGCTCGCGGTCGTGGTTGCGGGCGGAGTGCGTGTGGGCGGTGACGCCAGCGGTCGGGTTGTGTCGGCATCCGAATTGCTCGCCGCCGGACCGATCGAGGCAGACGGGGCTCATGACGGCACTCCGCGTTCTCTCGCCTTCAACGTGCACGGCTTTCGGGTCGCCGTCGATCGCTCGACTGGCGAGGTGCTGATCCTGCAGTCGGTGCAAGCGGCCGACGCCGGAACCGTGATGAACCCGGAACAGTTGCGGGGCCAGATCGAGGGTGGAGTCATGCAAGCAATCGGCACCGCGCTCTATGAAGAGATGCGTCTCGACGGCGAGGGTCGCGTGCTCACCGACGCATTCCGCAACTACCATGTGCCGCAGTTCGCGGATGCTCCCAACACCGAAGTGCACTTCGCCGACACGCACGATGCGCTGGGTCCGCTCGGCGCCAAGTCGATGAGCGAGGCTCCCTATAACCCGGTGGCGCCAGCACTCGCCAACGCTATCCGCGCTGCGATCGGCGTGCGCCCGTTCGAATTGCCGATGTCTCGCGATCGACTCTGGCGTCTGATCACGAAAAGCTAGCGGCCGCGCAACTCCGCCGATGCGGATGCCGCGGCTCGCGCAAGGTCAGCCCCGTCGGCTTTCGCGAGTTCGCCGTTCTCAACCACGACCTCTCCGTTGACGAACAATCGCGTAAGCGGCGGCAGCGATCCGAGGGTGAGGGCAGCGACCGGGTCGAGAATGCCCGCGTGCTCGACCCGATCGATGCGCCACAGTGCGAGGTCGGCGAGCTTGCCGGGTTCGATCGATCCGATTTCGGCATCGCGGCCGAGAACGCGCGCACCACCGATAGTGCCGAGTTGGAGCGCCTGCCTCGTGCTTAAACGATCAGCCCCAGAGCGCAAACGATTCACGAGCAGGGCGTTGCGCAGTTCGGTGCCGAGTTGCCCGGATTCGTTTGACGCGGCGCCGTCGACGCCGAGTCCGACGGGCACTCCCGCTGCGAGCAACTCGGGCACCGGCGCTGTTCCCGCTGCAAGTCGGGCGTTTGATGACGGGCAGTGCGCCACACCCGTGCCGGTCACGGCGAACTGGGCGATCGCGTTCTCGTCGAGGTGCACGCAGTGCGCCATCCACACGTCGTCTCCGAGCCAGCCGTGTGCGTCGAGATACTCGGTCGGTGTCATGCCGAACCGCTCGCGGCAGAAGGACTCCTCCTCGATCGTCTCCGACCCGTGCGTGTGCATGCGAACACCGAGTTGTCGGGCGAGAGTAGCCGATTCCCGCAGGAGTTCCTGGGTTACTGTGAACGGCGCACAGGGAGCGACGGCGATGCGAACCATGGAGTCGAAGCCGGGATCATGAAAGCGCGCCACGGCATCCGCTGTCGCGTCGAGTGCGCCGTGCGTGGTTTCGATGGCGAAATCGGGCGGGAGTCCGCCGTCGGATTCGCCCAGATCCATCGAGCCTCGCGCCGCGTGCAACCGCAACCCGACATCGCCGGCCGCCTCGACTATTGCCCCGATGATGTCCCCCGAATCGTGGGGGAAGATGTAGTGGTGATCGGCCACGGTCGAGCAGCCGGATCGCGCCAAAACGGCCATCGCAGCGGCAGCGCCGTCGCGCACGAGGTCAGCGTCGATGCGCGACCACGTCGGATACAGCGCGCTCAGCCAGTCGAACAGGATCGCATCCTGCGCCCAGCCGCGCGTGAGCCACTGATACAAGTGATGGTGGGTATTAACCAGACCCGGAGTGAGCAAGTGGCCGCTGCCGTCGACCCTCGCTGCACCAGCAGCGAGGTCGGCAGGGGCTGGCCCTGCCCCGACCGCGACGATCCGAGTGCCGTCGATGACGACGTGCCCTCTCGCGTGTTCGGTGCCCATCGCATCCACGGTCGCGATATACGCGCCGTCGATCACGGTTCTCGTCATGCGTGTACCCCAATGCTGTGGTGGATGGGACCGGTGGTGCGCGAGAGCGAGGAGGCGCTCGCCCTGTTCCGGTCGGCAATGACCTCGGCGAGGATCGACACGGCGGTTTCGGCTGGCGTGCTCGCGCCGAGGTCGAGTCCGATCGGAGATCGAAGCCGTGCAACCACATCCTCCCGCACGCCTCGCTCCCGCAGTGACGCCACACGCCGGTCATGCGTGCCCCGCGAACCCATCGCGCCGACGAACGCGGCCGGCGTGGCGAGTGCGACGGCGATCACCTCGGCGTCGAAACGGGCGTCGTGACTGAGCACGCACACCACGCTGCGCTCGTCGAGCGTCTCCCGCTCGAGGTAGCGGGGAGGCCAGTCAACGACGACCTCCACGCCGGGAAACCGCTCGGCCGTCGCGAACAGCGGACGCGGGTCACACACGGTGACGCGGTAGCCGAGAGCCACTGCGGCCGAAGCCACAGCGGCGGAGAAGTCCATCGCGCCGATGATGACCATGCGAGCGGCGGGCACCGACACCTCTACAAAGGCATCGACCGTGCTCGAACCGCACTCGATCGTCTGCACGCCTCCGATGCCGAGCGCGATGCACGACGACAGCACGGACTCAAGGCGGGATTCATGGCCCGCCGCGTCGCCGTCGAGCACGCTGAGGATGCCGCTCGATCTACCGGCGACCGCATCCAACAGGCGATCGACTATCTGGTCACCCAGCATGACCCGGCGCACATGGATGCGGATGCGCCCGCCACACGTCAGTCCGACGTCAAAGGCTGTCGCGTCGCTGATCCCATATTCGACAGTGCGCGCGACGCCGTCAGCGAGCACGTCGGCACAGACCTCGACGACCGCGCCTTCGACGCATCCGCCCGCGATACTGCCGATGACTCGCTCGCCGTCGAACGCCATCGACGTCCCGATGGTGCGTGGCGCGCTGCCCTCGATCGCTATGGCGGTCGCTATGGCGAGAGACCCACAACGATCAAGCGCGGCGACAATCGGGCCGGCAATCTCGAACATGTCATCAGCCTGACACACCGGGATGCTAGAAACGCAGCATGCTGACGATCACGGGAGCCGAGCGCATCGTCGTTGACGAGCACACCGAAACCTCGGGAACCATCGCGTTCGCGAGCGGTGTGGTGGTCGTCGCGAACGAGGTGTCGACGGCTCGCCGGCGCTCGCGCGCTCTCGACGCGAGCGGGTGCGTCGTGACTCCTGGCCTCGTCAATGCGCACCACCACTTGTTGCAGACGGCTTTCCGCACTCTCCCCGGCACGCGCGGCGTCGCCATGTCCGCGTGGTTGCCCACGATGGCCAACGCCTATTCGACAGCGGGCGTGGACGCCGAACTGGCTGGGGTCGCGGCGTCCGTCGGTATTGCGGAGGCGTTGCTGAGCGGAGTGACGACGGTCGCCGACCACCACTTGACCTGGCCGACGGGGTCGGATGCGCTCGGCACCTCAACCGACATCGCTCGCGCCACCGCGCAATCCGCGCGCGTCCTTGGCGCTCGACTCGTTTTCGTTCGCGGCACGGCGCGCGACGATCCGGAGGAAGCCGCGCTCTCGGCCGAGGCCATCGCCGCCGCCCTCGTTCCCCAGGCGACGGCTGGAACGAGCCCCGACGGCATGCTGCAAGTGGCCGTCGGACCCGCAGGCGTGCACAGCGACTCCCGTGAAACGTTCGCCTTGCTCGCCGAGGTCTCCGCGTTGCGCGGTCTCCGGCGGCGCACGCAGGCGAACGAGCAGGTGGATGTGGCGATCGCTCTCGAGCGCTACGGCAGACGCCCCATCGAACTCCTCGACGAATGGGGTTGGCTCGCCGACGACGTGACGCTTGCCCACCTGTGCGGCGTCACCGATGCCGAGATCGCCCGACTCGCCGCCACCGGCGTCACCGCGACGCACGCCCCCGGCTGCGACCTGCCGATGGGCTGGGGAATTGCACCAGTGGCATCGCTTCGTGCCGCGGGCATCACTGTTGGCCTCGGAACGAGCGGGGGCGGTAGCAACGACGCCGGTCACCTCCTCGCTGATGCGCGACTCGCCATGCAAGTTGCTCCCCTTGTCGGACCGCCGATCGACGCGCGCGCTGTGCTCGGCATGGCGACCGCAGGATCGGCAACGGGTCTCGGCCGGCCAGAACTCGGACACTTGCGGCCGGGCGCTGCCGCAGACGCGTGCGTGTGGGACGTGTCGACCGTCGCCGACGCGGGCGTCGCCGATCCCGTAGCCGGATTGCTGTGGGCGAATCCCGGTCGCCGACCGCGTCACGTCATCGTCGGCGGTCGCATCGTGGTGCGCGACTACGAACTCGTCGCCACCGACGCGAACGACCTCGTCGCGGCGCTGCGGGTGAAGGTCGGTCGTTAGCGACTGGCCATGCAGGTCACAGTTCGAGCACGAGTTTCGGGCACGCCGCTCTCGACACGCAGATGTACATCGTGTCGTTCGCCGCTTGCTCGTCGGGGGTGAGAATCGAGTCGCGGTGGTCAACCTCGCCCTCGAGCACGGGCGTCTCGCAGGTGCCGCAGGTGCCTTCCTGGCAGCTCGACAGCACGAGGACGCCGCTTTCTTCGACGACATCGAGGATGCTGCGATCCGGCGGCACGGTGACGGTGATTCCCGAAAGCGCGAGTTCCACCTCGAACGACTCGTGTAGCACGGGTTCGCCGAGTTCCTTCGGCTCGAATCGCTCGACATGCAGTTGACGACCGACCGCTGCCTTCTCGACCGCGTCGATGAGACGCGCGGGCCCGCAACAGTAGATCACCGAGAAGGGCCGGAGATTCGCCACGAGCCCGTCGAGATCGAGTCGCTCGCCTTCGTCTGTGGCGTGCACGACCACGCGACGTCCGTGTGCGTCGGAGAGTTCGTCGAGGAACGCCATGGTCGACCGGGACCGACCCGCATAGTGCAGCGAGTAGTCGACCCCGGCGCTGGCCGCCGCCTCGAGCATTGGCGCAATCGGCGTGATGCCGATCCCGCCAGCGATGAACACGTAGTTCATTCCCCGGGCCGGTTCGAACTCGAAGTGATTGCGTGGCCCGCCGACACGCAGGGTGTCGCCCACGCTCACCCGATTGTGCAGCCACGCCGATCCTCCGCGACCGTCGGTCTCGCGGAGCACACCGATTCGCCACCGATTCGCGCCGAGCGGTCCGCACAGCGAGTACTGCCGCACGTCGTCGTTCGACAGCACAACGTCGATGTGCGCTCCCGGTCGCCACGCGGGCAACGCACTGCCCGTATCCGCTTCCAGATCGATTGCCACGACGTTGGAGGCCACACGCGAAACCGCCACGACCCTGGTGTCGAACTCGGCCTCGTGGAGGTGGGTCATAGCGTTTCGGGTTTTTCCTTGACAACGAAAAGTCGGTATCCCGCCGCATCGATCGCCCGCCAGCGGTGTGGGGTGCCCCCAACGTAGTAGAGCGAATCTCCCGGCCGCAAAACCGACTCCCCGTCGCCCGGGAGTTCCACGACAACCGTGCCGTCGATGACGTGGATGAACTCGTCCTCGTCGTGCACGTAGAAATCTCCCGCCTCTTGATTGGTCGCGGTGAACTCCATCGGGTGAAATCGCCGCCGACCGTGCACAAGCAAACGCGCGTGTCCTTCGCCATACGGGCCTTGCGTGCCTTCGTCGGCGCGAACGAGCACCGTTGGTGATTGATCGACCTGGTCAATGTCGTCGTCGACAGCGGCGAGCAGTTCCAGCTGGCTGCTCCCGAGCGCGCGAGCGATCCGCCCGAGGGAACCGATGCTGGGCCTCGCGAGACCGCGCTCCAATTGGCTGAGGAACGAATGGGACAAGTCGGCCTGCTGGGCCAGTTGCACGAGCGTCAACCGACGAGCGCAACGCAGTTCCCGGATGCGCGCGCCGAGCAGCGCCGATTGCTCGTCGACAGCGGCTTCCGACTCGATCACAGGGCTCCCCTTGCGCTCGCGCCGAAGTCGATGCGCTGACGGTAATGGTCACGTTACGTGCCAGAAACCTAGCATCCGTAGATTCGCTCATGTTGAAGCTATCAACATTTTTGCGTGCCCTCCCCCCGAAAGGCTCGAGCGTGACTGTTCTTCCTCGACAGCTCTCGGTGCTGAGGAACGCCACGCTCGCCGATGGCAGCAGGTGCGACATCGAGATTGCCGGCGACACCATCACGGGAGTGATTCCGGCCGGCAGCGCGCTCGCGCGCCCGGTCAACCAGCAACTGGATGTCGACGGCTTTCTCGTCATGACGGCGCCCGCCGAACCGCACGCCCACCTCGACAAGGCTCTTTCGTGGGACCTCATCGCTCCGCCCATGGGCGACTTGGTCTCGGCAATTGCGTCGTGGCGGGCCTATTCCTCGGTCATGTCGATCGACGACATCGCGGATAGGGCACGTCGCCAGGCGCTCGCGATGTTGCGCAACGGAACGACGGCCATCCGCTGTCATGTCGACATGCTCATCGGCGACGACCCGCTACGCGGTGCCCATGCGCTCGTGCGCGTCCGCAACGACCTGCGCGATCTCATCGACATCGAACTCGTCGCGCTGCCCGGCGACGACATCCCTGATTCGACCATTGAGGAGGCGATCGGCCTCGGCGTCGACCTCGTCGGCGGCGCGCCGCATCTGGCTCCGGAGCCGCTCGTCGAGTTGGAACGGCTGCTCGCCATTGCCGAGCGCGTCGGGGTCGGCGTCGACGTGCACACCGACGAAGGGCTCACCGGTGAACCGACCATCGTGCAGTTCGCCCGGCGCGTGCGGAGCTGGCCGAAAGAACGTTCCGTGTCAGCCGGACACTGCGTGCGACTCGGCACTCTCGACGAAGAAACCCTCGCCGACGTCATCACCGAGGTGCTTGCAAGCGACATCGGCATCATCAGCCTCCCGATCACCAACCTCTACCTGCAGGGCTGGGATCATGCCGTCTCGACTCCGCGGGGCATCACGGCGTTGCGAGCGCTGCTCGATGCGGGCGTTCGCGTCGGCGCCGGCGCCGACAACGTGCGCGACCCGTTCAACCCCGTCGGCCGCAGCGACGCGCTCGAAACCGCGTCGCTCCTGGTGACGGCGGGGCATCTGACCCTCACCGAGGCGTACAGCGCGGTGAGCGACGGTGCGAGATCAGTCATGGGGCTACCCGCGGCTGGCGTCGTCGCCGGTGCGAAGGCCGAGCTTCTCGCGGTGAGAGGCGAGAGCCTTTCGGATGTCATTGCCAACGCCCCCGCCGATCGGTACGTCATTCACGCCGGCCGGCTTGTCGCTCACAGCGAGGTCCGTTCCTTCATGGCCACCCCATCCACAGTTCGCATTCCGATCCTCGAATCGCGGTGATCCCTCGTGACCATTACCGCCGTGACTGACAGCACCGCGGAAAGTGCCGAAGCGAAGACGCTCCTCGACTTTCACGACGTCGCCATGACCTTCCCCGACGGAACGGTCGCACTTTCCGGTGTTGACCTCACCGTCAATCGCGGCGAGTTCGTGACCGTAGTCGGCCCGTCTGGTTGCGGCAAGTCGACGCTGTTGCGCATCGCCTCGGGCCTCGAGAACGCGTCGCACGGTACCGTCGATCTCGATACCAACCGCATCGGATACGTCTTTCAAGACGCAACTCTCCTGCCGTGGCGCACGGTGCAATCCAACGTGGAACTCCTCGCCGAACTGCACGGTACGCCGAAGGTGGATAGGCGTGCGAAGGCGGCTGAAGCCATCGAGCTCGTCGGCCTACGCGGATTCGAGAAGCACTTGCCGAAAGCTCTCTCGGGAGGAATGCGCATGCGCACCTCGCTCGCTCGATCGCTCACCCTCGACCCCGAAATATTCCTCTTCGATGAGCCATTCGGCGCGCTCGACGAAATCACGCGCGAGCGCCTCAACGATGAGCTCATCCGGCTCTTCGTCGCCAAGCAATTTGCGGGCCTGTTCATCACCCACTCGGTGTCAGAAGCGGTGTACCTGTCGACGAAGGTCATCGTCATGTCGGGCCGACCAGGCACGATCGTCGACACCTTCGAGGTGCCGTTCGAGATGCCGCGAGACCCGGAGATCCGGTTCACCGGAGAATTCGCGGAACTCGTCGGCGAGGTCTCCCACGCGCTCAGAGAAGGCCACTCCTGATGTCAGGGTACACAGCACTGCGGCGGCGACAGAGTGCCAGGGGAGACGGACCAGCGCGGGTTGGCCTGTGGGGCCCGCCCGTTCTCGTTCTCGCCGCGGTCGTCGCGCTGTGGTACTTCATCTCGCTCGTCGTGCTCGGCTCACGCAACTTCATGTTGCCACCGCCTCATGAGGTCGTCGGCGTGTTCGCGAGCGAGAAGACCAGGACCGACATCATCGACGGGTTCCTGACGACGGCCCAAGTCGCCCTTGTGGGCCTCGCTGTCGCCTCGATCATCGGAATTTTCTGGGCAATCGCGATGAACCAAGCTCGCTGGGTTGAGCGGTCGACATTCCCGTACGCGGTAATCCTTCAAGCGGTCCCGATTCTCGCGATCGCGCCGCTCATCGGGGTCTGGATCACCGACTCCTTCTGGGCTCGCGTGGTCGTGTGCGTACTGATCTCGTTGTTCCCGATGGTGTCCAACACTTTGTTCGGGCTCCAGTCCGTCGACCGCAGCCACCGCGAACTCTTCCAGCTGCAGAACGCATCGCGGTTGACCATACTCTGTCGGCTCGAGCTTCCTGCCGCCACTCCCGCGGTGTTCGCCGGCCTCCGCATCTCGGCAGGACTGGCGGTCGTCGGCGCCATCGTCGGTGACTTTTTCTACCAGAACGGCGTGGTGGGCATCGGCGCCCTCATGCGCAAATACCAGAGCCGACTCGACAACCAGGAGCTTTTCGCGACCGTGCTCATCGCGGTTCTCTTCGGCGTCGTGGTCTTCCTGCTCTTCGGACTGATCCGCAAACTTGCCGTCGGCAAATGGTACGACGCCAGCTAGCCGCACTTCCGCCCACACCACCCTGCACAGCAATCCCCACAGATAAAAGGAGTCCCATGCGAATAACACGAACACGCACGATCGTCGGCGCGCGCGCGCTCGCGACCGCGCTCGCCCTCTCGGCCTGCAGTACGCCTGCGGCTGAGGAGACCACGAACGAGCTCGCCATTGGCGCGGTCGACCTGGCCGCCGCCGGATGCCCCACCGACATCCGTATCGCGACGGACTGGTTCCCCGAGGCCGAGCACGGGCACCTCTACGAGCTCGTCGGCGACAACTACACGATCGAGACCGAGTCAGAATTCTCGGTCACCGGCCCGCTCATGTCCGCAGGCGAGTACACCGGTGTCGACGTCACCGTAATTGCCGGAGGCGCGGCGAGTTCGGCCTTCCTTCAGCCCGACGCGATGATGTACTCCGACGACTCGATCTTCATGGGGTATGTCGGCACCGATGAAGCCGTCGTGCACTCTGGCGAATTCCCGACCGTCGGTGTTTTCGCTCCGCTCGAGAAGGACCCTCAGATGATCATGTGGGATCCGGAAACCAACCCCGAAGTGGAGTCCATAGCCGACCTCGGCGCCGCTGGCACGAAAATCCGCCTGTTCCCCGGTGGTTTCTACATTGACTACTTCCTCTCGGAGGGAATTGTCACGGAGGACCAACTCGACTACTCGTATGACGGTTCGCCCGCCGGGTTTATCGCAGCCGAAGGCACCGTAGCCCAGCAGGGCTTCGCCTCGGCCGAGCCGTACATTTACGAGAACGAGATCGAGGAGTGGGGCAAGCCAGTCTCCTACGAGCTCATCAACGATGCTGGCTATCCGAAGTACGCTGCGGTGGTCTCCGTCATTCCTGACGCTGTGACCGAGTCGGCGGAGTGCCTCGCGGCGCTCGTTCCGGTACTCCAACAGGCTGAAGTGGACTACTACGCCGAACCCGCCGAGACCAATGCGCTCATCCTTGACGCCGTGGAGACCTACGACACGTTCTGGGTCTACAGCGAAGGCGTGGCGGACTTCTCGGTGGCGACGCAACTCGACATCGGCCTCGTCGGCAACGGATCAGACAGCACGGTCGGGAACGTGGACATGGAACGTGTCCAGTCGCTCGTCGACATCGCCACGACGATGTACGCGGATGACAGCGAGAAGAACATCGTCGACGGGCTCACCGCCGAAGACATCTTCACCGACGAGTTCATCGACGAGTCGATTGGATTCTAGGAACCCGCGTTCCTGAACTGACAGCACCATGACGACCCCACCAGCGATGACGGGCCGGCTCGCCGGCAGAAGAGCCGTCATCACTGGTGGGGCTCGTGGCATCGGCGGCGCGATCGCCTCTCGCTTTCGGGCGGAAGGCGCTCGCGTCGTCATTCTCGATCGACTCGTCACCGAGGGCTCGGCCCTCGCGACGTCGATCGGAGCCGATTTCATCGACGTCGAGCTACTCGACCCGGCAAGCGCGGCATCCGCCACCCAGCTCGCGCTCGACGCGCTCGGCGGCGTCGACATCCTCGTCAACAGCGCGGGCATCCTGCGGTTCTCCCCGCTGCTCGAGCTGACCGTGACGGACTGGAACGACACCTTCTCCATCAATGCCCGGGCGATGCTCACCACCATGCAAGTGAGCGCGCGCAGCATGATCGCCGCCGGCACAGGCGGAACGATCATCAACCTTGCGAGCATGGCCGCCAAGAAGGGTGGTGCCGGCGAAGGCGCATATCCGGCCTCGAAGGCAGCCGTCGTCGCTCTCACCCGCCAGGCCGCGCTCGAATGGGGCTCGCACGGCATCCGAGCGAACTCGCTGTGTCCCGGCTACATCCTCACCGACATGGGTGCCGCCACACGCAACCCCGAAGACATCGAGACGTGGCGCGGATACTCTCCGCTGGGCCGCCTGGGCGAACCCGACGACGTCGCTTCGGTTGCGCTCTTTCTCGCATCCGACGACTCGAATTACCTCACCGGCCAGGCGATCAACGTCACCGGCGGCATGATTACCCACTAGGAGCGTCCCCCATGATTAGCACCACAGCCACCACCACCGCGATCGCCGCGCTCGAAGCCGAATTGCGCGCGCTGCTCGGAGACAAGGGCGTGAGCGTCGAGCTCGCTTCCCGCGAGAAAGCGAGCGTGGACGGCTCCAAGCTCTCCCCCGTGATTAGCGAGCAGTTGCCGCTGGGGCTCGCCGACCTGGTCGCATTCCCGTCCACCGCGGAGCAGATCGCCGAGACCGTCGGCGCGGCGGTGCGGCACGCAGTGCCGATCACTCCGCGCGGCAAGGGAACGGGCAACTACGGTCAAGCGATCCCGATGGCGGGAGGGCTCGTGCTCGACATGTCCCGGGCGCGTGCCATCATCGAGGTCGGCGATGGCTTCCTGACCGCGGATGCCGGCGCGACGCTCGTGGCGATTGAGCAGGCGGCGAACAAGACCGGCCAGCAAGTACTGATGTATCCGTCCACCGCGCAATCGTCGATCGGGGGTTTCCTCTCCGGTGGATCGGGCGGCACCGGATCGATCAAGCACGGAATGCTGCACCACGGTTTCGCGCTCGCCCTCGACGTCGTGCACGCCGTGCCGGATGCGACTCTTGTGCACGTCGAGGGCACGGATGCCGACCCGTACATCCATAATTACGGCACCGCTGGAATCATCGCGCGGGCAACGATCGCGCTCGAACCCCTCCAGGACTGGCGCGGTTTATTCGCGAGTTTCGATACCTTCGACCAGGCGCTCAGCGTGATCCGACCGTTCGCAGGCCTGGATCCGACGCCCCGATTGGTCTCGGCCGATCTGGCCACGCTCGCCAACGCGCTTCCGGCCGACCCGGGGATCCCGAAGGATCGCGCGAGCCTCAGAGCGATTCTCGACGCCGACAGCGTGTCTGACGCGACGCGACTGGTCGAAGCCGCCGGTGGTCGCATCGAGGACGTGCGCGACGGTGCGCAGACCTCGATGAAGATCAGCATGATGTCGTACAACCACCCGATCGAGTGGTTACAGAAGGCCTATCCGAACACGTACTTCCACGTGGAGGTCGCCGGCGACGCACTCATCGACCGTATTGACGAGGTGCACGCCGTGTACCCCGGTGGGATGCTGCACATTGAAGCGCAAAAGGGCCGGCCGATCGGTATGCTCGCGGGCGTGTACACGAGCGCCGACGAGGTCTATGCCGGGTTCGATCGTCTCGCCGCCCTGGGCGTCGGTTACCACAATCCGCACCAGTGGTTCGTCGACTATGAGCCGGAGCGCACGGCTGCGCTCGCGTCGACCACCGACCCGCAGCACCTGCTCAATCCGGGCAAGCTGCAGGCGAAGCCCGGCATCGACACCGGAAGTCAGTTGTGACGGGGCGCGACCTCGTTCTGCTGTCGGGGCCTGCGGCATCCGCTGCCCTTTCCGCCGACTCGATTCTCGTGCTGCCGACCGGAGCCATCGAGCACCACGGCCCGCATTTACCGCTCGCGACCGATTTTCTGATGGCCGATCTCATCGGTCGCGCGGTAGTCGAGGCCGCCGCCGACGCTGGAGACGACGTGTGGTTGCTTCCATCGCTCGCCTATACGAAATCTGACGAGCACCACTGGGCTCCGGGCACCGTGTGGCTGACCGCCGAGACGCTGCTGGCCACCGTGATCGACATCGGCCGCTCCGTCGCTGCCACGCCAGCGCGAACACTCGTGTTCTACAACGGTCACGGTGGCAACATCGCCTTGCTCCAGGTGGCGCTTCGCGAATTGCGGCGACGCTTCGGCTTGCGCACGTTTCTTATGGGCGTCGGCATCCCCGCCGGCGACGGCACGGATGGCCCAGACGAGCGCGGCTTCGGAATTCACGGCGGTCACGGGGAAACGTCGATGATCATGCACCTGCGGCCGGAGCTCGTTGACCTGACGCTCGCAGAGCGCTCGGTGCCCGACAACATCGCCGGGTTCGAACAGGTGAAGTTCAACGGCGGCGCCGTGAGTTTCGGCTGGCTGTCAAACGATTTCGGCGCGTCCGGGGTTATCGGCGACCCAACCGAAGCCTCTGCAGAATGGGGAGCCACGCTGTTTGATCATGCGGTCGCGCACGGCGTTGCAGCGCTCAATGAGATCGGCAGATTTCCGACCCGGGCGCTGTCGTGAGCGGCACGTCACTGCCGCCTGCCGTGTGGGCGCTCATGACGGACTGGCTTCCCGCGAATTCCGATCCCGACCGGCCGCAGCTGACGCTGTCTACGGTCAACGACACGGGCATTCCGGATGCGCGCACCGTGCTCCTCAGCGAGTTCGACGAACGCGGGTTCTTCTTCCACACCGACGCACGCTCACGAAAGGTCGC
>JANOYC010000173.1:0-43260 GCA_031428675.1 Microbacteriaceae bacterium | reverse complement strand
ACCCGACGAGCGCCACGTGCACGTCGAATAGGCTGGCCCCTCCCCAACCCGCTCGCACCCGGCACCTTCGATGTCACTCTGTCAGTTCGCGTTGACATCATCGCGAACTGACAGAGTGAAATCGTGGACGTCTTCGAGGTGTTGGGGCAACCGATTCGGCGACGGATCGTCGAGATGCTCGCGAGCGGGGAACACACCGCCGGCGAAATCTGCGCGATAGTGACGACTGAGTTCGGCGTAGGCCGGTCCGCCGTGCAGCACCACCTCGCTGTATTCAGGCGACTTGGCTGGGTGCGTGTACGCACCGATTGGACCGAGCACTACTATCGCCTCGACGCCGGCGTGATCCCACGACTGGAGAAGGAAGTGCGACGACTCCGCTCGCGCTGGGATCGCCGGATCGGTTGGACGGATGGCACCGACCCGCTGGGGGTCAATCACCCGAGCAAACGCGGGCATCGCGGGCACGGACGAGACCCCGACGACCCGTGGCGAGCTCGCTGACACGAGGCCGCACACGACCGGGCGCTCGTTTCAGTTCAGTGGGGCGCGAACGGACTGCGACATAGTCTGAGGACATGGCGAACCGACTGCAGGATGCTGTGAGCCCGTATCTGCGGTCTCACGCCGACAACCCGGTGGATTGGTGGCAGTGGTCCGCCGAAGCTTTCGCCGAAGCGCGACGCCGGGATGTTCCCGTTCTGATCTCCATCGGCTACTCGACGTGTCACTGGTGCCATGTGATGGCGCGGGAGAGCTTCAGCGATCCCGGTGTGGCCGAATACTTGGGAGAGCACTTCGTGTCGATCAAGGTGGACAGGGAGGAATTCCCCGACGTCGACGCGAGCTACTTGGCCGCTGCCGGCGCATTCACTGAGCAACTCGGTTGGCCCTTGACGGTGTTCGCGACTCCCGAGGGTGTGACGTTTTTCGCGGGTACCTACTTTCCGCCTCGCCCGATGCACGGTCGTGCAAGCTTCACCGACGTGCTCGAGGCGGTCGTGGACGCGTGGCAGAACCGACGAGCCGAGATCGATGCCACGGCATCCGCGATCGCGGTCGCGTTGCGCGCCAGCGCGCGCACACGGATGCAGCCAGCAAGCGACGGAGAGCCGTCGATAGACTTCACCGTTGTCGTCGACGAACTCCTCCAGACGGAAGACACGACGTTCGGCGGATTCGGTGCCGCGCCGAAGTTTCCCGTTGCCGGAGTGCTGCTGATGTTGCTCGACCGTGCGTCGCTCGGGGATTCGCGCGCCGACACCCTGGCTCGACGAACGTTGGCGGCGATGGCTCGATCTGAACTCCGCGATCCGGTGGAAGGCGGATTCTTTCGCTACGCCGTCAATCGTGACTGGAGCGAGCCCCACTTTGAGCGCATGTTGTACGACAACGCGTTGCTGCTGGCTGCCTACGCGCGCATCAACGACGTCGAGACGGCTTCCGGGATCGCCAGCTTCCTCACCGACACCCTCGCCGTTCCTGGCGGTGGATTCGCCTCGGCACAGGACAGCGAAAGCATCGTCGACGGTGTGCGCGTCGAAGGGGGTTACTACGCTCTGGATCGCAACGCCCGCGCTCGCCAGCGGCCACCGGCCCTCGACGAGAAGCGACTGACGGGGTGGAACGGACTTGCCATTGGTGGACTGTCGATAGCTGGGATGCTGCTGAACCGTCCCGACTGGATCGGTGCCGCTCGCACCGCCGCCGACGCAGTACTGCGCGACGCTGACGAGACCGGAGCGATCGTGCGGGCCGCGATAGCAGGGCGGGTGTCCACAGCCACAGCGACGCTGGAGGACTACGGCATGTTGGCCAGCGGTTTGCTCGAGCTTGCGGTAGCAACCGGAGAGGCGGTCTACGCGACGAAGGCGCGGGAGCTCGCCGACGCCGTGCTCGCCGCCGCGATCCCCGAAAGCGCGTCGCCGTTCTCCGCTCCGGACGGACCCGACCCGGTGCTCGCGGCGCACGGACTCGCGCTCGACGTCGATCCCAGCGAAGGCGCCTATCCGAGCGGTCTCAGCGCCATGGCGGGAGCGTGCGCACAGCTCGCGGCGCTCACCGGCGACATGCGTTATCAGACCGCAGCGCGCTCCGCAGTGCGACTCGTCGGCCCGCGGCCCCGCGCCATCGCGTTCGGCTCGGCTCTGCAGGTGGCTTCAGCGCTCGCCGCTGCCCCACTGCAACTCATCGTCGTCACGAATCAGCCGGATGCGCCGCTTGCGCTCCGTGCGAGGCGGTGGAGGCGCAGTGGCGGAGTCGTCGCCGTGGTCACTGCCGCGCAAGCACGCGCGTTCGACAGCGCGGGCTTCACCATCTTCGCCGACAAGATCGCTCGCGAGGGCGAACCGACCGCCTACTTGTGCCGGGACTTCGTCTGCGAACTCCCCCTCACCGATCCGAGTGCGCTCGGACGGCAATTGTCGGCCCTAGCCGACAGCGGCAGCGCTCGCTAGGCCGAAATCGTCGCGAGCGGAGCGGCCGGGTCGGCCGCCCATTCGTTCAGCGACCCGTCGTACACGGCGACGTTCTGGTGACCGAGCACCGTGAGTGCGAGCGCGCCGGCAGCTGCGGCGATGCCCCCGTTGCAGTAGGCCACGACGAGTTCGCTGGAGAGCAGTGGCTCAATCGGAAAGCTCGCCGCGAGGTCTTTTGCCGGCAACAGTGTGCGGGTGTCGCGGTGCACCAGGCGACCGGCGGGAAGATTGACGCTGCCCGGGATATGACCGGCGCGAGCCCGCGTGGGCTGCTCACCGGAGAACTCCTTGGGCGGAAGTGCGCAGACCAGCGAGCCAGGAACGACACCGGCGCTGACGTTCTGCACGAGGGTCTTGTCAGCCCAGAGTTCGGGGCGCTCGTGAGTGGTGAAGGTAGCCGGGACCGGTTCGTGGTGGCCGATGTCGGTGGGGCGGTCTTCGAGGCGCCATTTGGTGAAACCGCCGTCGAGGACCGCGACGTTGTCGAAACCGAACGCACGGAACAACCACCAGATGCGTGCGGCCCACTGGCCTACAGCGGAGTCGTAGACGATGACGGTCTTCGTGTTGTCGATGCCGAGTGCGCCAGCGGCGAGGGCAAAGCGTTGAGCATCGGGCTTGGTGAACGGATGCGTCCCGAGGGGATCGGAGAACTCGTCGATGACGTCCGCGAAATACGCTCCGGGAATGTGGCCGTCGAGGAGGAACAACTCGTGGCCGCTCACGTAACTCGGGCGTGGCTCGGTGACGAAGAGCACGGTCGCGTCAAGCACAACGACGCCCGGTTCACCGAGGTGTTCGGCGAGCCAATCGGTCGTGACGACGTGTGTTGCTGGAGCTGGGACGGTCATAAACACACGCTACCCAGCGTTGGGGCGCCCGTCATGCCGACCCGAAACGCGACGTAATGCAGCTGGCTGAGGGCGATCAGCGTATCGTCTTGCGAGCGGTGATCTGACCGGTGTCGAAACCGAGCAAGTGCAGGCCGCCGTTGAACCGAGCGTGCTCGATCTTGATGCACCGGTCCATGACGACCGTGAGTCCTTGGGATTCTGCGTAGACCGCGGCATCCTGGTTCCAGATGCCGAGCTGCACCCAGATCGTCTTCGCACCGATCGCTACGACGTCGTCGACGACCGATGGGATGTCGCTTCCTTTGCGGAATACGTCGACGATGTCGGGCACCTCCGGCAGATCGGCGAGCGACTTGTAGGACTTCTGGCCGAGGATCTCGTCGACCATTGGGTTCACGAAGTAGACACGGTAGTCGCTGGACTGCAGCAGGTAGGTGGAAACGAAGTAGCTCGAGCGGGTCGAGTTCGGGCTGGCACCGACGATCGCGATCGACTTCGCTCCGCGCAGGATCGCGAGGCGTTCTTTGGCGCTCGGCCCGACCCAGGTGCGCTGCGACTTCAGTAGTTTCGCGAGGGGGGAGTCGGCGGGCAGGTCACAGCTGAGCCCGTTCGCGAGTTGCGCCGTTACGACGTCGCCCGTCGATGCCGCCTCGAGAGTCGTGTTCGCCATTATTTGCCTTCCGTCGCGCGGGTGAGTGCTTGGTCAAGGTCGTAAACGATATCTTCGGGGTCTTCTATTCCCACGCTGAGACGCACGAGGCCCGCGCCGACGCCCGCGTCGATGAGCTGCTGTTCGGTCAGTTGCGCGTGCGTTGTCGACGCGGGATGAATCACAAGCGTCTTCGCGTCACCAATATTCGCGAGGTGGCTGGCAAGGTTGAGCGACTCGATGAACGTCTGGCCGACCTCGCGTCCGCCCTTCACGCCGAAGCTGAAGACCGAGCCGGGGCCCTTCGGCAGGTACTTGAGACCACGCTCGAAGTGCTGGTGCTCGGGGAGCCCTGCCCAGTTGACGTAGTCGATGCGCGAGTCATTCTTCAACCACTCGGCGACGATGCGGGCGTTGTCGACGTGCGCTTGGATACGGAACGGCAACGTTTCAACCCCCTGCGCGAGCAGGAACGCCGAGTGGGGAGCGAGTGTCGGTCCGATGTCGCGAAGCTGCTCGGCGCGCAGACGGGTGAGGAAGGCGTATTCGCCGAAGTTGCCGTGCCAATTGAGCCCGCCGTAACTCGGAACCGGTTGGTCGAACAGCGGGAAATGCTCGTTCGCCCAGTGGAAGCGGCCTGATTCAACGACCACGCCGCCCAAGGTCGTGCCATGGCCGCCGAGGAACTTAGTGGCCGAATGGATGACGACATCCGCGCCCCACTCGATCGGACGGTTGAGATACGGCGTGGCAATCGTCGAGTCAACGATGAGCGGCAAGTGGTGCGCGTGGGCGACATCCGCGAGTCCCTCGATGTCGGCGATCTCGCCGGAGGGGTTCGCAACGATCTCAGCGAAGATCAGCTTCGTCTTGTCGGTGATCGCCGCGGCGTAGTCGGCTGGGTCGGAGCTGTGCACGAAGGTCGTCTCGACACCGAATCGGCGCAAGGTCACGTCGAGCTGGGTGATCGAGCCGCCATAGAGGCTCGCCGACGCGACGATGTGGTCGCCGGCGCCCGCGAGCGACGCAAACGTGATGAACTGCGCCGAGAGCCCGCTCGCGGTTGCGACCGCGCCGAGTCCGCCCTCGAGGCTCGCGATGCGCTCTTCGAAGCTCGCGACGGTGGGATTGGCCAAGCGGGAGTAGATGTTGCCGTATTTCTGCAGGGCGAAGCGAGCCGCGGCATCCGCGGTGTCGTCGAAGACAAATGCGCTCGTCTGGTAGATCGGCAGCGCGCGGGCACCGGTGACGGGGTCGGGGATGTTCCCGGCGTGGATTGCTCTCGTGCGGAAGCCATATTCGCGATCGGACATCCTCACAGGCTACCGGCGCCTCGCTGACCGTTCCGGCGGATGTCGCCACGGACCGTAACAAAACGGCTAGCGCCAACTGGGTAGCCACCAATGAGCGCGCAGATAGGCAAAGTCGATCTGTACAGCGCTCCACAGCGGCCAGAAGAAGACGCTGAGCAAAACGGCGACAACGAGGAACGCCAGCACGAGCCTGATCGCCAGTGAGCGCGTGCGCCGATCGTCATCGGGGCTACCGAGTACGAGGCTCACCGTGTAGGCAAGTCCGAGGATGAGGTAGGGCTCGAGGGTGATCGTGTAGAACATGTACACAGTGCGCTCGAGATACAGCAGCCAGGGCAGGTAGCTGATCGCCAAACCGGCCAGCACGAGTCCAACGCGCCACTCCCGCAAGCGGATGAGCCGATAGACGAGATAGAGGGCCGCTGCCGTCGCGGCCCACCAGATCAGCGGGTTGGCAAGTCCGGTGATGCTCTCACCGCAGTAGTCGACGGCACAACCGTTCTCACCCCGTGTCGATCCTCGGTAATACATCGCCGTTGGACGGATGAGGAACAACCAGCCAAGCGGGTTTGCGGCGTAGGGGTGGGGAGTGTTCTCGCCCACGTGGTACGTGTAGACGCTGGCGTGGAAATGCCAGAGGCTCTGCAGGTCGAGAGGAACCCAGGCGAGAGCGCCCTCCCACGCGCGGCCGGCGGTTTCCGCCCATCGTCGGTCGTAGCCGCTCGTCGAAAGGAACCAGCCCGTCCAGGTCGCGAGGTAGGCGCCGACAGCGACCGGAACGGTGAGCAGGAAATTGATCGGGGCCTGCTTCCAGATCGACCCGGTGATCCAGTACGCCACACCGGCGCGACGCCGCGCCAGCGCGTCGACGGCCACGGTGTACACCGCGAACCCGGCGAGGAAGTACAGTCCGCTCCACTTCACGCCCGCGGTCAGGCCGAAGGCGACGCCGGCGGCCACGAGCCACGGTCGCCACCAGATGGACGGGCCGAAGTCGAGACTCGATTCACCGGGAGAGCGTGCCGCCGCCCAGAGCGCCACCTTCTCGACTGCCTGTCGACGGTCAAGCACGATCGCGCCGAACCCCAGGAGAGCGAAAAACATGACGAAATTGTCGAGAATCGCGACCCGGCTCATCACGATCGCGTTGCCGTCGATCGCGAACAGGCCACCGGCGAGGACCGCGATCAGGTTGGAGTGAAACAGTGCCCGCGCGACGAGCATGATGAGGGCGACCGCGAGAATGCCGACGACGGCGGTCGAAATGCGCCAGCCCACCGGATTGTCCGCGCCGAGGGCGAGCATTCCCACACCGATCAGCCACTTGCCGAGCGGCGGATGTACGACGAACGATGGCGTCGTGGTGTAGCGGTCGGTGTTCCCCGCGGCGAAGGACGAGTCGAATTTTGCCGGCCACGTCGACTCGTAGCCGAGATGAACGAGTGTCCAGGCGTCTTTGACGTAGAAAGTCTCATCGAAGACGAGCGCGTCCGGTGAGCCGATGTTCCACAATCGCGAGAACGCGGCGACCGCCATGATGAGCGCCCAGATTCCGCGCAGCCACCAGACGCGGTGCTGTGCCGAGATCCGATCCCACCATTCGTCGGGGCGGGTCCGAACGGAGCGTTGCGGTGTGGTCGCCGCTGGCGGGTCAAGCATCGCGTCGAAGTCGCGTTGCGTACCATCGGTCACGGAGCAATCGTACCGACGGGCGGTCTGGGACAATGGCGGGGTGATCATCCTCGCGGCAACGCCGATCGGCAATCTCGGGGACGCATCCCGGCGACTCATCGAGGCGCTCGGCAACGCCGAGGTCATCGCCGCCGAAGACACGCGCACCGCCATCCAGTTGATGAGGGCGCTGGGCGTGGACAATCGCCCGAGGCTCGTGGCCCTGCACGAACACAACGAGAGCGAGAAGGCGGCGGAGATCGTTGAACTCGCGCGGAGCGTTGACGTGCTCGTGCTCACCGATGCGGGGATGCCGGCAATCAGCGACCCGGGCTTTCCTCTCGTCGCTGCCGCTGCCGCTGCTGGGGTCACGGTGACGGCGATCCCCGGACCGAGTGCGGTGCTCACCGCGCTCGCACTCTCGGGATTGCCGACCGACCGGTTCAGTTTCGAGGGCTTCGTGGCACGCAAGGGGCGAGTATCGGCGCTCGCAGCGCTCGCGGCCGAGCGCCGGACCATGGTCTTCTTCGAGTCGCCGCACCGGCTGGCCGAAAGTTTGCGTGATTTCGCGGAGGCGTTCGGCGGCGAGCGCCGAGCAGCGGTATGCCGCGAACTGACCAAACTGCACGAGGAGGTCGCGCGCGGAACCCTCGATTATCTCGTTCAACGGTTCTCGTCGGGGGCGCGAGGCGAGATCTGCATCGTGGTCGACGGCGCTGGCGATGCGGTGCCCGACCTCGCGGGCGCGCTCGCGCGCGTCGATGAACTCCTGGCCTCCGGCATGCGCATCAAAGACGCCACCGCGGCGGTCGCCGAGGCAACTGGACTGAGCAAGCGGGATCTTTATGAAGGCGCGCTCGCGGCTCGCGAGCGCGACGGCCGAAACTGACAGTTCGCTCCACGAGGGCCGAGCGAGGTACCGATTGGGGCCAGCGCAGAGCACGATGATCGTGGAGGTCGACATGCGCAAAGGTGCGAGGTCAGTGGTGGTCAACGGGTACGGCGGGGTCGACAATCTCGAGGTAATTCAGGGAGAGATACCCGCCCCCGGTCCGGGCGAAGTTCTCGTGAAGGTCGTTGTCGCCGGCATCAACCACATCGACGCATTCATTCGTCAAGGCAAGTTCCGTGCCGAGGTCACCGCTCAACCGCCGCACGGGCAAGGAACGGACTTTGCCGGCATCGTCGTCTCGGTCGGCAGCGGCGTCACGAGTGTAAAGGCGAAGACTGACGTTATCGGTCACGCCGTTCTTGCCGCCCAGGCCGACTATGTCGTCGTACCGGAGAGTTTCGTCATCCGGAAGCCCGACCTCCTCGACTGGGAGGTTGCCGGCGGTCTCTACCTCGCGAGTGTCACGGCGGAGGAGCTGCTTCGCGCGGTCGGGGTGGGCAAGGGCGATGTGCTCATTGTGTCGGCAGCAGCTGGCGCAGTGGGCTCTCTGCAGATACAGCTCGCGCGAGCTCGGGGCGCGACAGTCATCGGAACGTGCAGCGCTCGCAACTTCGACTACTTGCGATCCCTCGGGGTCACCCCGGTGCTCTATGGGGACGGAATCGCCGATCGCATTCGACAGGCGTCGCCGACGTCGCCGACGGCATACATCGACAATTACGGGTCGAATGCGCACGAACTCGCGGCAGAGCTCGGAATCAGCGCCCGGCGGGTGGCGACGAGCGACGACCGCAAGGCACTCGAGGTGAGGGGCGTGCTTGGACAGGACAGCGACGGCGCCGATATGAGGATCGTCGCGACCATTGCCCAGTCAATTGCCGATCATCAGTTGAGCTTGCTCATTTCGGGGTTCTACCCCATGGAGGATATTCAGGCCGCGTATGACGATCTGGAGAAGCTGCACTCCCGAGGCAAGGTCGTCATCGGAATGGAGCCCGTGAACTACCCGTACCAGCGGGTGCGCGCGACAGGGCAGAAAGCGAGAGACTTGGCCGAACAACGCCCCTGAGCAGACCGTGCTCGAGCGCGGCACCTCGCGGCGCGCAAAGAGCACGACTCGGCCCCGTTTAGGATGTTCAGCATGGCCGCCGGCGATTCCTTCTATATTGCGACGCCCATCTTCTATGTCAACGACGTTCCCCACATCGGGCACGCGTACACCGAAGTTGCGGCTGACCTCCTTGCGCGCTGGCATCGCCAGAGCGGTGACGACACCTGGTTGCTTACCGGCACCGACGAGCACGGACAGAAGATCCTCCGCACCGCCATCGCGAACGACACCACCCCTCAGGCGTGGGCGGACAAGCTCGTCGATGAGGCGTGGTTGCCTTTGCTCCAGACGATCAACATCCAGAACGACGACTTCATCCGCACCACCGACGAGCGCCACGAAACCGCCGTCACCACCTTCTTGCAGAAGCTCTACGACGACGGATTCATCTACTCGGGCGTCTACGAGGGCTACTACTGCGTTGGGTGCGAGGAGTACAAGCAACTCGACGATCTCCTCGTGAACACCGTCGGAGAGTTCGTCGGGCAGCATGTCTGCCGCATCCACGGACGGCCTGTCGAAGTGCTCAAGGAGACCAACTACTTCTTCCGCATGAGCGACTTCCAGGAGCGCCTGCTCGACCTCTATGAGTCGCGCCCCGACTTCATCCAGCCGGCCAGCGTGCGCAACGAGATCATCCAGTTCGTCAAGCAAGGATTGTCCGACCTGTCGGTCTCGCGTTCGAGCTTCGACTGGGGAATCACGATTCCCTGGGACGACAGTCACGTGCTGTATGTGTGGTTCGACGCGCTCCTCAACTACATCACCGCGATCGGCTACGGCTCCGACGACGACACCTTCCGCCGTCGATGGCCCGCTGTGCAGCTCGTCGGTAAGGACATTGCGCGCTTCCACGCGGTCATCTGGCCAGCCATGCTGATGGCGGCCGGTCTCGAGCCGCCCACCCGCGTGTTCGGCCATGGTTGGCTGCTCGTCGGCGGAGAGAAGATGTCGAAGTCGAAACTCACCGGCATCGCGCCGTCGGACATCACCGACACCTTCGGTTCTGACGCCTTCCGCTACTACTTCATGAGCGCCATCAATTTCGGGCAAGACGGATCGTTCAGCTGGGAAGAACTGAGCGCCCGCTACCAGTCCGAGCTTGCCAACGGCTTCGGAAACCTCGCCTCCCGCGTCGTTGCGATGGTCGCGCGCTACTACGACGGTCTTGTTCCGGCGGCTATCGAGTACACCGATGCTGACCGTGCCATCCAGAAGACCGTTGCGGATGCCGCGTCCGCCGCCGATGAAGCCATCCAGCGACTCGCCATTCACGACGCAATCGCGGCGATCTGGACGATCGTCGATGAGCTCAACGGCTACATCACGATTCAGCAACCGTGGGTTCTTGCGAAATCTGATGAAACACGCGAGCGGCTCGGGACTGTGCTGTACACGGCAGTCGAGGGGCTGCGAGCTCTCGCGGTGCTGCTGTCGCCGGTCATCCCGATCGCCACAGACAAGCTCTGGCATGCGATCGGCGCATTCACCGAACTCGGCAAGATCACCGACCAGGTGATTGTCGACGCCGGACACTGGGGGCAGTTGCCCGCCGGCGCTCGTGTGGGAGCGCTTGACGCACTGTTCCCGCGCATCGAAGCCACGGAGTGATCGGAGAACGAGCATGACGGCACGAGACGTGGACTATCCGCCGCTCCCCGAAGCGCTCGTCGTGCCGGTTTACGACAATCACACCCATTTGGAGCCGTTCGGACACTACGGCGAGGGCCTACTCGACTACCGCGAACAGCTCGATCGGGCATCGAGCGTCGGTGTTCGCGGGGTGGTGCAGGTCGGTGGCGATCTCGAATCCTCGCGCTGGTCGGCTCGCGTTGCCGCCCGAGAACCGCGCGTACTCGCAGCGGTAGCGTTGCATCCGAACGAAGTGGCACGGTATGCCGAAGCGGGTGAGTTCGCTGACGCGCTGGCTGAGATCGACGAACTCGCGGCCAAACCGCGCGTGCGCGCCGTCGGCGAAACCGGACTCGATTACTTTCGCACGCCAGAGCCGGGGCACGCGCTTCAGCGGGAGTCGTTTGAGGCGCACATCGAGATCGCCAAGCGACACGATCTCGCGTTGCAGATCCACGATCGAGACGCTCACGCCGACGTCGTGAAGACCCTGTTGCGAGTCGGGGCGCCAGAGCGCACGGTCTTCCACTGTTTCAGCGGCGACGTCGAGCTTGCGCGAATCTGCGCGGACAATGGGTGGTTCCTGTCGTTCTCGGGCACCGTGACGTTCTCCAACGCCCGCGGACTGCGCGATTGCCTTGAGGCGGTGCCGCGCGCTCTGCTGCTCGTTGAGACCGACGCTCCATATCTCGCACCGACTCCCGTGCGCGGTCGCACAAATTCGCCCTACCTGCTTCCGCACACATTGCGGGCGATGGCAGCGCACCTCGGCACCGATGTGTCCATGCTCGCAGCCCAGATCGCGTCGACGTCAGAGCAGGTATACGGGCTGTGGGACGCCGAGCCGGTGGTCGAGCCCGACCATCCGTTCGCCGACATTCTGTGATGTCGTCCGTGAGCGAACGCGGAGAATCCCGCTGATGGGCGCACTGCTCGGTCCCGCAGAGATCCGCGATCTCGCCCAACTGCTGGGAATCCAGCCGACTAAGAAACTCGGCCAGAACTTCGTCATCGACGGTAATACTGTGCGCAAGATCGTGCACACCGCGAGAGTTGAGAGGGGTGAGACCGTCGTTGAGGTCGGTCCGGGCCTCGGCTCTCTCACGCTCGGGCTCCTCGAAACGGGTGCGAGCGTCGTCGCGGTAGAAATCGACAAGCGACTCGCCGCGCAGCTTCCCGAAACGGTCGCGCTCATGCAACCGGATGCGGACCTCACGGTGATCACGGCCGACGCGCTGAAAATCACTGAGCTTCCCCAGCGTCCGTCGGTGCTCGTCGCCAATCTTCCCTACAACGTGTCTGTGCCCGTGCTGCTGCACTTTCTCGAACACTTTCCCGGCATCGACCGGGGACTCGTGATGGTGCAGGCGGAGGTCGGCCAACGGATCGCCGCGGCTCCCGGCTCGAAGGTCTACGGCGCGCCAAGCGTGAAGGCCGCGTGGTACGGGCGCTGGCGCACCGCTGGTCTCGTGAGTAGACAGGTGTTCTGGCCGGTGCCGAACGTGGATTCGATCCTCGTCGCATTCGACCGACTCGAGCAACCGGGCACCGAGCCCGAGCGTATTGCGACCTTCGAGCTCATCGACGCGGCTTTTCAGCAGCGACGAAAGATGCTCCGCCAGGCTCTCGCGGTTGTTCTCGGCGACTCGGCCGCAGCATCCGCGCAGATCGAAGCAGCAGGGCTCGCGCCGACGGCCCGTGGTGAGGAACTCACTGTGAACGACTTTCTCGCTATCGCCCGCGCCACAACGCACTAGCGCCGCGCCGCGACTTCGTTCAGCGAACGCTCGGGAATCTCCCACGAGCCGCTGGCAGACTGCGATTCGCCGTACCTTCGTACTGGGGCGAATGTCGGTGGCGCGTCGACCTCGGCGTGCCGTCACCACAACCAAGGACGGACCATTGTGGGCATCCAAACGAGCCTCGATGACGTGCGCGCGACCACCCGGTTGGTCGACGCGATGCGCGCAGCAGACGACCTCGCCTTCGTGGCCAGCCGAAACAGCGGCGTGCGCACCACGCGTGTGCTCAGCGCAGCCATCGGCGGCGACGACCAACTCACGGCTATCGCCGCCGTTCACGCTCTCGGTCGCGTCTTCGATGAATCGGCAGAACAGGTTCTCGTCGACCTCCTGAGTCATGACCGGGCGTTCATCCGTGAACACGCGTCGTGGGCGCTCGGGGCCCGCCTGCCGCGCGTCGACGCGGTCGCGCAGATGATTGAGACCGCTGTCGCCGGGGGATTTGCGGGCATGCTCGCTCAACGCACCCTGCAGCAGTGGGGGACCGCCGCGCCCGACGTCATCGCCGTAGCGATTGAAGCGGCGCTCGTCGGGGTGGTCGATCTGCACGCGCGGGCGCGCTTAGTGGAGACTCTCGGTGTCGTACCGACGAGGGTGTCGACCCGAGTGCTGTTGCGGGTCGCACGCGCCGCGCGCGAAGACCAGGTCGTTCGAGTGGCGGCGGTCGCCGCGCTCGGTGACCGAGCGGGAGATGCGACAACAGTGGCCGCACTGAGTGAGCTTGCCGCTGGCGCCGGCTATCTGTCGACAGTGGCGCGGCTCGCTATCGTCGATCTCACGGCGAGCGCCCCGGAACCGTCGTCGTGGCGACCTGGGCTCACCGTCGCGCAACTCTTCCTGCACGCCGACATCGACCCGCAACTCAGTCAGGCCGGGCGCGGCGACAACGGCGGAATTGCGACTCTTCTCGTGCGACTCGGAGACGCCCTCGCTCGCGATACCGCGCCGACCGCGCATCCGATAGCGAGAGTCATCACTCTCTCGCGAGGGAGCGCCGAACAGGCAATGGATTCACTCCACGACGCAGCATCGAACGAATTGGGCCACATCTACGGGGCGGTGCCGCTGCTCAGTGAGCCCGTGCCCGCACCAGCGGCCTGGCCGCTGCGCATCGCGGCCGAACGCGGAATCCGTCGCATCCTGCGCGCGGCCGGTGACGTGCACGCGCTGCACCTGCGGATGGCAGATGTCGGCAGCCTCGCCGCAGCGAACGTCGCGCGCGATCTCGGGATCCCCATGGTTTTCACCGTCGCGCCGGATCCGCACGCGGTCATCACCAATCTCGACCTCGCTGGCGAACTTACGCGAGAGAACTTCGGCGATGTCGACACCAGCGAACATTTCTGGTTCCGCGCTCGATTGGTGCAGCGGCTGGCTGCGGACTCCGCGCATACAGTGCTGTTTCCTCGCCCGGAACTCGCGCGCGACATGAGCGAGCTCGTGGGTATCGACATCACAGCCCACCCCGAACGGCACACGGTCGTGCCAGAGGGTATCGACCTCGCCGTCGTTGACACCGCCGTCGCCGAAGCGGCCGACCACGCCGCTGGCGTGGCAGCGACGCTCCCGATCTCAGAGTTGCGCGAACTCGTGTCGGCGTTGCCTGTCAAACGACGCGGACTGCCGCTGGTCGTCAGCGTCGGGCGGCTTCACCGCGTGAAAGGCATGGCGATGATCGTCGATGCGTGGGCGGGAAGCGACCTGCGCGAACGGTGCAACCTGCTCATCGTCGGCGGAAACCTCGACACCCCGTCGGCCGACGAACGCGAACAGCTCGCGCGAATCGACGCGACCGTTCCCGCGCACGAGCGAATGGCATCCGGCCTGATCCTGGCGGGGCACCGACGCAACGACACCGTCGCCCGCTGGATCGCCGCGAGCCGCTTCGGGCTGCCAGGCCTGTCGGCGCCCGGAGGCATCTACGTGTGCGGAAGCCTCAAAGAGGAATTCGGCATCGCCTTGCTGGAGGCGATGGCCGCGGGCCTCATGGTAGTCGCCCCCGACGGCGGTGGCCCGGCAACATACGTGCGCCACGGCGACACCGGATTCCTCACCGGCACCAGCACAGCGGCCCCCTTGGAGCGGGCGATCTCCGCTGCGCTCGCAGCGGTGGTGGGGGAGCAGAACGCCACCCGCGGCACGAATGACAGGCCGTCGAGATCCCGCGCCACAGTCGCCGACAATTTCACCATCGAGGCCATGGCGACCGCGCTCGCGCGGGTGTATTCCGACGTGCACGCGAACGCAGAGGCCGACTCCTCGGTGCTCAGCCGATGACCCTGCTCGTCATCAGCCCCGACTACGCCTCACACCTACTCCCGCTGGCGACGATCGCCTCGGCGTGGCGAGAGCGCGGCGAGCGAGTCGTCGTTGCTACCGGACCGGCGACGAGCGCAATCGTGCAGTCGTCGGGGTTTGAGCGCATCCACCTGCAACTCGGCCGCGGGTCGAATCCCGGTGTGATCCGTGCCGAGCAGCAGCCACGGGGAGAAGATGTCGCCCTCCGTGGCTTCTTCGACGCCACTCGCCGCGGCGCTATCGACACCCTCACTTTTCAGGCAACCGCGCGGCTGTCCGACCTGCTGTGGAATCCGGTGGAGACCGCTCGCCGCGTGCAGACGATCGTCGACGAGGTGAAACCCGACCAGATCATCGTCGATCATCTGGCATTCGGGGCAAGGCTCGGACTGATCGCTGGCGGGATCGCCCACGCCGACGTTGTGCTCGGACATCCGTCAGCGTTGCCCGTCGGCCACGAACTCTATGGACTGCCGCCCGCCTGGCCTGCGGCGATCACCCCGACTCCCGAGGCGCTCGACGAGCTTGGCTCCCTCTGCGAGCGCGTGCGGGATTCGTTCACGGCGGAATGGAATGCCGCGCTCGCCGCGCTCGAACCGACGGTGCGGCCGTCGGACGATGCCTTCGCCGAGCATGGCGAACTCCTGCTGCTCAACTATCCCCATGAATTGCACGAACCCGCTCGCACCTCGTTCCTGCCACCGCATACCTTCCTCGGGTCGACCGCGAGGAGAGAAGACGTCGATCCGCAGGTTGGCGAATGGCTGGCGCGGAGTTCTGAGCCATTCGTCTACGTGAGCTTCGGCAGCTTCCTATCGGTGCGGTCGGATGTCCTCGCTCGGGTTGTCGAAGCCCTCCGTGCCATGGGCGTTCGAGCCGCCATCGCCACGGGTTCGAGCGACCCGACCGCGATCGGTGAGATCAGCGACGGATGGATCGTGCGCGAGTACCTCCCTCAGGTCGAGCTTCTCCGGCAAGCGGCGGCCGCGGTCACGCACGGCGGCAACAACAGCGTCACCGAAGCAATGACGTTCGGTGTGCCGCTCCTGGTGCTACCGTTCTCCACCGACCAATTCGCCGGAGCCGCGGCCATCGAGGCCGCTGGCGTTGGCATCGCCCTCGATCCGAACGCGACAACCGCCGGCGACGTGACCGCAGCGCTGAATCGCCTGTTGGCCCGCGACATCCGGGGATCGGCCTTGCTTGAGTCGATCTCCCGGTCGCTCACTGACGTCCCGGGTCCAACGCGCGCGCTCGAGACCATAACGGCAGGTGCTCGCGCGGCGTACTAGCGCGGCTGCAGGGCAGGAGCTGAGTAGAGGCATGCTCGGCTCGGCTAGGTTGTCTCTATGACTTCCCTCGGCGCGTCAACTGCCGTTCTGGCGCGGGCGCCGGGGAAGATCAACGTGTTCCTCAAGGTCGGCGCACTGCTTGACGACGGCTACCACGACGTTGCGATCGCCTACCAAGCAGTCTCCCTATTCGAGTACGTGCGGGTCACTCCGGCCGACGATTTCTCCGTGTCGGTTTCCGGCTCGGTCGATCTGTCTCGAGTGCCGACCGACGCATCCAACATCGCGATAACCGCTGCTCAGATGCTCGCGCGACGCACCGGCTACCGGCGCGGCGTGCGGATCGAGATAGAGAAGCACGTGCCCGTCACCGGAGGGATGGGCGGAGGGTCCGCTGATGCTGCGGCAACACTCATCGCGTGTGACGCGCTGTGGGGCACCGATCTGCCCCGAGAAGACATCTTTGCGCTCGCCTCCCGCCTCGGTGCTGACGTGCCGTTTTCGCTCACCGGAGGCACCGCCATTGGCACTGGGCGCGGTGACGAACTGAGCCCCGCCCTCGCCAAAGGTCAATTTCAGTGGGTGCTCGCGCTCGCCGAATTCGGGCTGTCCACCCCTGCGGTGTACAAAGAACTCGACGTGCATCGCGAGCGCCACTCGCAGGACATCTTTCCCGCGTCACACCAACCGACCGTCGACACCAATGTCCTGCAAGCGCTACGCGCGGGAGACCCGCGCATGCTCGCCGAATGTCTGCACAACGATCTGCAGGCGCCGGCTCTGCACCTCCAGCCCGGGATCGCCGACGTTCTCGAACTCGGGGAGCGCAACGGTGCCCTCGCCGGCATCGTTTCAGGTTCGGGACCTACTGTGGCCTTTCTGACCGCCGATCTCGACAGCGCCCTGGAACTTCAGATCGCCATGAGCGCGGCCAGAATAACCGCAGTGCGAGCGACGGGGCCCGTGCACGGAGCCAGAATCATCGGCGACTGAGAATCGAGAGATCGTGACCACGAGACGCATCCACGTGTGGTCATCCGTCGTCGGGATCGTCAGCGCCATCGTCACGCTCGGGATCGCCGAAGTGATGGCATTGCTCCTGGCCCCAGCGAGCAGTCCCGTGCTCGCGGTCGGCTCGTTCATCGTCGATATCGTGCCGCCGTGGGTTAAAGATCTGACCATCGCCTGGTTCGGCACCGCAGACAAACTCGTTTTGCTGATTGCCATCGGCATCCTGCTTCTCGTTCTCGCGATTGCTGTCGGACTCCTCGAGCACCGCAAGCAACCGTGGGGAGCGGTAGCGTTGACCGCCGTCGGGGTGGTCGCCCTGATCGCCGTCACCACCCGCGAGCAGGCGACGGTCTGGTGGGCAGTGCCGACTGTCGTCGGCGTCGTCGGCGGAGTCGTCGCACTGCGGCTCGCCATGACCACTCTGCGCGCCTGGATCACCGCCGCGAGCGTCGATCGCCGCTCGTCGCTGGGCGAGCGCGCCGTTTCTGTCACCCGCCGCCGCTTTCTCGCGTCGGCCGGGGCAACGGCCGCCGGTGCGATCCTCGTGGGCGTCGCAGCCCGCGTGGTCAACCTGACGACCACGACCGCCAACGCGATCCGCGCGAATCTGTCGTTGCCGAAACCTGCCACCGCTGCGCTGCCGATACCCGCCGGAGCCTCCCTCGGAGTACCGGGCCTTGCGCCTCTGGTCACCCCCAACGATGACTTCTACCGCATCGATACCGCGCTTCAGGTGCCCGTGATCGATGCCTCCGAATGGCGACTGCGGATCAGCGGAATGGTCGACCAAGAGATCGAGATCGGTTTCGATGAGCTCTTGTCGCTCCCGCTCACGGAAACCGTTATCACGCTCATGTGCGTGTCGAACGAGGTCGGCGGCGACCTCATCGGAAACGCGGTGTGGCTCGGATATCCGATTCGCGAACTCCTCAAGCGGGCCTCGCCGAAGCGGGGTGCCGACATGGTGCTCTCCCGAAGTCACGACGGCTGGACGGCGTCGACGCCCCTCGACGTTCTGCTTGATGCAGATCGCACCAGCATTCTCGCGGTCGGCATGAACGGTGAACCTTTGCCGCTCGAGCACGGATTTCCGGTGCGGATGGTCGTGCCCGGGCTCTACGGCTACGTGTCGGCCACGAAGTGGGTTGTCGAGCTGGTGGTCACCCGGTTCGCGGATGAGACCGCCTATTGGACCGATCGCGGTTGGTCGCCACGCGGTCCGGTGAAAACGTCGTCGCGCATTGACGTGCCTCGCCGCAACCAGACGGTTGCCGCGGGCACCGTTGCGGTAGCGGGTGTCGCGTGGGCGCAGCACACCGGCATCACCGCGGTCGAGGTGCGCGTCGACAACGGCGAGTGGGCTGAGGCGAAGCTCGCCGACGCGATCTCGATTGATACCTGGCGGCAGTGGATCTACGAGTGGGACGCCACCCCGGGCGATCACGTGATCGAAGTGCGGGCCACGGATGCGAGCGGCAAGACCCAGAAGGAACAGCGCGTCCCCGTGGTCCCCGACGGCGCTGAGGGGTACCACGGCATCTCGGTGCAGGTTTCCTGACCCGCGGAAAAACGCAGCGGACCGGGCGCGCGGGGCGTGCGGCTAGGGTTATCGGGTGGCACATCTCCTCGGGGCAGAAGGTCTTCACCTCGAGTTCCCCACTCGCGTCGTCTTCGACAGCGTCACCATCGGCATCGACGAAGGTGACCGTATCGGCGTCGTCGGTCGCAATGGCGACGGCAAATCGACCCTGCTCAAACTACTGTCGGGCCGGATGAGTCCTGACGGCGGGCGGGTCACTCGCCGCGGCGGAACCACCCTGGGCATGCTCGATCAGGCCGACACGCTGCCCGATGACATGACGGTCGCCGACGCGATCGTCGACGGCCGGCCGGAGCACGAATGGGCGGGGGATGCGCGCATTCGCGACGTCATCGACGGCCTCGTGAGCGACTTCCCCTGGGACGCCACCATGGCCTCCCTCTCCGGCGGCCAGCGACGGCGAGTCGGGCTCGCGCGCCTGCTCACCGGCGACTGGGACATTCTGTTCCTAGATGAGCCCACCAACCACCTCGACGTCGAGGGCATCGCCTGGCTCGCGAATCACCTTAAGCGGCGATGGTCGTCGAATTCCGGTGGGCTCGTTGTGGTGACCCATGACCGGTGGTTCCTCGACGAGGTCTGCACCGCCACCTGGGAGGTGCACGATCGCATCATCGAACCCTTCGAGGGCGGATACGCGGCCTACATTCTGCAACGGGTCGAGCGTGACCGGATGGCAGCAGCATCCGAATCGAAGCGCCAGAATCTCATGCGCAAAGAGCTCGCGTGGTTGCGTCGCGGAGCACCAGCGCGCACCACGAAGCCGAAATTCCGGATGGATGCCGCCTACGAGCTCATTTCCAACGAGCCGCCGCCCCGCGACACGGTGGCCCTCAGTCAGCTTGCGGTCAGCCGACTCGGCAAAGACGTTGTCGACCTTCTCGATGTCGGCGTCAGCTACGGCGACAAGACCGTCATCGAGCACGTCGAATGGCACATCGCTCCGGGAGAGCGCACCGGCATCCTCGGCGTGAATGGCGCGGGAAAATCCACAATGCTCGGCCTCATCGCGGGAACCGTGCAGCCGAGCACGGGTCGGGTCAAGCGAGGCAAGACCGTGAAGGTCGCGATTCTCAGCCAGCAACTGCAGGAACTCGCCGACCTGCAAGACGAACGGGTGATGACTATCGTTGCCCAGCAGAAGAGCTCGTATGTCACCGGCGGCAAGGAACTCACCCCCGGCCAACTGCTCGAGCGGCTCGGGTTCGCGAGCGCTCAACTCTCGACTCCGGTCAAGGACCTTTCGGGTGGCCAGAAACGACGACTGCAACTCCTGCTGATCTTGCTCGGTGAGCCGAATGTGCTTATCCTCGATGAGCCCACGAACGACATGGACACCGACATGCTCGCGGCAATCGAGGATCTGCTCGATTCCTGGCCCGGCACCCTCATCGTCGTTTCGCATGACCGGTATCTGCTTGAGCGCGTCACCGACAACCAATACGGCATTTTCCACGGACACTTCCGACACTTGCCCGGTGGTGTCGACCAATACTTGGCGATCAACAAGGCAAAACCGACAAACGCGGATGCCGCCACTGGCGGAGTCACGACGCTGGCCACAGAAACCGGCACAGCAGCAGTCGCGGCGCCCACGCTCGGGGGTGCGGAGCTTCGCAACGCGCAGAAAGAACTGGCCTCGCTGGATCGGCGTATTGCCAAGTACTCGGAACGAATCCTGGCGATGCACATCGCATTCGCCGAGCACGACCAGAGCGATTACGCGGGTCTCGGCGTGCTCCAAGCGGAGCTCGACAAGGTCGAGACCGAGCTGCTCGCTTTCGAAACGCGCTGGCTTGAGTTAAGCGAACTGTTGGGCTGAGCGCCCGGCAGCTGATCGCCCGGCCGGTGCACTGCTCCGGCGGCATACACTCCTCAGTCGAAATCCAGGCTGAGCTTGCGCAACAGCGAGCCGAGTCGCTCTTGGTCAGAACGCGAGAGCGCGTCGAGTAGGTCGGATTCCGCGTCGAGCAGTCGGGAAATCGCGCGATCGACGCGGTCTTGGCCGACACTCGTCATCGTCACGAGGATTCCGCGTCCATCGTTGGGATCGGTTCGACGTTCCACGAGGCGCCGCTCGACCAGTCGATCGATGCGGTTGGTCATCGTGCCGCTGGAGACAAGCGTCTGCTGCAGGAGGGTCTTGGGGCTCAACTGATACGGAGCGCCCGCTCGACGGAGCGCCGACAACACGTCGAACTCCCACGATTCCAGGTCGGATGCGGCGAACGCTGTGCGCCGGGCGCGATCCAAGTGCCGGGACAGTCGGCCGACGCGGCTCAACACCTGCAACGGGGTGAAATCGAGATCGGGCCGTTCGCGCATCCACGCGTTGACGATGCGGTCTACTTCGTCGTGCGTGCCCATGCTGTCATTATCGCCCGATTGTCTCGACGTCGAGGTATCTGCGTTATCGCGCGACCGACAACTCATTGGCTCCGCCCCCAGGATTCGAACCTGGACCTAACAGCTCCAAAGGCTGTCGTGCTGCCGTTACACCAAGGCGGATCGCGCGAAACGCGCCCGTCAAGTCTGCCATGCCCACACCCACCGTGTTGTCGCTCCGCGCCGTCGTGCGCCGTGGGGAAGAATGGGCAGATGACCGACCCCCGCCTCGCCATCATTGTTCTCGCTGCCGGTCAGGGCACGCGCATGAAATCCGCGACCCCGAAGGTGCTCCACCACATTGCCGGCGTTCCGCTCATCGGGCACGTTCTCGCAACTGCTCGCCAGCTGGAGCCGTCGGTCGTGATCACGGTCGTGCGGCACGAGCGCGACGCGGTCGCCGAGGCAATTCTCGGGGTGCTCCCGGATGCCATTGTGGTCGATCAAGATGACATTCCCGGAACGGGTCGGGCCGTAGAGCTCGCGCTGGATGCTCTCCCCGCCGGGTTCCAGGGCGACGTCGTCGTCGTGAGTGGCGACGTGCCCCTCCTCGACGCGGGCACGATCTCGCGACTCGTGGCATCACACCGTGAACAGAACGCCGTCGCGACGGTTTTGTCGGCGGTTCTGGATGACGCGACGGGCTATGGCCGGATCGTGCGGGCATCCGACGGCACCATTCTCGGTATCGTCGAGCACAAAGATGCCAGCGACGAGCAACGCGCGATCGGCGAGGTCAATTCGGGCACCTACGTGTTCGAAGTAGGCACGCTTCGCAGCCAATTGAAGCGGGTATCGACGGATAACTCGCAACAGGAGAAGTACCTCACCGATGTCGTCGGTCTGCTGACAGAGATGGGCGCCCAGGTTTCGGCGATCCCCGTAGCCGAAAGCTGGATCGTCGAGGGGGTCAACGATCGCGTGCAACTCAGCGACGCGGCCACGCGCTTGAATCAGCTGATTGTGCGGGGGTGGCAGCGCGCTGGCGTCACCGTTCTTGACCCGGCATCGACCTGGATTGACATCACCGTCGACCTCGCGCCCGACGTGGAGATTCTGCCTGGCACGCAACTGCGCGGCGCGACGACGGTCGGCTCCGGAGCTCTTATCGGCCCCGACACGACTCTCGTGGATTGTGAGATCGGCGAACGCGCCCAGGTGAGGCGCACCGACGCGACCCTGTCGGTGGTCGGCGCCGGCGCATCCGTTGGTCCGTTCGCCTACCTGCGTCCGGGGACGTATCTCGACCCGGACGGGAAGATCGGCACCTTCGTCGAAACGAAGAACTCGCGGATCGGTGCGGGGAGCAAGGTGCCGCACTTGAGCTACATCGGCGACACGACCGTCGGAGCGGGCTCAAATATCGGAGCGGGAACGATCACCGCTAACTATGACGGCGTGACCAAGAGTCAGACTGTTGTCGGCTCGCACGTGCGCACCGGGTCGCACAACGTGTTCGTCGCCCCCGTTACAATTGGCGACGGAGCCTATACGGGTGCCGGAACGGTCGTGCGCAAGGATGTGCCGGCCGGAAGTCTGGCCATCCTCGTGGCTCCGCAACGCAATATGGCCGGATGGGTCGAAGCCAACCGCCCGGGAACTGCGGCCGCCGAAGCGGCTGCGGCCGCGGGCGCGGAAATCGACTGACCGCATACGAGTGACAGCGTCGGGCGACCGGCAGAGAGCGGGACCAGTGGCCGACATAACCGTCAACGGACAGAAGAAACTGGTCGTGGTATCGGGCAGGGCGCATCCACAGCTCGCGCTCGATGTGTGTGATGAACTTGGCACTGATCTCGTGCACACCGACGCCCGCACTTTCGCGAACGGCGAAATCTACGCGCGTTTCGACGACAGCGTGCGCGGATGTGACGTTTTCGCCATCCAGTCGCACACGGCACCGATAAATGAGTGGCTCATGGAGCACCTCATCATGGTGGATGCGCTCAAACGCGCCTCGGCGAAGCGCATCACCGTCGTGGCGCCCTTCTACCCGTATGCCCGTCAAGACAAGAAAGGTCGCGGTCGCGAACCGATCTCCGCGCGACTGGTCGCCGATCTCTACAAGACCGCCGGCGCCGACCGGATCATGAGCATCGACCTGCATGCTGCGCAAATTCAAGGCTTCTTCGACGGTCCGGTCGACCACCTCTTCGCCATGCCCGTGCTTCTCGAGCATTTCCGCACCGGCCTCGACTTGTCGACGCTCACGGTCGTCTCACCCGACATGGGTCGCGTGCGCGTCGCGGATATCTGGAGCGACAAGCTCGGTGTGCCGCTCGCGATCATCCACAAGCGTCGCGACCCCAAGGTGCACAACGAGGTAACGGTGCACGAGATCGTCGGCGACGTGAGCGGGCGCGTGTGCCTTCTCGTCGATGACCTCATCGACACCGGCCGCACCATTCTCAAGGCGGCACAAGCGCTCAAGGCCAACGGTGCGATTGGCGTGGTCGTGGCGGCCACGCACGCGGTATTCTCCGACCCGGCAGTCGAATTGCTTCAAAACGACGCGATCGACGCCGTTGTTGTCACCGACACGCTTCCGGTTCCGGCGGACAAGCGCTGGGATCGTCTCACCGTTCTCCCGATCGCCCCGCTCATCGCAAGGGCCATCCACGAAGTGTTCGACGACGGCTCGGTCACTTCCATGTTCGACGGAGCAGCTTAGCTCGACACCGTGCCGCTTCCCGGCAGTCGCGGCGGCCCGGGAATAAGCCCGAGCGATGCGACGTGCCCGTCGTCACCGAATGCTCCGACCGAGTAACACTCCCAGCCGATGAAACCGGGTCCGAACACCTCGAAGCGGGCATCGGCCCCGCTTGGCCCGGCGACCTCGTAGGCGACCCAGATCTCGCACGCCGCTTGAGCGGTGATCTCCTGCACGCGGTACGTCGAGAGCGCTCCGGGGAGCACGAGCCCCAGCACGCCGAGGATGACCATGACGCGTAGCACCGTCGTAAAGCGGCGGGAGCGGAGTGGCCGATCGTCGGGCTCGCTGTCGCGGAGTTCGGGGATATCGTCGTGGTCAGACATGCTCTGCCCAGTGTGTCACGCGCCGTTGTGCGCTGTAACGCAACGAGAAATTCGGGCCGTCGAGGCGGCCTGACTAGTGGCTGTCGACCGCTTCGATCTCGGTGCGGTCGCCCGACCACAGGGTGTGGAAGGTGCCGTCTTTGTCGACGCGCTTGTAGGTGTGCGCTCCGAAGAAGTCGCGCTGCCCCTGCACGAGAGCTGCCGGGAGGCGCTCAGCGCGCAGCCCGTCGTAGTAGGCCAAAGACGACGAGAATGCGGGGGTCGGGATGCCGGCGAGCGCGGAACCCGAGACGACGCGACGCCAGCTGTCTTGTGCGGTGGCCACGGCATCCGTGAAGTAGGGCGCGGTCACGAGCGCGACGAGCGCGGGGTTCTCGTTGTAGGCCTCGGTGATGCGGTTGAGGAACTGGGCGCGGATGATGCAGCCACCGCGCCAGATCTTGGCGATGTCGCCCTTCTTGATGTCCCAGCCGTACTGCTCGGCGCCAGCGACGATCGCGTCGAAGCCCTGCGAGTACGCGATGATCTTCGACGCGTAGAGCGCGAGGCGCACGTCTTCGACGAACGCGTCGCGATCGGTGACGGTCCATTCGGCAGATGGGCCGGGGAGGCTCGACGCGGCAGCGCGCTGGGCGGGCTTCGAGGAGAGGCTGCGCGCGAAGACAGCTTCGGCGATGCCCGAGACTGGGATGCCGAGGTCGAGGGCGGTCTGCACTGTCCAGACGCCGGTGCCCTTGGAGCCGGCTTGGTCGAGGATGACGTCGACGAGCGGCTTGCCCGTCGCTGCGTCGACCTGACGCAGCACTTCGGCGGTGATCTCGATGAGGTAGCTCTCGAGCTCGCCGGTGTTCCACTCGGCGAAGATCTCGGCGATCTCGGCGGGGGAGAAGCCTGCGGCGGCGCGGAGCAGATCGTACGCCTCAGCGATGAGCTGCATGTCGGCATACTCGATGCCGTTGTGGATCATCTTGACGAAGTGGCCGGCGCCGTCGGTGCCGACGTGGGTCACACAGGGCTCGCCGTCGACAACGGCAGCAATCGACTTGAGGATGGGGCCGAGGGTGTCCCACGCTTCGGCGGAACCACCGGGCATGATCGAGGGGCCGAGGAGTGCTCCCTCTTCGCCACCCGAAATGCCGGCGCCGACGAAGTTGATGCCGGTCTCGCGCACTGCCTTCTCACGGCGGATGGTGTCGGTGAACAGCGCGTTGCCGCCATCGACAATGATGTCGCCGGGCTCGAAGACCTCGGTGAGAGCGTCGATGACGGCGTCGGTGCCGCGTCCGGCCTGCACCATGATGATCGCGGTGCGCGGCTTGGACAGCGACGCGGCGAAATCCTGGTAGGTCTTCGCCGGAACGAATTCGGCCTCGGGGTGCTCGGTGACGAGCGTCTCCGTCTTTGCGTAGGAGCGGTTGAACACGGCGACCGTGTTGCCCTCGCGGCTCGCGAGGTTGCGTGCGAGGTTCGAACCCATCACTGCGAGCCCAACGACGCCGATATTTGCTTCTGCCACGGTCTATCTCCTTGCCGACATTTGCCTACATAGCCGTGTTACAGGCTAGTGGTTCGCGGCAAACCGGCGAATCCCGCGTGTAGCGTGTGTTCATGTCTGTCGAATCACCTGTCATCGTCACGGCCTACTTCTATCCGAACCCCGGCCGCTTCGACGATGTCGTCGCCGCCCTGCAGCCCGCGATTGCCGCGGTGCATGAGGAACAGGGGTGCGAACTCTATGCGATCCACGGGGCGCCGGATGGCTCGATCGTGATGATCGAGAAGTGGGATTCCGCCGAATTGCTCGACGCTCATGGCGCGGGCGAGCCCGTTGCGAAGCTCAATGCGGCGCTCGACGGCTTGCTCGCGCGACCTGTTGATGTGACGCGACTCGTTCCGATCCCGGCCGGCACTCCGGAGCAGGGCCTGCTCTGACCGTGACAGTGCACCCGCTCGTCGTCGTCGCAGGCGTGTCTGGGGCGGGCAAATCGACGGTCGGCGAGTTGCTCGCCGCCCGACTGGGAGTTCCGTTCGTGGATGCCGACGCGCTACATCCCGATGTGAACGTCGCGAAAATGGCGGCCGGCATCCCGCTGACCGATGCCGATCGTTGGCCCTGGCTCGCCGCTGTCGGAACGACTCTGGACGGATCGAGAGATACCGGACTCGTCATTGCCTGCTCTGCGCTCCGTCGGGCCTATCGGGACGCTATCGCGGCGGAGGCACCAGAGGTAAGCTTCGTCATCCTTTCGGGGAGTCCCGAATTGCTGGCGGCGCGGATCGGTGCGCGCGTTGGACACTTCATGCCAGCAGCGTTGCTCGCGTCGCAACTGGCCGCACTCGAGCCCTTGGAGGCGGACGAATCGGGGTTCACCGTCGATATTGATGCCGCCCCCGGGGAGGTCGCCGATCGCGCCGCTACACGTGTGCTGGCCGAGCATGAGAGCTGAGATCGACCTCTCCGCTCAGACCCTGTAAGCTCGACCCTTGGACTTCGGCGAGGGAACTGTTCAGCAGTTCCGTTATCGACGCGGTGGATGTGGCTCATGCGGTCCGTCCTCACGCTGACATGCGTTCGAGTTGACACGATCGGGCCTCCGGGGCCCCACAATTTTGGGAGTACATCATGGCTGAAAACCACATTGTCGCGGAACCGCGCACGAAGTTCGGCAAGGGTGCGGCGCGCAAGATCCGCGCTGCACATAAGATCCCAGCGGTGATCTACGGCCACGGCACCGAGCCGCAGCACGTGACCCTCCCGGGTCACGAGATCGCTCTCATCATCCGCAAGTCGAATCAGGTTCTCGAGCTCGACATTGCCGGCAAGAGCCAGCTCGCCCTGGTCAAAGACGTGCAGAAAGATCCGGTGCACCAGATCATCGAGCACCTCGATCTCATTGTCGTGCGCAAGGGCGAAAAGGTCATCATCGACGTGCCCGTGCATATTGAGGGCGAGGCCGTTCCCGGAACGAGCATCAACTTCGACGCGAACACGCTGAGCATTGAGGCCGAAGCCACCCACATCCCCGAGTCGCTTGTCGTGAACATCGAGGGTGCTGAAGAGGGCACCCAGATCCTCGCACGCGACGTAAAGCTGCCCGCCGGCTCGACGCTCATTACCGACCCCGACGTGCTCGTCGTCGCTGTGTCGGGTGAAGTCGCCGCAGACCTTGGTGAGGACAACGCCGAAGAGGGCGCCGCGGCCGAGGCCGCTTCTGAGGAATCGGCTGAGTAATTCGCCCGTTCACATCGTTCTTTCGCAGGCGTCAGATGGATGACGACCCGTGGCTCGTAGTCGGGCTCGGTAACCCCGGGCCCGGCTACGCGAGCAACCGACACAACGTCGGGCAGATGGTGCTCGCCGAGCTTGCGGACCGCATGTCGGCGAGGTTCCAGGCGCATCGCACCAACTCGACAGTCGCCGAGGGGCGAAGCTATCCGGGCGGACCGCGGCTCGTTCTCGCTCGATCGAACACGTTCATGAATGTGTCGGGTGGGCCCGTCGCGGCCCTGTTGCGTTTTTACAAGCTTGACGTCGACCGTCTGATCGTTGTGCACGACGAGCTCGACATTCCGTTTGACACCATCAAGTTGAAAAACGGTGGTGGTCACGGCGGCCACAACGGCATTCGCGACATCATTCGAGCCACCGGTACGGGCGATTTCACGCGCGTGCGCGTGGGCATCGGCCGGCCGCCCGGCCGCCAGCCGGCCGCGGATTTCGTGCTCCACGACTTCTCCAGCATCGAGCGGACAGCGCTTCCCAACCTGCTGGCGGATGCCGCCGACGCCATCGAACATGTCGCGCGCGATGGCCTCGCCTCCGCGCAGATGCGCTTCCACAGCTCGACGACTGACTGAGTCGCATCGACGAGAGCTGGCCTCGCGCGACTAGCCTTGAACATATGCGAGTCATTCTCGCCGGTGCGTCCGGCGCCGTCGGGCGTCACCTGATCACCCAACTCGACGAGGCCGGACACGACGTCATCGGCCTGACCCGCAGGCCGGGCTCGCTCGCCGGCACTCCCGCCACGGAGGTGATCGCCGATGTCGCCGACCGGCGCGCTACGCTCACCGCGCTCCACGGTATTACCGCGAATGCGGTCATTCATCACGCCGTCCCGCAGAACCGTCCGGCGTACCGGCGCTCCGAACTGCGCACCGCCAATCGGATGCGCATCGAAGGCACGAGCACGCTCATCGCGGCGGCCAGGCAGGCGGGTGCGAAGCGGTTCGTCATCGCCTCGAGCGTGCACGGCTACGGGTTCGCCGACCACGGCCGCGGCTATATCACCGAAAACGCTTCGTTCGGCAGCATGCCGGGGCCAGACGCCGATGCCGAGCAGGTCGCCCTGCGGTCCGCCGAGCAGCAGGCACGAGCGGTCGGAGGGGTGTGCTTGCGCTTCGGGCTGTTCTACGGCACCGGAACCGACGCGCCCGTGTCGGCACGAGCATCCGGAGTTCTCCCGTGGATTCACCCCCAGGATGCAGCGACGGCAACGCTACTCGCGCTCACCCGAGGCGGTAAGTCAGTGGCGCTCAACATCGTCGACAACACGCCGGCTACGTGGGGTGAGGTGCAAGCGGCGCAAGTCGTTGGCGCTGGCCGCCCGGTGCGCGCTCCCGATTGGTTGCTCAAGGTCACCGAACCCTGCGTGTATCCGCTCATGACCGCCACGAACATGCGAGTCTCCAACGAAAGAGCGAAAGCGAAGCTGCGCTGGCGACCGAGGTTCGGCTCATACGCCGAGGGGCTCTCGGCGGCGACGTAGACTTGCGCGAGTGATACTCGAAGGAATTGTCGCAGCCCTTTCGCGCGCCCACACATTCGAGAACGCCCTCAAGGCGGCCGGAACGAGCGCCGATTTCTCTATTGTCGACGGGCTGCGGGCGCCCTTGCTCACTGGTTTGCTCGGTCGCCGACGCGGCCCACAGTCATTGTTCGCGATCACCGCCACCAGCCGGGAATCGGAGGCGTTGCGTGACGCTCTCGAGTGCTATCTGCCCAACGCTGAGATCATCGACTTTCCCGCGTGGGAGACGTTGCCCCACGAACGACTGAGTCCGAGCGCTGAAACAGTGGGCAAGCGCATCCACGCGCTCCGACGCCTTCGTGCGTTCGCGGATTCGCCCACCAAAGACCTCATCGTCGTCGCCTCGGTGCGCGCGGCTCTTCAACCTCTAGCGCCGAACCTCACCGATCTCGCTCCGATTTCGCTCACGGCCGGTGGACGCGGCTACGACCTGCCGCGCCTCACTCGCGAACTCGTTGACCTGGCGTATGTGCGTGTCGATATGGTCACGAGGCGAGGCGAATTCGCTGTGCGCGGTGGCATTCTCGACGTGTTCGCACCGACCGCCGAACACCCGGTTCGCGTGGAATTCTTCGGCGACGAACTGGAAAATCTGCGTGAGTTCTCGGTGGCCGACCAGCGCTCGCTCGCCACTGAGATCGCCGAACTCGAACTTCCGCCGAGTCGCGAGTTGCTCTTGAACGACGCCGTGCGGCAACGAGCGCGCGAGATGCTGCACGAGTTTCCCGGCCTCAGCACGATCCTCGCCAAGATCGCCGAGGGCATCCCCGTCGACGGAATGGAGTCGCTCGCACCGGCCCTGCTCGACCGGCTCGTGCCGGTGACCCACTACTTGCCGGCTAGCGCAGCCGTTGCCGTCATCGCGCCGGAGCGCGTGGCGACGCGGGCGGTGAGCCTGGTCGAAACCAATAAGGAATTTCTTGGAGCGGCGTGGAATGCTGCGACAGCCGGAGCCGACGCGCCGATCGATCTTGACGCCGGTGACTTTCTTTCGGTTCAGGGCCTGCGGGCGTCTGCGGGCGACCGCGCGTGGTGGACGCTCAGCGCGTTCGATGCCGATGACGATGACGTCATTCGCATCGATGCATCGGCAGTGCCGAGCTTCACGGGTCACGTGAACGGCGCTGTCGAGCACGTGAAGGAGCTCATCGCGGGATCGTGGACGGTGGCGATTCTCGCCCAAGGCGCCGGGCTCGTGGAACGAGCCGCCGATGTTCTCGGCGAGCACGGAGTTGCCGCGCGCGTTGTCGAGGCGTTCCCATCGGAGCCGGAATCAGGCGTCGCTTACGTGCTGAAGGCATCCGTCGAGCGTGGCTTCCAACTCGAGGAGTCGACGATTGCCGTGCTCAGCGAAGCGGAGTTCTACGGGCGTGCTGCGGGATACGACTCGCGTCAGGTAAAGAAGCTCGCTTCGAGGCGCAAGAACGTTGTCGACCCGCTGCAACTCACGACGGGTGATTTCGTTGTGCACCAGACGCACGGCATCGGCAAGTTTCTGGAGCTCACTCAACGAGTAGTCTCAAGCGGCGGTCGCAACGCGGTGAAGACCCAACGCGAGTTTCTGGTGATCGAATATGCGCCGAACAAGCGGGGTTACCCGGGCGACAAGCTCTTCGTGCCCACCGATCAGCTCGATCTGCTCACGAGATACGTCGGGGGAGAAGCACCTGCGCTCAGCAAGATGGGCGGTAGCGATTGGTCGGCTGCCAAGAGCAAGGCGCGCAAGGCTGTGCGAGATATCGCGGTCGAACTCGTGAAGCTGTACTCCGCCCGGATGGCATCGAAGGGCCACGCGTTTGCCAAAGACACCCCGTGGCAGCGCGAGCTCGAGGAGGCTTTCCCGTTCGCCGAGACACCCGATCAGTTGACGACGATCGACGAAGTGAAAGCAGACATGGAACGGCCGATCCCCATGGACCGGCTGCTCTCCGGCGATGTCGGATACGGCAAGACCGAGGTCGCCGTGCGCGCCGCCTTCAAAGCGGTGCAAGACGGCAAGCAGGTCGCGATGATCGTGCCGACGACCCTGCTCGTCAAGCAGCACCTCGAAACCTTCTCGGAACGCTTCGCCGGCTTCCCGGTGCACTTGCGAGCGCTCAGTCGTTTCCAGACCGAGAAGGAATCGAAGGAGACGATCGAGGGACTTGCGAGCGGAAATGTGGATGTCGTTATCGGCACCCACAGGTTGCTGTCTGACAGCATCCGATTCAAAGATCTCGGGTTGGTCATCATCGATGAGGAGCAGCGTTTCGGAGTCGAGCATAAAGACCAGCTCAAGAAGCTGAAGACCAACGTTGACATCCTCGCGATGAGCGCGACGCCGATTCCTCGCACCCTTGAAATGGCGGTTACCGGCATCCGGGAGATGTCCACGCTCGCAACGCCGCCCGAGGACCGGCATCCGATTCTCACTTTTGTCGGCCCCTATTCCGACAAGCAAGTGGGCGCGGCCATTCGACGCGAACTGCTGCGCGAAGGTCAAATCTTCTATGTGCACAATCGGGTCAGCTCGATCAACCGGATCGCCGCTCAGATCAAAGAGATCGTTCCCGAGGCGCGGGTAGCGGTGGCGCACGGGCAGATGCCCGAGAGTGCGCTCGAACAGGTGATGGTCGATTTCTGGGAGCGCCGCTTCGACGTGCTCGTGTCGACCACGATCATCGAAACCGGCATCGACATCGCCAACGCGAACACGCTCATCATCGACCGGGCCGACAAGTATGGTCTGTCGCAATTGCACCAGATCCGCGGTCGTGTCGGCCGTGGTCGCGAGCGCGCTTACGCTTACTTCCTCTACGACGAGTCCAAGCCGTTGTCCGAAACCGCGCACGACCGACTCGCGACGATCGCGGCGAACAACGAGCTCGGCGGCGGCATGCAGATCGCCTTGAAAGACCTGGAGATTCGCGGTGCGGGAAACCTGCTCGGTGGAGAGCAGTCCGGACACATCGCCGGGGTGGGCTTCGACCTCTACCTGCGGATGATCGGCGAAGCGGTCTCGGCCTTCCGGGGAGACGTCGCGGAAGGGCAGACCGAGCTGCGCCTCGAGCTACCCGTAGACGCTCACATTCCCGAGGAGTACGTCGAGAGCGAGCGGTTGCGCCTGGAGGCTTACCAAAAACTCTCGACGGCGTCTTCGCCGTCGTCGCCCGGCGAGGCGATAGGGCTCGTGCTCGAGGAACTCACTGACCGCTACGGCGAGCCGCCGTTGCCCGTCACCAATCTCATCGCGGTGTCGCAATTGCGGCGGATGGCGCAGAAGGCGGGCTTGTCGGAGGTCGTCGCCATGGGGCCGAACCTGCGGGTAGCGGGAGTTGCGCTGGCCGACTCAATCCAAGTGCGCCTCCAGCGCATGTATCTGGGCTCGCGGTACTTCGCGCAAACGTCGTCGGTGAGCTTGCCCCTGCCGCGTTCGCAGGGCGAGCCGGTTTCGGATGCGTCGCTCATCGACTGGGTGCGAGGGCTGCTGACCTCGATCTACGGCGTTGCGGCCACTGGAGAAGTCGCCCCCGCGACGGACAGCTGAGGGCGATTCGCACAGGGGTGATTCTCCACATCTTCCGGGCCTCTCCTCGAGTGATCCAGGGCAGCCTCGACACTGGCCGGATGACCCACGTGATGAAAGCCGCGAGTGCAGCGGATCTCCTGGCCGTCGTTCCTGTACTGATCGGATTTGAACCGCGCAACAGCCTCGTGGTCGTAGTCTTCCGCGGCACGAGGACCTGCGGGGCGTTGCGGGTCGACCTCCCGGGTCCGGGCGACTCGGCCGTCGGCCGTCGCCTCGCGAACCACGTTGTGGGCACGCTATGCAAGATTCGCGGAGCCGAATCCGTGGTGCTCGCGGTGTTCACCGACGAGCGCTTCCGTGCCGACGGAGCGTCTCCGCCGCACTCCGATCTCGTCCGGGTGTTTGAGAGGAGTATCGGCCACACCGGATTCAGCATTCGGGACTCGCTGTGCGTAGCCGCCGACGGCTGGGCGGCCTACGGCGATCACGAGATTCCGCCGCGTGTTCATCCGCTCTCCGCGATCGAAGGATCGACGCTGCCGGCCGCGGTGCCCGGTGAGCTGCGGCGGGCATCCGTAGTTCCGACTCGGCAAAAACGGGTTCCGGATGCCGACCCGATTCTCCTGCGGAAGATGGCGTCAGACCTGCGCCAGTTTCGCAGCGCGTTGTGGCGCGAGGGCGCTAGTGCGAGTGAGGGCGCTGGCGCGGGTGTCGATCCTGAAGTCGGCGTTGATCTTCCGGCGCTCGCGGAAGACGCCCTGAGCTGGGATTCTCGCGACATTGACACGAGCGGCGCCCTGCTCTTGTTTGCGATGCAGGCGCCACCGACGCGAGACGCGATCATGCTGCAGTGGGCCACGTCCTACCCTCGTGCTGTCCACGTGTGGGAGGGCGTGCGCATTCCCGAGAGCCTGACGACGTCCGGTTGTGAAGAACTCGGCAATCTGATGATGGGCATTGGCGATAAGCCCGATCGAGCGCGGGTTGATCGCGGCATATCCCTGCTTCGCCAGCTCGTGTCGCGCGCCGCCGATGCCGAGCGCCGCGCGCCACTGTGCATGCTCGCGTGGCTTAACTGGGCGCTCGGGCGGGGCACGGTCGCGGGTGAGTACATCGAAGAAGCCTTGACCATCGATCGGGACTACGGCATGGCGCAATTGCTCTTCGCGCTGTTCGGTAGTGGTCTGCTCCCCGACTGGGCGTTCGAGGATAGCGCCGCTGGGGATCGCCCCTGAGCCGGGGCTTCGTTTCCGTGTGTCCGCAGGGTGGGGGGATCGCCCCTGACTCTTCGCTCCTCCACAGGGGCGTTTGCGGCACCGATTTCCACAGGAAATGCTGGTCAGAGCGCAAGTGCCGCGCACACAAATGTCGGCGGCTTGGTTCACTATGAGTACATGCCCGAATCCGACATCGATCTCCTCGCGCACCTTGCGGCTGCGTTCGCCGAGAGGCGCGCGGCAGACGCGCACATCGTGGCGCTCGCTGCAGAGGTGGTCGACCGGTCGCGGCCCTCGCTCGGTGCTGGCGGTCTCGCTTCCCGGCATGGTGATGCGAGCGCAACCGCGATGGTTGCACGAGTCGGTCGAGTGTCTCTCGCTGAAGCCTCGCGGCTGTGTCGACTTGGAGCCGCCACCGCATCACGCCTGAGCCTCGTGGGCGAGGTGATGCCTGCACTCTTCCCTGTCGTAGCGCTGGCTGTGGCGCAGGCGCACATACCAGTGGATTCCGCGCTCGCGATCGTATCGGCGCTCTCACAAGCATCTGCGCGCGCCGATACGAGCGATCTCGAGGCGGCGGAGGCGGCGCTCGTCGACTTCGCCCGCGACAATCCGGCCGACATCGTGCGCAGGCTCGCCATCGCGTGGCGGGATGCTCTCGACGCCGACGGGGTTGAGCCGCGCGACGAAATGCTGGTATCGAAGCGCTCGGGTAAACGGGTCTTGCTGGGAAACGGACTCAAGCGATTCGTTCTTGACCTCGACCCGGCAAGCGCCGCCTACCTCGACGCATGGATCGACGGCTACGTCGGCTCGGCCATCCGAACTCCGCGTTTCGAGCCCGCGAGCGGCGCCTCCACGTCCGCAGCTCCAGATTTGAGCGAGCCCAACTCGACCGAACCTAATCCTGCCGACCTCGATCCTGCCGACCCTCGATCTCTCGGCCAACTGACCGCCGACGCCATCGTCGATCTCGCCAAACACGGGATCGGCTGCTCGAATGTCGACGCGCCCAGGGGAGCGACCACCGTGGTCGTGCGCATGACGCTCGAATCATTGAAGACTGGCCTTGGCATCGCCACCATCGATGGAGGTCTCGAGCCCATCTCCGCCGAGTCTGCCCGGCGAATGGCTGCCGATGCTGGCATCATTCCGATCGTGCTGGGCGGGGCCGGCGAAGTGCTCGATCTCGGCATCTCGCGCCGACTGTTCTCCCGCGCGCAGAGACGTGCGATTGTCGAGAGAGATGGCGGATGCGCGTGGCCCGGTTGTGACCGACCGCCAAGCTACACCGAGGCGCACCACATCCGTTGGTGGTCGTCGGGCGGTCGAACAGATCTGCGCAACGCAGTGCTGTTGTGTTCGCGGCATCATCACCTGGTGCACGAACACCGCTGGGGCATCGACGTTCGCGACAACGTGCCGTGGTTCATTCCGCCGTCGTCGGTTGACCTCTACCGAGTGCCCCGCCGTGGCGGTCGCCCGCGCGTACCCGCGCCACTGCGCACATGACTATTGCGCCGTGTAGCCGCCATCCACGAGATAATACGCGCCCGTCATGAATGACGCGGCGTCAGAGGCTAGGAACGACACGAGTGAGGCAACCTCGTCGGGTTCGCCGATACGACCGAGCGCGTGCTTGCTGGCCAGAAACGCGAGGGTCTCCTCGTCGAGGCTGGCGTCGAGGAGTGGCGTACGAATGAAGCCCGGTCCGACCGAGTTCACCCGGATGCCTTGGCCCGCGCCACGGACTGCGTGTGGCTCGCATCCTGAGCCGAGACTAGAACGATCGCGACATTGCCGGTCAGGGACTTTTGGCCCGCACGTCGCGCTGCACGACGAGCGGGATCAACACGAGCGAACGCAGATCGATCAGCATGTGCAGCCCGATCGCGAGCAGGATCGACCCAGAGAGAACGTACGTCAAGGAGAATGCGAGGCCGAGAATGAACGTCGCTACCACTCCGATTGACCCCTGGTAGCTGTGCAGCAACCCGAAAAGGATGGTTGCAATCACGAACGACAACGGGCCGTTTCCGGTGATGCCGAAGACCAAAGCCGGTATCGCGAGCCGAAACAGCATCTCCTCGAACACTCCAGCGTTGATGGCGAGCCCGGCACCGTAGCGGATCTCGGCGCCATTGCGCGGAATGAGGGCACCGATGTCGCCGACCTTCGGAATGTCGTCGATATGCGCCCGGAGCACGATGACCGGCAGGATGAGGAGGGCAGCGACCGCCACGCCGAGACCAACCACGATCACGGTGCCGAGGTCGCCGTGCACCGCCTCCACGATCGTGGCGATTGGCGCCCAAGCACGCGTATCCGCGAGAGTCGACGGCACGAGCGGCGCGACAGCAAGGAGCACCACGGCCGAGAGCCCGCCGAACATCAGGAACGACTCCTTCAGCCACTTTCGATACACCCGCTGCCGAGCATCCGTGGTGCGCAGCCGCTTGAAACGCGCGTACTCCTTGCGCTCGCGAGAGACCGTGCGCATGACGAGGAACGCGACGACGAGGAGAAACAGGGACAATAGGGCCAATTGCACCGTGACATTGTCTCTCGCGGTCACGGCATCTATCGGGCAACGGGAACCTGCGAACTCGATGCGGCAGGATGGAGCAATGGTCGAGTCCGCGCATCCGAAGCTCGAAGAACTCATCGCCGTGCTCACGCGATTGCGCGCTCCCGGCGGATGCGCATGGGACCGGGAACAAACCCATGAGTCGCTCGTGCAGTACCTCGTCGAGGAAACGTACGAACTTATCGATGCCCTCGAATCGGGCAATCGCGAGGAGATGATCGAAGAGCTCGGCGACGTGCTCTACCAGGTGATCTTCCATTCCGACATCGCCTCAAACACACCGGGGGAGGGCTTCACTCTCGAAGATGTCGCGGCACACATGACGGCGAAGATGATCGGCCGCCATCCGCACGTCTTCGGCTCCGCGGTCGCCGAGACCGCAGACGACGTGATGGCAGTCTGGGACGACCTGAAGTCGGCGGAGAAGCCTGGCCGCACGAGCGTGCTCGACGGCATTCCGCAAGGCATGCCCGCCCTCTCGCTCGCCGACAAGCTGCTGGGGCGCGCCCACAAGGTCGGCGTGACTCCGATCGCGACACCCGATTCGACGGTGGTGGCGGTGACTACCGAAGACGAACTCGGTCCCCTGCTGCTATCCATCGTGTCGTCGGCGAAGGCCACAGGGCTGGATGCCGAACGCGCCTTGCGCACGACGCTTCGACGTCTGCAGACCGAGATCCGGGATCGCGAAGCCGCCGGGTAGGGAAGAATCGAGCAATGGCTTCACCGGTAAATCCGCCGCGCGGAATGCGCGATTTCCTCCCCGACGACAAAGCGAGACGTGAACGTATTCTTGGCGTGATTCGTCAGACGTATCGCGCGCACGGCTTCGATGAGATCGAAACGCCCGTCATGGAAGACAGTTCCCGGCTTCACGCCGGGCTTGGCGGCGACAACGAGAAGCTCGCGTTCGGCGTGCTCAAGCGCGGACTCACGACCGACGACATGCAGAAAGCGACCGACCCGCTCGATCTGGCAGACCTCGGGCTGCGGTTCGACCTGACTGTTCCGCTCGCACGGTTCTATGCCAGCCACCGCGCCGACTTGCCGACGGTGTTTCGCGCTATCCAGATTGCACCAGTGTGGCGGGCCGAACGACCGCAGAGGGGTCGCTTCCGCCAGTTCATGCAATGTGACATCGACATCATCGGCGAGGCGGGGCCGCTCGCCGAGGTCGAACTCATCACGGCGACGCTGGCAACCCTCGCGGCACTCGGGCTTCCCGGCACCACGATTCGCATCAATGACCGACGGTTGCTGACCGGCATGCTCGACGTGTTCGGTTTCGCTGCCGAGGAATTCGACTGGGTGCTCATCACCATCGACAAGCGCGACAAGATCGCCGACGCGGGCGTCATCGCTGAATTGCGCGATCGGGGAGCCACCGCGACCGCTGTCGATGCGCTCGAGGCGTTCTTCCAGAAACCGACGACCTCTGCTGCGCCCTTCGACCGCGAGTCGATCGCAGCGTCGCTTCCCGCTGGCGTCGATGCAGCCGTGATCGACGAGCTCGCTGCCATCGGCGAGGCAGTGCAGGCGACGACGAACGCGCATACCGCGCCGATCGAGTTCGACCCGTTCCTCGTGCGCGGCATGGGCTATTACACCGGAACCATCTTCGAGATCGCGCATCCCGAGCTGTCGTACTCGTTGGGTGGCGGCGGTCGCTATGACGGGATGATCGGACGCTTCCTCGGCCACGATGTGCCGGCGACTGGCTTCTCGATTGGGTTCGAGCGCATCGTCGACCTTGTCGACGTGCCCGACACGCGCGCCGCGGATGCCGTCGCACTCATCCATGACAAGGCGAGTGATGCGACGCTCGCGTCGCTCAAGTCCGAGCTGATCAAGGGCGGAGCGCGAGTGCGATTGGAGCGGCGCACAAAGAATGCTAAGGGCACGCTCGAGGCGCTCGCGGCAGCCGGCTTTACCCGTTTCGCGTTCGTCAACGCAGGTACGCGATCGGTGAGCGACCTCGATCTGCGCGACCTCGCCGACTAGCCCAGCGGTAGGATGCCTAACGGACATCCCACCCCACCACTTCTGAAGGAGATTCCATCGTGGCTGTGATCGAGGCCGTTGGCGCCCGTGAAATTCTTGACTCCCGGGGCAACCCAACGGTTGAGGTCGAAGTACTGCTCGACGATGGCACCGTCTCGCGGGCCGCAGTTCCGTCCGGCGCCTCGACCGGTGCCTTCGAGGCGTACGAACTCCGCGACGGCGACAAATCGCGCTACCTCGGAAAGGGCGTCCAGAAGGCGGTCGACGCCGTGCTCGACGAGCTTGGCCCCGCCATCGTCGGCCTGGAGGCCTCGGAGCAGCGCGTCATCGACCAGACGCTCATCGATCTGGACGGAACGGACAACAAGAAGAAGCTCGGCGCCAACGCGATCCTGGGCGTCTCCCTTGCCGTTGCTCGCGCCGCTGCGGATGCCGCCGACCTCCCACTGTTCCGCTACATCGGTGGACCGAACGCGCACACACTGCCTGTTCCCATGCTCAACGTCATCAACGGCGGATCGCACGCCGACAGCAACGTCGACATCCAGGAGTTCATGATCCTGCCTCACGGCGCAGACACCTTCAGTGAGGGCCTGCGGTGGGGAGTCGAGACTTACCACGCGCTCAAGAGCCTGCTCAACAAGAAGGGCCTCTCCACGGGACTCGGCGACGAGGGCGGTTTCGCGCCGAACCTCGACAGCAACCGCGCCGCCCTCGAATTGCTCATGGAAGCGATTGAGAAGGCCGGCTTCACTCCGGGCAAGGACATCGCGCTGGGCTTGGACGTCGCATCCACCGAATTCTTCGCTAATGGTTCGTACACCTTCGAAGGTGCGAAGAAGAGTTCGGCCGACATGTCGGCCTACTACGCCGAGCTCGTCGACGCATTCCCGCTCGTGACGATCGAAGACCCGATCGCCGAAGACGACTGGGAGGGCTGGGCGCAGCTCACCACTGAGATCGGCTCGAAGGTTCAGCTCGTTGGCGACGACCTCTTCGTGACCAACCCGCAGCGTCTCGCCAAGGGCATCTCGGTGGGCACGGCCAACTCGATCCTCATCAAGGTCAACCAGATCGGTACTCTCACCGAGACCCTCGATGCGGTCGCGCTCGCGCAGCGCAGCGGCTACACTGCCGTGCTCTCGCACCGCTCGGGTGAGACCGAAGACACCACGATCGCCGACCTCGCGGTCGCGACAGACTGCGGGCAGATCAAGACGGGCGCCCCGGCGCGTTCGGAGCGGGTTGCCAAGTACAACCAGCTCCTGCGCATTGAAGAAGAGCTCGGCGACGCCGCGCTGTACGCCGGCCGCAGCGCCTTCCCGCGTTTCCAGGGGTAGTCTCCCCGGGTCGTCGCTTAGGGTCGCTGTATGGTTCGACGGCAGAAGACGACGCGCGTTCCGGTCGCCCTTCCGCAGATGGAGACGGCGCCCGAGAGCTGGTTGCGCAACATCCGGTTGTCCGGATTCACGCTCACCGCTCTCGGGCTCGTCGTCCTCAGTGTGATAGTTCTTGCCCCGGGTCTGCGCATTCTCCTCGAGCAGCAACAGCAATTGCAGGAATTGCGTCACTCGGTCGACGAGCAGAAGAACGCTGTCGATGACCTCGAAGAGGAAGTCGCCCGGTGGGGCGACCCCGCCTACATCGAGGCTCAAGCCCGCGACCGTTTGCTCTACGTGTATCCGGGGGAGTTCAGTTATCTCGTCATCGACGATGGACGAACCGCCACTACTCAGGATGGCGCGCCCATCAGCACCACAATTCAGACCACGCGGGTCGACTGGGTGCAATCCGTGCTCGCGTCTGTGGTGACGGCCGGACTGACGGATGCGCCCGCATCCGACATCGGGACGACCGAGGCGCCGGGGGGGACACCATGACTCGGCCGCCGTTCGATCCGCCGACCGCGCAGGACATCGAGGCGGTTTCCGCCCAGCTCGGACGGCCAGCCCGCAACGTGATCGGAATAGCCGCGCGCTGCGTGTGCGGGAATCCGACGGTCGTGGCGACACGACCGCGGCTGGACGACGGCACTCCGTTTCCCACTCTCTACTATCTGAGCCACCCCGCGGCGACCGCGGCAGTGTCGACGCTCGAAGCAACCGCCGTTATGCCCGAACTCGCCGCTCTGCTCGAGGGCGACATCGCGGCCGCCTATTCCGCCGCGCACGAGTCATATATCGCCGATCGGGAGAGCATCGAAGTCGTCGATGAGCTCGATGGCGTGTCGGCCGGAGGGATGCCCGCCCGGGTGAAGTGCCTGCACGCGCTCGTCGGGCACGCCCTCGCCGCCGGGCCTGGACTCAATCCGATCGGCGATCGGGCGCTCGAGCGATGCGCTTGGAGCCCGGAGGTCTGCGAATGTTCCGCACCTCGACAGCGCGGCTGAGCGCTCAGCGCGCATTGACCGTTATCGCTGTTTCGGCGATGGCCGCCGCTGCCGCACCCCCATTGGCAGCGAAAGCCGACATCGTGCGGGACTACCAGTATTGGCTCGACGACTACGGAATCCGCGACGCGTGGGAGGTCACTCGCGGTGCCGGCGTCACCATCGCCATCATCGACACCGGTGTCGACGGCTCGCACCCCGATCTTCGCGGAGCCGTCACCGACGGCACGGACTTCTCAGGAGTCGGCTCATCGAACGGCCAACAGCCCGTGGGATTCGAAGGCAGGGATCACGGCACGATGGTGGCGTCCCTCGCCGCCGGACGGGGAAGTGGTCAAGACGCGGGTGTGCTCGGCGCGGCACCCCTTGCCGACATTCTGTCGGTCTCGATCGGCTTCGGTGTGAGCGCCATCAACTCTGACGACCAGATAGCGTCTGCCGTGCGCTGGGCCGTTGACAACGGTGCCGATGTGGTCAACATGTCGCTCACCCGCAACACGACGGAGTGGCCGACGAGCTGGGATGACGCCTTCCTCTACGCCATGGAGAACGACGTCGTGATCGTTGCTGCGGCTGGTAATCGGGCCAGCGGCACGACCGAGGTCGGAGCACCGGCGACGATGCCCGGCGTTCTCACGGTCGCGGGCCTCGATCGCAGCGGAGAGGCGAGTTTCGACGCATCATCCCAGGGCATCACCATCGGCGTCGCGGCCCCGAGTGAAGAGCTTGTAGGAGCCACACCGGGGGGCGGCCACGCACTGTGGAACGGAACCAGCGGCTCGACCCCGATCGTGTCGGGGGTCGTCGCGTTGATCCGCGCGGCGCATCCGGAACTCGACGCGGCGAATGTCATCAACCGCATCATCGACACGGCACGGGATGCCGGAGAACCGGGGCCGGATCCGATCTACGGATTCGGCACCGTCGACGCTGCCGCGGCGGTGGCCGACCCCGTTCAGTCGGTCGAGGCGAATCCGATGGGCGATTTGCGCGAGTGGATCCGGTTGTATCGGCGTGCGGAGGCCAGCCCGGCCCCGACGACGGCTCCCACGCCAGAAACCACTCCAATGCCGATCGAAGCGAGCGGTCCGTGGAACCCTCTGGGCACCCTCCTGCCGACCATCGGGCAATTGCGGGACACCGGTGTGCCGATCGCCGTGTTCCTCGTTTTCGGAGTCGCCCTCGTCGTGCTTATGCGCGCCGCTCTGCGTCATTTCAGATCCACGCCACCTTCGCGGTAGATTGGGGGCTGACTTTAAGCCTAGGAGAACCTCACTCGTGCCCAAAATCCTGATCGTCGGCGGCGGCTACGCCGGTTTCTACACCGCCCTCAAGCTCGAAAAGCAACTTTTCGCGGGTGAGGCCGAGGTCACGATGGTTGATCCGCTCCCATACATGACCTACCAGCCCTTCCTCCCTGAGGTAGCGGCGGGAACGATCGAGCCCCGCCACGCAGTCGTCGCGCATCGCAAGCACCTCAAGCGCACGAATGTCATCACAGCGCGGGTCACGGGCATCAATCACGCATCGAAGACGGCGACGATCACCCCGGCCGTCGGAGAGCCGTGGGAGTTGTCGTACGACATCGTGGTGGTCACCGCGGGCGCCGTTTCGCGCACCTTCCCGATCCCCGGTGTCGCCGACGAGGCTATCGGGCTGAAGAACATCGAAGAAGCGGTTGCTGTGCGCGATCGACTCATCGCCAACTTCGACCGGGCATCCAACCTTCCTGCCGGTCCCGAGCGTGACCGCCTGCTGACCGTCGTTGTTGTCGGCGGCGGTTTCGCGGGCATCGAGGTGTTCGGCGAGTTGCGCAGCCTCGCCTCCTCGCTCGTGTCGCTGTACCCGTCCATCTCGTTTGACGACACCCACTTCCACCTCATCGAAGCGATGGGGCGGATCATGCCCGAGGTGTCGCTCGAGACGAGCTATTGGGTGCTGAAGAACCTCGCCCAGCGTGGTGCCGAAGTGCACCTCGACACGCAGCTCAAGTCGGCCGTGGGCGGAAAGATCGAATTGTCGACCGGTGAGAGCTTCGAATCGGACCTCATCATTTGGACCGCGGGCGTCATGGCCAACCCGATGCTTCGCAACACCGACCTCCCGGCCGAAGAACGCGGTCGTTTGCGCGTGCAGGCAGATCTCCGCGTCATCAATGACGATGGCGTGATCGTCGACGCGTGGGGCGCGGGTGACGTGAGTGCGACCCCCGACCTGACGGGAAAGGGCGTCGGCGGATTCTGCGTTCCGAACGCCCAGCACGCGGTGCGTCAGGGCAAGCTCATGGCGAAGAACATCACCGCCGTGCTCCGGGGCGAAACGCCCAAGGACTACATTCACAAGAATCTCGGTGCCGTCGCGGGCCTCGGTCTCGGCCACGGTGCATTCCAGTCCGGCAAGTTCGCAGTGAAGGGTCCGCTTGCATGGGTCATGCACCGCGGCTACCACGGCCTTGCCATCCCGATGTGGGAGCGTAAGATCCGCGTCTTCGGAAACTGGGCGATGTCCCTCGTGCTCGGTCGCGATGTTGTCGGGCTCGAGGCCCGCGACAACCCGCGCGCCGCATTCGAGGAGTTCGCCTCGCGCCCGAAGGCGTGACGTCAGCGCTCGAGACGTCAGCGCTCCAGACGTCAGCGCTAGTGTGACCGGGCCCCGGTAGCCCAATCGGCAGAGGCAGACGACTTAAAATCGTCCCAGTGTGGGTTCGAACCCCACCCGGGGTAC
>JANOYC010000172.1:0-30519 GCA_031428675.1 Microbacteriaceae bacterium | reverse complement strand
TGGCGAGCACGGTGGCAATGCTGGCGTATACCGCAGTACGGCTGCGAGCCGTATCTGCGCGGCGCACGAGGAGCACCGCGGCGACGATGACGAGTGACGCAACAATGGCGAGCGTGATGGTCGCCGAACGGGTGAGGGCGATGGCGAGCACCGCCAGCGCGAGCCACAGCGCACCCCACACCCGACGAAGGCGACCCGATGCGACCTCGATTGAGAAGACGACGAGAGCCAGGAGGGCGAGAAACGCCAGAGTGCTTGCGTTGCCGACAACTCCCTGGATGCGGTCGCCCGTCAGCAGCACATTCCTTGACCACAACAGCATGAGCGGTGGCATGTCGGTGCCGTAGTCGACCCACAGCGGCAGAACCGGTTGACGGATGATGAAGGCCACGATGAGCTCGAACGCGATCGACAATCCGACGATTGCGCGCAGAGCGCGGCCGAGGGCAGTGAGGATCGCGTCCCAACTGAGTGTGACCGCAGCAGCCAGTGCCGCGGTTGTGGTGGCCAGCTGCGCCGCGACGCCCAACACGGATGCTCCGGGATAGAACGACCACGCGATGGATGCCGTAGCAAGTCCCAGAAAAAGCAGCAGCGGCAGCGGAAGGGTTCGCACCTTCCAGTGCCTCCGCTCGCGCACGAGAAGTAAGACAGAGATGGTCAGAAGAGCGACGATAACGACGCCGAATCCATACCAACTGATCGTGTAACGCCACGCGTCGCCCGCGAGGAGCGTGAACATGAGCACCGCCGCATACACGGAGCGAAATCTGCGGCTGTCGATCATGTCGGCAAGCCTAACCGCGGGTCAGACGAAGGCGGCTTTCCCGGTGATGGAGCGTCCGACGATGAGAGTGTTCATCTCCCGTGTGCCTTCGTAGGAATAGATCGCTTCGGCATCCGCGAAGTGGCGGGCCACGTCGTAGTCGAGCACGATGCCGTTGCCGCCGAGAACTTCGCGACACCAGCCGACCGTCTCGCGCATCTTCGTCGTGGCGAACACCTTCGCGAGAGAGGCATGCTCGTCGCGTTGCACGCCCTCATCGAGCATCTGCGAGACTCGCGCCACCAGGCCGATTGAGGCGGTGATGTTGCCGAGGCTCTTCACGAGCAGATCCTGCACGAGTTGATGGTTGGCGATTTCGACGCCGAACTGTTTGCGCTCGCCGGCGTAGGCGAGAGCACCCTCATACGCTCCGATAGAGTTGCCGACCGCGGCCCAGGCAACGTCGGCCCGCGTGAGCCGAAGCACCGTAGCCGTTTCACGAAAGGAGTGAGCATTCTGAAGGCGAAGGGTGTCGGGGATGACGACATTGTCGAGCGTAATATCGGCGTTCTGCACGATGCGGAGCGAGAGCTTGTGTTCGATCTTCGTCGCGGTGTAGCCGGGCGTCGTCGTGGGCACGATGAAGCCCTTCACATTGCCGTCGGCGGTGTCCTTCGCCCACACGATCGTGATGTCGCTGAAGGTCGCGTTGCCGATCCACCGCTTCTGGCCGTTGATGACCCAGTTATTGCCATCGCGGGTCGCGGTCGTGCGCAGGCCTTGGGCCGAATCCGATCCCGACAGTGGCTCGGTGAGGGCGAACGCGCCGATGACGTCGCCCGTCGCCAGTCGGGGAAGCCACTCCGCGCGCTGTTCCACGCTGCCGCCGACCCCGATCGCCCCCATAGCGAGTCCGTTCTGCACGCCCACGAAGGTCGCAATGCTCGCGTCCACGCGAGCCAGTTCGAGTGCGACCCAGCCGCGGAAGACCGCAGAATTCTCGAATTCCCATGTTTCTTTCCACGGCATCCCGAACAGCCCCAGCCCGGCGAGTCCGGGAATGACCTCCATCGGAAATTCGGCGCGGTTCCAGTGATCGTTGACGAGAGGGCGCACCGTGCTCTCGAGGTAATCCCGCAGTTCGCTCAGCCGGGCTTTCTCGCGGTCGTCGAGTTGGTTCTCGTAGCCGAGGTAGTCGCTGATCAGCAAGGTGAAGGACATGAGACTCCATCGCGGGTAGGTTCCGCGGGCGGCTCGCGCAATCGCGTCGGAACGTTCCGAATGCTAGCGGCTGAGCGCCCCACATCGGTCGCGCGTTGGTAGTTTTGACCAAGCCGAACTCGAAGGAGGCACCCGTGTTTGTAGGCATCACGAACTCCCCGCGCGACTACGCGTGGGGATCGACAACCGCGATCGCCGAGCTTCTCGGCCGCCAGCCGAGCGGTGCGCCCGAGGCCGAACTGTGGCTCGGCACTCACCCGGGATCTCCCGCGCGACTCGTCGACGGCGCGGCAACACACGGCAAAACGACGCTCGCCGAGTTGACGACGCTCCCGTTTCTGCTCAAGATTCTCGCGGCGGCCTCACCACTGTCACTTCAGGTGCACCCCTCTATCGACCAGGCGGAAGCCGGCTTTGAGGGCGAAGAGACGGCGGGCGTCCCGATTGACGCGCCCCATCGCACCTACAAAGACCGGATGCATAAGCCGGAACTGCTCTTCGCGTTGAGTGAACCGTTCCGAGCGCTCTGCGGGTTCGTGCCAGCGTCGGTCAGCCACGAGCGCATCGAGCGCCTTGCGGCGGCTGCCGTTGATCGCACGGTGTTCGACGCGTGGGCAGCGCGAATCGAGTCCGACACCTCGATCGCGAGCACCGTGGAATGGTTGCTCTCTCGCGGTGACGGCGTAGCGGAACTCATCGACGCCGTCGTCTCTACCGCGCCAGCTGTACACGGTCCGGAATTCGCCGTAGTCGGCGAGCTCGCCAAGGCGTACCCGGGTGACCCGGGTGTTGCCATCAGCCTCATGTTGAACCTGGTGTCGTTGCACCGCGGCGACGTTCTCTATCTGCCGGCTGGCAACATCCACGCCTATATCGAGGGGCTGGGAATCGAACTGATGGCGGCTTCCGACAACGTACTGCGCGGCGGGCTGACGCCCAAGCACGTTGACGTGCCCGAGCTGATCTCGGTGCTTGACGCGACGCCGCTTCCGATTCCGGTGCTGACTCCGATTCCGGAATCAGAGAATGTGCAGGCGTTCCGGCCTCCCGTGCGCGACTTCGCGCTCGTCGTCGTCCGCGGGGATGCACGCCACCAGCTCCGCGGTCCGGCGATCCTGCTCTGCACTGACGGCGAATTCACGGTGACAGGGGTATCTGGCGACGGCGCTCGCGTGGCATCGGGAGATGCGGTGTTTGTGAGTGAGAACGAGTCGGCACTCGACATCCGAGGCTCTGGGCTATTGTTCGTGGCGACGACGGGCGACTAACGGCTCCACTAGGTTTATTCCCATGTCATGGATGGTCACCGGCGGCGCAGGCTACATCGGCTCACATGTGGTTCGAGCACTCCTCGACGCGGGCATGAGCACCGTCGTGATCGACGATCTCTCCAGTGGACATGAGGAGTTCGTTCCGGCTGAAGTGCCGTTCGTTCGCGGCACGCTTCTCGACGGTGGGCTGCTCCTCGACACGATCGAGAAGTACAAGGTCACCGGAGTCATCCACGTGGCCGGCTACAAGTACGCGGGAGTCTCCGTGCAACGCCCACTGCACACCTACGAGCAGAACGTGACGGCGATGGCGGTGCTGCTCGGCGCGATGCAAGACCGCGGTGTCGACCGAATCGTGTTCTCTTCGAGCGCCGCCGTGTATGGAACGCCGCCGACAGCGCTGGTGACCGAAGAAACCCCCAAAGACCCACAGTCGCCCTATGGCGAGTCGAAGCTGATCGGCGAATGGCTGTTGAGAGACCAAGCGATCGCCGCCGGACTGCGGCACACGTCGTTGCGCTACTTCAACGTCGTGGGGTCGGGGCAGCCGAACCTCTACGACACCAGCCCGCACAATCTCTTCCCGCTCGTGTTTCAGGCGCTGCTCGAAGGGCGCACCCCGCGCATCAACGGCAACGACTATGACACCGCTGACGGCACGAACGTGCGTGACTACATCCACGTCGCAGACCTCGCCATCTCCCATGTGGCGGCTGCCCGTCGTCTCGATGCGGGGGAGCCGCTTGAAGCCGCCTACAATCTCGGCAGCGGCGACGGACAGTCAGTGGGCGACATCATGCGAGCGATGGCAGAGGTGACCGGCATCGCGTTCGAGCCGGTCATCGGTCCCCGTCGTCCTGGCGACCCCGCGCGCATCGTGGCTCAGGGCGACCTGGCCGCGCGCGACCTCGATTGGCGGATGCGCCACTCCCTACACGACATGGTGGAAAGCGCGTGGACCGCCGTGCGCGCGGCGTCGGTCCGATAATTTCCACACGCGGCGTGGCGGAACCTTCAAACGTCGGTTGAGGGTTTTATGATCCGCGACTTGACGTACGGTAACTACACCGGTGTAATTATCAAATACGCGTTGTCGGAACATCAGCGGCCGCGGAGGGGAGACGATCAGCATGGCGAATAGCGAGTATCGCCCGCACGTCCCCGAGGACTGGTTCGTTGATCCAGTTCGTCTCGGAGTGCCCGGAGTTCGCAGGCCTGTCATCGATGACGACGCGCTTGCCTGGCAAGCGGATTCGCTCTGCGCGCAGACCGATCCCGAGGCTTTCTTCCCCGAAAAGGGCGGTTCGACCCGAGATGCGAAGAAGATCTGTGCGTCGTGTGAGGTTCGCAACGAATGCCTCGAATACGCGCTCAGCAACGACGAGCGTTTCGGCATTTGGGGCGGCTTGTCTGAGCGTGAACGCCGCAAGCTACGCAAGCGCGCATAGTCGGCATCCAGAATCGTTCGCCGGGACGCTCGCCCGTCATCGCGTGGACTCCCATACTGGCGACGGTTCCCGAAGTCGCGTGTCAGTCCCGCCGACGTGCTCGACGCCGAATAGTCTCGACTGAATGCACGCCAGAGTCACTGCGATCCTCGTCGCCCGCAATGGCGCCGACTTTGTAGAACGCACTCTTGGCGCCCTCGCGGCACAGACCCGACGAGCTGACTCGACCGTTTTCGTCGACGCAGGCTCGACAGATTCGTCGAGCACGCTACTCGCCGCTGGCGCCCCCGCTCAATTGATCACACTGCCCAAAGCGGTGACTTTCGGCGCTGCGGTCGCCCACGCTCACCGGGTGATCGAACCCGTGGAGTCGGAGGATGACTGGATCTGGCTACTCGCCCACGACTCCGCGCCCGAGCCGCGAGCGCTTGAGGCGCTACTTGCGGCGGTGGAGATCGCGCCATCGGTCGCAATTGCCGGCCCCAAACTCATGCGGTGGGATGCCCCGGACACCATCGCTGAATACGGCGAAACGGTGTCGCCATTCGGAGCGAGTCTGGCGCTCGTCGAGCAGGAGCTCGATCAAGCTCAGTATGACCATCGCGAAGACGTCATGGCCGTTGCCGCGACTGGCATGCTCATTCGGCGCTCGGTGTGGGTGGCTCTCGGCGGATTCGATCGAGGACTGCCAACCGTTGATGCGGCGCTCGACTTCTGTATTCGCGCGCGTCTGGCCGGCCACCGGGTGACGGCGGTCGCTGCCGCACGAGTGCTGTCATCGGGGGGGCCCGAACTTTTCGGGCGCGATACCGTATCCGGAGCCTCGCTCGCGCGGCAACGCCGGTCGGCCCAACTGCGCCGCCGACTCGTCTATTCGCGGCTGTTCCTGCTTCCCCTGCACTGGCTCTCTATCCTTCCGCTCGCGATTCTCCGCTCGATTCTTCAGCTGCTGAACAAGCGGCCGGGAGCCGTGCTCGGGGAATTCGCCGCTGCACTTGTGGCTATCACCGCACGCGGTGTGCCCTCGGCTCGACGCGCGATCGCCCGCACGCGTCGAGCGAACTGGTCGTCACTCGCGCCGCTGCGAATGCCGTGGAGCGAGGTGTGGCAACACCGGGCGCACGCGCGCGACGACGATCGCATAGCGACCTCCGGTCCTCCGCGAGTGCGGGTGAGTTTCTTCGCTGGCGGCGGCGGTTGGATCGTGGTGTTCGCGGCCATAGCAAGCGCGATTGTGTGGAGTGTGTTCCTCAACGCCGGCTCGGTTGTCGGAGGGGGCCTTGCGCCGCTGTCGGCCAGCCCGGCAGATCTGTGGTCGAATATTGGCTACGGATGGCGCGACATCGGCACGGGTTTCGTCGGCCCCGCCGACCCGTTCGCCCTCGTGCTTGCGGTTCTGGGCAGCATCGCGTTCTGGTCTCCGTCCCAAGCCGTTGTCGGGCTGTATGTGCTGTCGCTTCCGCTCGCGGCGCTCGGAGCGTGGTTCTGCGCCGCTCGTTTCTCCTCGTCAGCGTGGGCGCCGGGCGTCGCTGCCATCGCGTGGGCGGTCGCTCCGCCGTTCCTCGCCTCCCTTGAGGGCGGACGGCTCGGCGCGACTATCGTGCACCTGACCCTGCCGTGGCTGGTGCTTGCCGCCGTGCGTGCGACGCGAAGCTGGTCGGCGAGCGCAACGGCGTCGTTGCTGTTTGCCCTCGTGGCCGCCAGCGCGCCCGCGCTCATTCCCGCGTTGCTCGTGATGTGGCTTGCGTGGCTGCTGGCGCGCCCGACTAGCGCCCACCGCATCATCGGCATACCGATCCCGGCAGCGGCTTTGTTCTTTCCCCTCGTGGTCTACCAGGTCGGGCAAGGCAACCCGCTCGCCATTTTCGCGGACCCCGGTGTAGTTGCTGCTGGCGGCACGGCATCCGGAACTCAGCTCGCCATCGGCTCTGTGGGTGGGGCGTTCAACGGTTGGAGCTGGATCGATGGACTAGTGGGTGTGCCAGCCGCGACCGCTCCCGGTGTGGCCATGATCCTGCTCATCCCGCTGGCTCTTCTGGCTATTGTGTCGGTCTTCATTCGCGGAGCGATGCGGGCGATTCCCGCCGTGGTGATCGCCGTGCTGGGACTGGCGACTGCGGTCGCCGGAGCGCACCTTAACATCGCCGTCGCGGGCACCGTGTCGGTTCCCATCTGGGCGGGGGCCGGAATAAGCCTGTACTGGTTCGGCTTGGTCGGTGCCGCATCGTCGACGATCGAAGCGATCCGCCGAGGCGTCGCGCTGCCGGCAATCGCCTTCGCGGCGAGCTCGGTGTTCGCCGTCCTCCCGCTTCTGATCGCGCCGTTCCAGGGCACTACCGACGTTCGCGAGGGCACCGGCCGGATGCTACCCGCTTTCGTCACGGCGGAGGCAGGAAACTCCGACAGGCTGGGAACGCTCGAGATACTGCCGCAAGGCGACGGTTCGGTTCGTGCTCTTCTTCACCGCGGCACCGGAACGACGCTTGACGAACAGTCGACGATCTACTCGACCCGCACCGAGGTGACGACAGTCGAGAGGCGTATTGCAGTGCTCGCCGGCAATCTGGGTTCGCGGAGCGGGCTCGACGCCGCCCCCGAGCTCGACGATCTCGATATCGCTTTCATTTTGCTGGCGGGCAACCGGGATTCGATCGGTGAGTCAGCGGAACGCGCATTCGAAGCGCTGGATGGCAATCGCCTGCTCACGCCCGTCGGCGTAACGAGCCAAGGTTTTCTGTGGCACTACGACGGAATTGATTCGGCTTCGGTCGATGATCCGGGACCCGGGCCAAACGATACGGCCACCGGAACACTGACCCTAACCGTGCAATCGGTTGTGTTCGGAGCCGCGCTTCTGCTCGCGATTCCCACCAGGCGTCGACCTCGAGTGCGCTCGCGACGTGCCGAGGGCGGCGTCGATGACCCCGACTCCACGGATACCTTGGGCTCGGCCTACGACGGACCTTCGCCCGAGGAGGTTGAGCGATGACCGACGACCGGCAGCAATCGACTTCTCCCGACGATGACGCGCGCCCGGAGCCCCCCGGCGACGGAGAGCACAACCGCCCCGATGACTCGGTGTTCTTCGATTTCGAGTCGAACTCCGACTCCGAGGACTTCGAATACGACTATGACCCCAACCATTCCTACGAGCACGAAGTCGTGGAGTCGACGGGCAGTGATGCAGCAGAGCCGTCGGATGACGGCGAGCCAGGACCGCTTATCGTCGACGACGTCGCGCCGGTGCCGGAGTCAGAGCCGGAATCTGAACCGAAGCCGGAACTAGAGCCGGAACCGGAGCCGGAGGCTGAACCTGAACCGGATCGGGAGGCTGACGCTCCGCAGCCACCACCTGCTGTGGCCGCGTCCGCGGTGCCGCGGGTTCGGCAACGCGTCGACGTGCGCGCCCTCGCGATTCTCCTGGGGCGGCTGTCGGCTGGCGTAATCACGGCATGGCTCGCCATCGCGGCCATCGGAGGTGCGACGATCGCCGAGATACCCACCCTCACGGTGACACCTCCGAGCGCGGTCGTCGCCCCGGTGCCAGCCCCACAACAACTGGTGTGCGCGGGGGCCTTTCTCAGGCTCGCAGACGACAGTGGTCAGGGTGCGTCCAGTACATCCCCAATCTCCCGCCCGTCCACGCGCTACCTGTCGACGGTCGGCAATGCGAGTGTCGTGCCGATTCCCGAGTCGGAATCCGGCACCGGCGGCAGCGACGACGCACCGCTCGTGCTCTCCACTGTTGCGGGAGAGTCGGCGGCTCGCACGTTGCTGGCTGGAGCACAATCGCAATACGTCGAGCGGGGTGAGGCGAGCGGATTCGACGCAGTGGAATGTTCCGCCGCATCCGTGGTCACCTGGTTGGTGGGCGGTGCGTCAGATTTGGGACGCACGACGGTCATCTCGCTGACCAATCCCACAGAAGTGGCAGCGACGGTCGACCTCAAGATCTACGGCGAGAACGGTGTCGAACCTGCGCCGGGGACGACCGGCATCATCGTGCCACCCGGCAGTCAACGTCTTCTGCCGCTCGCGGCTTTTGTGCCCGACGTGCGGTCACCAGCCATCCACGTCACCAGCACGGGCGGGCAGGTGGTGGCAACGATGCAGCAGACCACGGTGCGCACTCTCGATCCCGGCGGAGTCGCGAGCATTACGGGTGCGGCGTCGCCATCGACCACGACCGTGATCAGCGGCATGCGGCTCGTTGGCGTCGAACGTGTGCAATCCCTTCTGGGTGTGGTTGGCTACGACGATCTCACGTCGATGCTCCGCATCCTCGTGCCCGGCGATACCCCCACGACCGCGACCATCAACATCGTGCCCGAAACGGCTGACGGAACGGGAACCTCGTTCTCGCTGCAACTCGACGCAACACGCGTGACCGACCTGCCGCTCGACGAGATCGAAGACGGAATCTACACCGTCGTCATAGAAACGGATGCGCCGGTCACCGCAGGATTGCGCGTAGCGACTGTCGGCACGTCGTCGAACGATTTCACATGGCTCGCTGCCGACCGGCGCCTCGTCGACCAGGCTCTGGTTACGGTTGCGCCCGGCCCCGACCCGCGGCTGCACATCTACAACTCGACGACCGAGACCTCGACTATCTCGGTTGAGCAGGTAGGCGCGGGAGTCGCCGAGATGGACATTCCCGCCGGAACGGCCGTGTCGATGCCTGTCGCCGCAGGAGGCAGTTATCTCCTGAGCGGATTCGATCGCGCCGTGGCGAGCATCAGCTATGCCGGTGACGGACAACTCGGGTCGTATCCCGTGCTCCCGGCGAGCGACGCTCCGCCGCCGGTGGTCGTCTTCCTGCGCTGAACCGCGCGGCTGGCCGCGCGGGTGGCCGGCTCAGATATGGCGGAATCGGTCGGGCGCGAGCTCCCACGGATCTTTGCCCAGCAACTCCGCGACCGCACGGAATACACAACTCTCGACCATCATCCGGCGGTGCGGGTCGTCGTTACGGTGCAAATGGCTCAGGCGCTCGATCGGCAGGCGATACAGCACCACGCGACGTTCGATCGGATACACGTGCCAGCGATCTACCCCATCGGTGCCCTGGATCTCGGCGGGAAGACCCGCTACCTCGAACGTCACACCGTCGAGTTCGTCGGGCCACAAGTCGCGCAGGTATTCAGCGGTCGACGCAACAGCGGCGTCGAAGGTGTCCATTCGGTTGCGCAACAACGGCAGGTGCGGACCGGTGACCGCCGCTCGGATGCCGCGACCGTGGCGATCTCGCCATCCGCCGCGAGCCGAGACGGGCGCCGGAGTGCGGCGGTTGCGAGCCATGCAGCAATCGTATCGGGCATGCCCTCCTCCGGCGTGGACGAGCCCGCTCGGCAGCGGCCGGTCGTAGTCTGGGCTGACAATGAGCGAACGCACCTGTAGCAAGATCGCCTGCATGCACCAGGCGGTGACCACGCTGACGTATGACTACGGGGATTCGATGGCCGTCTTAGGCCCGCTGAGCGGAGCGCGGGAGCCGAACAGCTACGACTTGTGCGTCAAACACTCCGAGCGAATGTCGGCTCCGCAAGGCTGGCAGGTCGTTCGGCACGCCTTCCTGGGTGGCGAAGTCCTCTAGGCACTCGTCGCGCTCGGGAAACACCGGGCCGCGAGATGCGAGAATGGCGGAATGTCTCTCGCTATCTCGCTGCAGTTCAAAGTCGCCGATCTGACCCTCGCCGAGGCGGGACGGCACCAGATCCGCCTCGCCGAGAACGAGATGCCGGGGCTCATGGCGCTGCGTGACGAGTTCGGGCCCACGCAACCCTTGACCGGCGCGCGTATCGCCGGTTCGTTGCACATGACCGTGCAGACCGCGGTGTTGATCGAGACTCTCGTGACGCTCGGCGCGCGAGTTCGGTGGGCCAGTTGCAATATCTTCTCCACGCAAGACGAAGCCGCGGCGGCCGTGGCTGTCGGCCCGACCGGCACCGTCGATGCTCCAGCGGGCGTGCCCGTGTTCGCCTGGAAGGGCGAGACCCTAGAGGAGTACTGGTGGTGCACCGAGCAGATCTTCGACTGGAGTGTCGAAGGAGCCACCGGCCCCAACATGATTCTGGATGATGGTGGCGACGCGACTCTTCTCGTGCACAAAGGACGCGAGTTCGAGCTGGCCCGGCAGGTTCCCGCTACGCCCGCCGATGCGACAACCGAGTGGGCGGTCATCCTGGACGTGCTTCGACGTTCGCTCGACGCGAGCCCCGACCGCTGGACGCGCATCGCGGCCGAGATCCAGGGCGTCACCGAAGAAACCACCACCGGCGTACACCGTCTCTACGAACTCGCGAAGACGGGCGATCTGCTCTTTCCCGCCATCAACGTCAACGACTCGGTGACCAAGTCGAAGTTCGACAACAAGTACGGCATCCGCCACTCCCTGCCCGATGGCATCAACCGGGCCACCGACGTGCTGATCGGCGGCAAGGTCGCGTTCGTGGCCGGATACGGCGACGTCGGCAAAGGCGCGGCAGAGGCACTCCGGGGTCAGGGCGCGCGGGTCATCGTTTCGGAGATCGACCCGATCTGCGCCCTGCAGGCGGCGATGGATGGATTTCAGGTCACCACGATCGAGAACGTGCTCGACCGCGTCGACATCTTCGTCACCGGAACCGGCAACGAGAATGTCATCACCGTCGAACACCTGCTTGGAATGAAGCACCAGGCGATCGTCGCGAACGTCGGGCACTTCGACAACGAGATCGACATTGCCGGTCTCGAACGTCTCGCCGGCACCGAGAAGATCGAGATCAAGCCGCAGGTGCACGAGTGGCGTCTGCCGTCGGGCCGCAGCGTGCTCGTGCTCAGTGAGGGTCGTTTGATGAATCTGGGCAATGCCACCGGTCATCCCTCGTTTGTGATGAGCAATTCGTTCTCCAACCAAGTCCTCGCGCAACTCGAGCTGTGGACCGACGGTGCCAAGTACGAAAAGAGAGTGTACGTACTGCCGAAGTACCTCGATGAGAAGGTGGCCAGACTGCACTTGTCGGCTCTCGGTGTGGACCTCACCGAACTGTCGCCCTCGCAGGCTGCTTATATCGGCGTTCCCGTCGAGGGCCCGTACAAGGTGGACCACTACCGCTACTGAGCGGGCCGATGGAGCGTCCGTCACCTCGCCGGGCTCGAGAATCCTCGTTAGCGGTCGGGTGCAGCGTCAACGGTCGGGGAAGTCGTGGGGGAGGCCGCGCAGCACCGGTGCCAGGGTGGCGAGGCGCTCGGCTTCGCTCGCCAGGGCGCGAGCTTCCCGATCCCGTCTCACCGCCGAGACGGCCGCGAGGAACAGTTCGGCCTTCACCGCCGGTAACGGTGAGACGAATACCCCGGCTTCGCGCGAGAGTTCGACGCTCAAGCGTTCCCGCGTGGCCGGCGTAAGGCTCGATGCGTGGCGGAGGAATTGCGCGATTCGTCGGGCGAGCGCGTCGGGCAGCTTCGCGACGTCGGCCGTGACCGCCCAATCGCGCAATTCCACCGGCACGCCGTAAACCGGTGGGGTCACCTTCGCGACGCGTTCGTACTGGCTGTAGGTGCCCGCGAGCAGGTCGCCGAGGCGCTTCGACTTCCCGTTGAGTAGCGCAACCATTGCGGCGAGTCCACCGATGGTGAGAAACAGCTCGAGCACGCCCGTGAGCGCTCGGATGAAGGCATGGCGAAATCCGATCGCTCCGCCGTCGTCGCGCACAATTCGAGCGCCGACCGCCAGCTTGCCGAGCGATTTGCCGTGAGACACGGTCTCGACGGCCGTCGGGGCGATCACCAAGCACGACACCAGTCCCGCCACGGCGACGGCCGCAGCGAAGGCCTCATCGATGTCAAGCGACAGCGACGCCGATGCGAGCAGGAGCATGATGCTGATGTATGCGCCCAGGTACACGACAATGTCGATGAGCGCACCGGCGGCGCGGAGCACAAAACTCGCGGGTCGCAACGACAGCACGACGGCCTCACCGGTGAGAAGCTCATCGTCGGCGATGGCCTGCTCGAGCGCATCGCTGGAGGCTACTCGTGTCATGCGATCATTTAAGCAGATGGATCTTGACGCCTATTCCGCCGCCCACCGCGAAGAATGGGATCGGCTTGCCCAATTAGCCAGCCAGCGGAACCTGTCGGGAAAAGAAGCCGACGAGCTGATCGACCGGTACCAGTCCGGAGCAACCCAGTTGTCGGTGATGGCGACGAACGTCGGTCAATCGGTGCAGGGGGAGCGACTGTCGCTCACCCTGTCGCGAGCGCGGCTGCGGTTCACCGGCGCTCCGACCAACGTCGTACGGCAAATACCCGCCTTTTTCGCTTACCAACTGCCGGCAGCTCTGTATCGCATCCGATACCTGACGCTTGCGATCACTCTTGCCACGGTCACAATCGCGTTTCTCTATGCGTGGTGGGGTCTGTCGAACCCACAAGTTCTCGCGAACTTCGGCACGGAGGAGTTTCGTGCGCAATTTGCGGCCGAGGACTTCGTCAGCTACTACTCGGAGAACCCGCCCGGATCCTTCACCGGGCAGGTCTGGACGAACAACGCATGGATCGCCGCGCAGAGTGTCGCCTTCGGTATCACCGGCGTGTGGGTGCCGTACCTGGTGTTCACGAACGCGCAAGCCATCGGACTCGCCGCGGCAGTCATGGGCGAACACGATCGACTCGATACGTTCTTTCTCTACATCGCTCCGCACGGCCAGCTTGAGCTGTATTCGATCTTCGTCGCCGGCGCCGCTGGGCTTGCGATCTTCTGGTCGTGGATTTCGCCGGGCGCCCGACCTCGCGGCGAGGCGCTCGCGGCGGAGGGCAGGGCACTGTTCACCGTCGCGATCGGGGTGACCCTGTCGCTGCTGCTGTCCGGCGTCATCGAAGGCTTTGTCACCCGCCAGGACTGGCCGTGGCCGATCAAGATCGGCATCGGCACCGCCGCTCTCGTGGTCTTCCTCTTCTACCAGTGGTTCGTCGGCAGGCGCGCCGTAGCTCTCGGTGCCACGGGTGACCTCGATGAATTCGACGCAGGAACCGTTCGCATCTTCTCAGCCTGAGCCGCTTATTTTGAGTCATTCACGATAAGCACCTAAGCTGAAGTGGTGACCACCGATCACTCGACGCTCCTCCGCGCAGCAGGACTCCGCGCAACGGCGGGCAGAGTCGCCGTGCTCGATGCGATCGAGCGCCAACCCCACTCGGATGCCGAGGCGCTCTGCGCAGCGGTACGCGAACGCATCCTGTCGATCTCAGTGCAGTCGGTGTACAACGTGCTCAGCGACCTCACCGCGGCGGCGCTCGTTCGCCGCATCGAGCCAGCGGGCTCGCCAGCGCGGTATGAACGTCGAGTTGGCGACAACCATCACCACGTTGTCTGCACCCGGTGCGGAGCAATTGGCGATGTCGATTGCGTGCACGGCCAAGCACCGTGCCTTGCCCCCAGCACTACCTCCGGATTCACGGTTGAGGTGGCCGAGGTCACCTTCTGGGGGCTCTGCCCCGGATGCCAGGATCTCGCGCCCACAAGCCAGCACGCATCGGCACAGGTCGACGTGTGAACGAACAATCGAAGGAGACCATCGTGACAGAACCAACGACGACCAACAGTGGAGCCCCAGTAGCGAGCGATCAGCATTCGCAATCGGTCGGACCCGATGGGGTCATCGCCCTCACCGACCACTATCTCGTCGAGAAGCTGGCGCAGTTCAACCGCGAGCGAGTGCCGGAGCGCGTTGTGCACGCCAAGGGCGGAGGCGCATTCGGCGTTTTCGAGACCACCCATGACGTCAGCGCTTACACGCGCGCGAGCCTCTTCCAGCCCGGCGCACGGGTCGAGATGCTCGCTCGTTTTTCCTCCGTCGCCGGCGAGCAGGGCAGCCCCGACACCTGGCGCGACCCTCGCGGATTCGCGCTGAAGTTCTACACCGATGAGGGCAATTATGACCTCGTCGGCAACAACACCCCGGTTTTCTTCATTCGCGATGGCATCAAGTTTCCCGACTTCATCCGCTCGCAGAAGCGCCTACCGGGCAGCCACCTGCGCGATCACAACATGCAGTGGGATTTCTGGACGCTGCAGCCAGAAAGCGCACACCAGGTGACGTGGCTCATGGGCGATCGGGGCATTCCGAGCTCGTGGCGTCACATGGACGGATTCGGCTCGCACACCTACCAGTGGATCAACGCTCAGGGCGAGCGCTTTTGGGTCAAGTATCACTTCAGCACCAACCAGGGTCACGAGATTCTGACCCAGTCGAAAGCCGACCAGATCGCGGGCCAAGACGCCGATCTCCACATCCGCGACCTCTACGAAGCGATCGAGCGCGAGGATTACCCGAGCTGGGACTTGTCGGTGCAGATAATGCCCTACGCCGATGCCGCGAGCTACCGCTTCAATCCGTTCGATCTCACCAAGGTCTGGCCGCACGGCGACTACCCGTTGATCCCGGTTGGCACGATGACGCTCAACCGCAACCCGGACAACTACTTCGCGCAGATCGAGCAGGCCGCATTCGCGCCGTCGAACTTCGTCCCGGGCATCGCGGCGAGCCCCGACAAGATGCTTCAGGCACGGATTTTCAGCTACGCGGATGCGCACCGTTACCGAGTCGGCACGAACCACGCGCAATTGCCGGTGAACGCGCCCAAGTCCGAGGTGCACAGCTACTCGAAAGACGGCGCGGCGCGGTACACCTTCAATGATCCTCATGTGCCGGTGTACGCCCCGAACTCGTTCGGCGGGCCGCAGGCGGACCCTCGGGCGCATGGCAACGACCAGGGTTGGGAGAGCGACGGTGTTCTCGTGCGGTCCGCGGTGACGCTGCACGCCGAGGACGATGACTTCGGCCAGCCGGGAACTCTCGTCCGAGACGTGCTCGACGATGACGCGCGCGACCGACTCGTGAGCAACATCGTCGGCCACGTGTCGAAGGTGACGATTCCGGAGTTGCGCGAGCGTGTCATCCACTATTGGCGCAATGTCGACGAAACCCTCGGCAGTCGTGTTGCCGCGGGACTCGGCCCGATCGAGCGGCCGGCGGACACACTCGTGCCCGCGCCGACGTCGCGCTAGCCGAAGCTTCTCAGCGACTCGCCGCGGGGTGGCTCACAGCCGCCCCGCGGCCTTCAGCGCCAGGTATCGGTCGGCGAGCGCTGGCGGCAGTTCAGACGGCGATGCGGTCACGACATCGGCACCGAGCTGTCGAATGGCCGCCGCGACGCGAGCCGTGTCGAGTAGCGACCGCTCGGCGGCCGCCGCGCGGTAAACCGCACTGAGGTCGGAGCGATCGCTCGCGGCCTCGAGGATGGCGGGGTCGATTACCGACGAGACGACCACGGTGTGTCGTGCGGTGAGCTGGGGAAGCGCAGCGAGCAGTCCGCGGGCTGCGCCAGGAGCATCAATCGATGTAGCGAGCACGACGAGCGCCCGATGCGTCGTCACGGAGCGCACGAGGGCGGGCACCGCCGACCAATCCATCTCGACGAGTTCCGGCTCGACCGGAGCCATCGTCGACACCATCGACGACAACAACTCAGCACCCGTCGCTCCCTGTACGCGACCGCGAATGCGACGGTCATAGATCACCAGGTTCACCCGATCGCCCGCTCGAGTCGCGAGCGCGGCGAGCAACAGCGCTGACTCGAACGCCGTGTCGATACGCGGCTCGTCGTCGATGCGTGCCGCCGAGGTGCGGCCGCTGTCGACGACAATCACGACACGACGGTCGCGTTCGGGTCGCCACGTGCGCACCACCAGGCGTCGGCCTCCGCTCGCATGGGGGTCGAGGCGTCTCGCGGTCGCGCGCCAGTCGATGGAACGCACGTCATCGCCGCGCACATAGTCGCGCAAGCTGTCGAATTCCGTGCCCTGGCCTCGGATCATCACGCTCGTCGCCCCGTCGATCTCCCGCAGTCGCGCAAGCTTCGAGGGGAGGTGCTTGCGGGAGGCGAACGGCGGCAGGACGCGAATGACGGCAGGCAACGACAGCGTCGCCTGCCGCGCGGCAAGGTGCAGCGGGCCAAAAGAACGGATCGTGACGTGCGCCGAGCGTCGTTCACCGCGCCGGCGCGGAGTGAGCGTTGTGGTCATCGCCCTGCGCTCTCCGGCTGGCACCCGGATCCCCTGTCGGGTGGGGGCCGCGCCTGCGGATGGCTGCCAGGCATCCCGTACCGTCGCGCGCATTCCCCGTCGTCCGCGGTTTTCGATGAGAAGGGTGCTGGGCACGGATTCGCCGAGTCGCACTCGCGCCTGAATCGTGCGCGACAATCGCACCTTCCGGGGCGACGCGGCAAGCACCACGTCGATCGTCGCCGCGACAACCGAGCCGGCCAACCACAGCCCGAACACCTCCGGGCGCGCCGTCAGAACAATCGGTACGATGCCGATTGCGACGAGGGCCACGAACCACCCGGTTAGCGCCATGCGATTGGCGTCATCAGATCGGGACCTGCACCTGCTGCACAATTGAGCGCAGGATGGCGTCCGAAGCGACGCCTTCTAGCTCCGCCTCCGGGCGCAACTGCAGGCGGTGCCGGAGAACGGGTAGCACCATCGCTTGAATGTGGTCGGGCGTAATCGCGTCGAAACCATTGAGCCACGCCCAGGCTTTGGCCGCTGCGAGCAGGGCGGTGGTTCCGCGGGGGCTGACTCCGAGCTTCACCGACGGGCTGCGGCGCGTCGCGCGAGCGAGGTCGACGGCGTAGGAGAGCACGTCGTCACTCGCTCCCACCGACCGAACGGCCTGCTGTGCGCTTCGCAGGGTCGACGCATCGAGCGCGGGGGTTACGCCAGCCGCGGCGAGATCTCGCGGGTTGAAACCGGCGTTGTGACGCCGGAGCACCTCGACTTCGACCGCGCGATCGGGCACGGTGAGCACGAGTTTCATGAGGAACCGGTCCAATTGAGCCTCGGGCAGCGTATAGGTGCCTTCGTATTCGATGGGATTCATCGTCGCTGCAACGAGGAACGGCGAGGGAAGCGCACGGGTGACGCCGTCGGCGGAGACCTGTCGCTCTTCCATCGCTTCCAAGAGTGCCGACTGGGTCTTGGGAGGCGTCCGGTTGATCTCGTCGGCGAGAAGAATGTTGGTGAACACCGGGCCTTCACGAAACTCGAAATCGCCGTTCTTCGCGTCGTAGACGAGAGATCCCGACAGGTCGCCGGGCATCAGGTCCGGCGTGAACTGCACGCGCTTGGTCTCGAGCTGCAGTGTGTGGCTGAGAGTGCGCACGAGAAGTGTCTTTGCAACGCCGGGCACCCCTTCGAGCAGCACGTGGCCGCCGGCGAGCAACGCGATCATGAGGCCGGTCACCGCCGACTCCTGGCCGACGACGGCCTTGCCCACTTCGGTGCGAACGTTGGCGAACGCCGCCCTCAAATCGTTGTCGGTCATTCGATCATTCTCTTCCATCGTTGGTCAGCTGCTCGTCAGCTATTCGGGGTCACTGCTGCACGAACCGCGGCCTCGAGTCGGGTCAAGTCGTCGGACAGTGACAGCAGTTGGCGGTCGGTCTCGGGAAGCGCATCGACGAGCACGCGGCGCACAACCTCCACGGGTGCACCCGTGGTTGCAGCGGCGGCATTGACGACATCGTCGACTTTCGCCAAGCGGGAAAGCCCGCATTCGGCGGCGATGCGCTCGAGCGAGGCGACCCGGAGGGCATCGATGGCCCGGGATCTCGCCGAGGCTGATTCGTACAGTCGTGCACGACCTTCCATGGTTTCGCTCGATCGCACGGTCACGGGAAGGTTCTCGACGACGAGCGGGCCGAAGCGCCTCCCGCGCCAGAGCGCTGCTGCCACCGCCGCGATCGCGAACATTGCGATAGCCGGGATGACCCACGGCGGAGTGAGCTCGCCCGCCGTGGGCGCTCGAGCGCTGAGGTCGTCGATCGATGGGAGATACCAGATCAGCCGATCGGTTTGCCCGAACACGGTTAGCGCCAGAGCGGCGTTGCTACGATCGGCAATGAACTCGTTGGTCACAGCGTCGGTCGCCCCGAGCACCACGATGGTGCCGCTCGTGGCGTCGACGGTCACGAGTGAATACGTGTCGCCGTAGCTCGCGTAGCAGGTGCGCACACTGTCGCTCGGCGTGACGATCCGGTACGCCGAGCCGTCGGCGCTGATCTGCTCGGCATGGCGCGTCAATGGCGAATCGCACCCGGCGTCGACCGGCCCCGACACGTCACCGGCGTTGGCCACGTCAGGGGCGAGCGCATGAAGAGCGTCGAATCCAGGGTCGATCAGAACTACAGTGGCGCCGAGGGTGGCTGCCGCCTCCCATTGCGATTGCGTCAGCAACGCCTCCGGATCGTAGATCGCGATCGTCGTGGCGGTCGGGTCCTCGCTGGCCTTCGACGACTCGTCGAGGGAGTGGGTTTCGCGCACGTCGATCCCTTGCTCGCGCAGAACGCTGAGCAGGGCCTTTGCGCCGCCTGGCGCGGGATTGTCGCCCGCCAGGCGATCGTCGGCAGCGGTCGATCCGGCCAACGCGAGTGCGGCCAGAGCTACAAGCAGAGTGAACAGGCCAGCCGCGATCCAGAACACCGATCGTTTGGCGCGCTGACCGACGGTCGGAGTGAGCACGATCGTGCCGTTGCCGTCCTCGTTCACAGCAGCGCCGACTCGAAGGTGGGACTTGTCCTCTGTACCGCGTCGTCGAGCTCCCGGAGCGTACCCCATGACTCGGTGGTGGCCGGTTGGCCCAGATACCGCACGTCGTCGAAGGCTCGCGCTGCCACAATGAGACCGACCGTGTGCTGCGGAAAGACTAGCCCCGCGCGAGTCGCGAAGGAGTCGGCTGTCATGCCGGGGGACGATGCCACGATGGTTCGCTCATGAAGCCCGCGAACCAGGGCGCGGAACATCTCGATCACGGCGAGGTCGAGGTCGCCCCCGGAGGCGGCTGCGTGGGCCGATGTCCGAAGCTCGTCGGCCGTGCGCGCATCGTCCTCGCCGAACACGTCCCGGCCTACTGAGGTTCGGCGATTCAACCGAGGCAAACCGAACACGAGGAACGCCACGATGATTCCGATCACGAGCAGGCCAACGAATACCAGCACGCCGAATGCGCTTGGTCCGGATGCGCCTACGACCTCGAGCGATTGCAGCCAGTCCCAGAATTCAGACGTCGCACGATCGAACCAGGTTGGCCGAGCGGCGGTGTATTCCGGTTTCGCGAGCTCGCGCAGAATGAGGTCTTTGGCCTCGGGAGCGGTTGGATCAAGCGGCGGCTCCCATCGAGACCCCGATTCGATCATGCCCAGGGGGAACCGGGGGTCGGCGTTGCCGTCACGGTTTCGGTGGCATACGGGTCAGGCGCATTGCGACCGGTATTCCGTGCCTCGACGAAGCGTCCCAAGTCGAGGTCGAGGCCTTCCTTCCGAATGCGCAGATCGACGTAGATCAGCGCGGAAGCGGCCGTCTGGATGATCACGGCAATGGCGCCGAAAACGAGAGTCACCACGATGAACACGATGTAGATGACCACGACGCCGACGATGGCGGCCACGTTGTCGCCGTTGGGGTTCAGCAGGGTGCTCGCCATGCCGATCACGAGCCCTACTGGAGTCGAGATGATCTGCGACACGATGCTGATGACCACGGCGACCAAGAGCTGGATGCCAAGCGTGCGCCAGAAGTACCCGGTGGTCAGCGACCAAGATCGCCTGATGGCCGCACCGATGCTGAGGCGCTCGATCATGATCGCGCTTGAAGCGAGCGATACCCGGGTGCCGACCCAGAATGCCGTAACGAGGAGAGCGCCGCCCCCGAATACGCCGATCAACACGGCGCTCACGATTCCCGCCGTGCCTCCGGAGATCGCCGCAGCCGCGACGGCGCCGACAACCACGAGAACGGCCAAGGCGAGCGCTAGCGAGACCAGGAAGGCCCACCCGATCAGCGCGCCGATTCGACCTTTCGCGCGCGACCAGAGGCCGCGGAGAGTCAATTTCTCGCCCACCGTTCCGCGCGAGACCTCAAGCGCGATAATGCCCTGCAATACCGCAGTGACAGCGATCGAGAAGAGCGCGGGGATGATCGCGCTGACGACGATCATTCCGGTAGCGCCAGCAAGCAGTTCGTCTTGGTCGGCTTGGGTGCCGCTCGTGGCCCTGCCGAACGCGAGGAACACGACGACGCCGACGACCACGATGGAGACGAGCAGAACTAGGCCATTGAGCAGCAGTGCCGCACCGAAGGTCGGGCGTGGGTTGCGCCGGAGCACGTGGAAGGAGGCGGCGAGAATATCGCCGAGCGTGAGCGGACGCAACGGGATCAGGCCGGGCTTTGGGGGTGGCGACCAGGCGGGTGCGGGCCCACTTGGAGGCACCGGAGCATATTCACCGTACTGCGGGCGTGGTGGCTGCGCGTCGCCGGGCGACTGCCAGGTGTGGTCGGTCACTGATGGGGCCCTTTCGTGGCACGACTGCGATACTCAGACAGCCCTGTATTCAGAGGTTTATGCTTTCACACTCCACTACTGTTGTGCGAAAGCTCCTAACGCCCCAGAACGCGGGGCCGATTCACAGATGAGGGTCATGAACGCGAGAATTCTCGTAGTCGATGATGACACCGCTCTCGCGGAGATGATCGGTATCGTGCTCCGGGCCGAGGGCTTCGAGCCGTCGTTCTGCGCCGATGGTGGTGAGGCGGTTCAGGCTTTCCACGACGTCAAGCCCGATCTGGTGCTCCTTGACCTGATGTTGCCCGGCATGGACGGCATCGAGGTCTGCTCGCGCTTGCGTGAGGAGTCGGGCATCCCAATCATCATGCTCACCGCCAAGGGCGACACCGCCGATGTCGTCAAGGGCTTGGAGAGCGGTGCCGATGATTACATCGTGAAGCCGTTCAACCCCAAAGAGCTCGTCGCTCGCATTCGCACGCGGCTGCGACCGACGCCGACAGAGCCGAGCGAATCGCTCCGGATCGGCGATCTCGTGCTCGATGTCGTCGGCCACGAGGTGCTGCGGGGCGACATGAAAATCGGACTCACCCCCCTGGAATTCGAGTTGCTGCTCGCCTTGGCGTCGAAACCACAGCAGGTGTTCACCCGCGAGATGCTTCTCGAGCAAGTGTGGGGCTACCACTACAAGGCCGACACCCGTCTGGTGAATGTGCACGTGCAACGGTTGCGCGCCAAGGTCGAAGACGACCCGGACAACCCCCGCATCGTCATGACCGTACGCGGCGTCGGGTACCGCGCCGGCGCGCCGAGCTGACCCCGGGGCGATGCGTCGGATCGACTGGCGGGGCTTGCTGGGTCGCGTTCTGCACGCGTGGAGCTCGTCTCTGCACGTTCGGACGGTGGCGATCACTGTTGTGTTGTCGGGCGTGGCCGTTTCCGTCACCGGTGCGTACATGGCGGTCACGATCGGTGCGAATCTCTTCGACTCGCGGCGCGAGCAAGTGCTCGTCGAATCGGAGCGAGCGGTTCTCGCCGCCCAGTCGATATTCGATTCGGCGGCCAATTCGGCGGCAGCGGTCGATCTGGAAACGACGAACTCCAACGCACAGAATGCGATCGCCCGATCGACGTCGAGCCCGGGTGGCACCGGAGTGGCAATCCTCCGCACCTTCGGTCAAGATGGGCCGCGGTTGTTGCAGGATTCCGCAACCCAAGGGCTCGACACCGGGCTTATCTCCCGGGCGCTGCGCAATTCGGTCTCCGAATCGGAGGAACTGCGCTTGTATATGCAATCGGTGGCGCTCCCGCGAGTTGACGGCGGGATCGATCCCGGTTACGTCGTTGGCTCAGTACTTGACATCCCGTCGGCTGGTCAATACGAGATCTATCTCGTCTACAATTTCGCGGATGCTCAAGAAACCCTCGGTTTCGTGCAGCAAACGCTCGCTCTCGGCTCGCTCGCGCTAGTGCTGCTCATCGCTGCGGTCGCATGGGTCGTCGTCAGGATCGTCATCGGCCCGATTCGGCTCGCGGCCGAGACCAGCGAGAAGCTCGCCGCTGGACAGCTGGAGGAACGCATTCCGGAGCGCGGCGAAGATGTCATCGCCACTCTCGCCCGTTCGTTCAATCGAATGGCAGACAGCCTGCAACAGCAGATAACCCGGCTGGCGACATTGTCGCGACTGCAGCAGCGGTTCGTGTCGGATGTCTCGCATGAACTGCGCACACCCCTGACCACCATTCGCTTGGCGGGCGACGTCTTGTTCGACCAGCGTAAAGATTTTGCCCCGGTAGCCGCGCGGACGGCGGAGTTGCTGCACACCCAGGTGGAAAGGTTCGAGGTGTTGTTGGCGGATCTGCTCGAGATGAGCAGATACGACGCCGGGGCGGTGGAAATTGAGGCAGAGCCAACGAACCTGGTGCACCTGGTGGAGGAGGCGATCGACCAAGTATCCACCCTCGCCGAATCCAAGGGCTCCGACCTCCGCTTGGTCGCCCGAGGTGGCTACTTCGAAGCAGATGTCGACGCTCGTCGAGTGCGTCGGATCCTTCAGAATCTGCTCGGCAACGCGATTGACCACGGCGAGAGCAAGCCCATCGTCATTTACGTCGACAGCAACTCCACGGCGGTCGCAATCGCCGTGCGCGACTATGGAGTGGGGATGACCGCGGCTCAAACTGAGCGCGTGTTCGACCGATTCTGGAGAGCCGACCCCTCCCGACAGCGCACCACCGGTGGCACCGGACTCGGACTCGCGATCGCACTTGAAGATGCAGTGTTGCACAACGGCTGGCTGGAGCTGTGGTCGGAGCCCGGCGAGGGCACGTGTTTTCGCTTGACGCTGCCGCGAAACGCGAACGCCCCGATCTCGACGTCGCCGCTCGCCCTGCCGCCGGATGACGGGCCGAGCGATGTGGAGCAGCCCCATGGCTAGGCGATCGTGGCGACGGAGCGTGGCAGTCGGACTCGCATTGCTGACCCTCGCGACCGGATGTGCGAGCATTCCCGATGATTCCGGTGTGGTCACCGGTCCTGTCGTCGATGACACGATCGAATCGGGCGTCAACTTCCTTCCCGAAGGGCCGACGGAGGGCGCAGATCAGGAACGAATCCTGCAGGATTTCGTCGCGGCTGCAACCGGCCCGCAACGCAACTACGAAACCGCGCGACTGTTTCTCAGTAGCGGCTTCGAGTCAGCGTGGAAGCCCAACCAGGGTGTGCTCATCCGCCAGGGATCCACCCTCACGAGTCGCACGTCCGAGACCGGCCTCGATTACACGATCACGTCGTCGGCGTCAGTGGACGCGACCGGCATGTACTCGGAGTCGCTGACCGCCAGGCCGCAGACACTTCATTTCGATTTCGTGAAAGAGCGCGGGGAGTGGCGAATCTCGTCGGCCCCGCAGGGGATCATCCTCTCTCGCGGCGCGTTCGAGCAGATCTTCCAATCGCACGCCTTGTACTACTTCGACTCGTCCTTCACGCAGCTCGTGCCCGACCTGCGCTGGTTTCCCGCGTTGCCGACTCTCAGCACTCGCATTGCGCAAGCTCTCGTGGCCGGGCAGGCCGACTGGTTGCGCCAAGGAGCGACGGTGAGCTCGTTTCCTGAGGGCACAGCGGTAGCGAGCGTTACGACGCTCAACGGCGTGGCAGCAGTCGATCTGAGCCAGGAGGCACTGAGCGCAAACGGCACCGACAAGCAACGCATGCAGTTGCAGCTCACCCGCAGTCTCGGCAACATTCCCAGCATCCAAACCGTGCAGATGACCGTCAACGGTCTACCGGTTGCGGTGTCCGACGGCTGGACCGAACTCGCAACGCGTAATCCGTCGGTCGATGCCCGCCCTTTGGTGCTCTCACATGGCGAATTCGGGTACGCCACCCCCGGTTCCGTGAGTCAGATCGATCGGCTGAGCTCCAAGGTGGCAGGGCTGGATCCGGTCGCCGTGGCGCTGTCGGGAACACGCGAACTCGCCGCGGTGCTCAACCCCCGCGGGGTCTGGGTCGTGCGGTCGACGGAGGCGCTCCCGTATGTCATCGACGCACGGGCGAACCTCATTGCGCCGTCGGTGGACACACTGAACATCGTGTGGTCGATGCAAGGGTCAACCGGCGGCGATCTCCGCGTCTACGAGCTCAACGGCGAGGGATCCGACGTGCCAACGGGCATCGATGCGGAGGCGAGTGTGACGTCGTTCGAAGTCTCCCGCGACGGCGCTCGCGTGGCTTTCGGCTTGGCCACCAATTCCGGTCCGCGACTCATCGTTTCGGCGGTGCTCCGCGATGCGGAGACCGGCGTGCCGGTCGCTCTCGGCGTGCCGATCGAGCTTCCCATTTCCGCCGGGGAGATCATCGACCTCGCCTGGATCAGCGAACTCGCGGTCGCGGTTCTGAGCGACGACAACGATGTCACGAACACCTCGGTGTACACGATCGGCGGACGCCGTGACCAACGGGGAAGCCCGGGACTTGCGACAACGATTGTGGGTGGCAACAACGGGGTGGACGGAATGTGGGTGCTGACGGCATCGGGCTCGGTTCTGACTCCCCGGGGGAGCGGCTGGCTGGCGTCGGGGATGTCGGCGGATCTTCTCGCGACTCAGTAGCGGCGCGCAGAGGCGTGGGCCCATCGCTCCTCCACGACGTGGGCGCCCGACACTGTTTGCCCTGATCAGCGATGGCCGCGGCTGCCTGGGTCGGCTGGCGGCCAGCGTGAGTGTATGCCCTTTCTCGTCGACGCTTGGCTTGATGCGCTCGCGATCGTGTCGCCCGTCAGTTGCGCGGGTTGCGGTCTGGCCGATAGGGCGCTCTGTCACGGCTGTCGAGCCGCTCTGGTGCCGACTCTGCGCACCGACCCTGTGACCGCGACGGTCCCGGTGATTTCGGGCCTCGCCTACGGGGGCATCGCACGAAATGCCATTGTCGCGTTCAAAGAGCACGGCCGCACCGATCTTGCGCGTCACTTGTCACTGACGTTTCGCGCGGCAACGCTGTCAGAGGTGCGGCGGCTGCCCCTTGGCGAAACCCCGGCATTTGTTCCGGTGCCTTCGTCGCCCGAAGCACGCCGACGGAGAGGGTTCGATCCGGTATCGATCGTGGCTCGCTCTGCCGGGCTCCGTCTCGATTCGCTTATCGGGCAACCCCAGTCGCGGGGCCGGCAGAAGACACTCTCGGCGACAGACCGGGTCGCGAACCGACAGGGAGCCTTTCGTGCCCGCGGCGATTGTGCCGGCCGACGAATTGTCGTGATCGATGATGTCGTCACGACCGGTGCGACGTTGCGCGAGGCGATCCGAGCACTCACCGAGGCGGGAGCGATCGTCATCGGTGCCGTGGTGATCGCAAGAACCCCGCTCCGACGAATCAGTGAGTAAAATTTTCCCTGGCCTTCGTGGTGACATTGTGAGGTTACAGGGCTACGGTGAACGAAAAGGCGCGTTCCCACCGCCTGGCAACCGGGCGGCGCGCTAGGAACTAGGAGGACGCCGTGGAAATTTCCATCACCGGACGCAACCTGGGAGTCACCGACCGTTTCCGTGAGTACGCCACGGAGAAGGCGGAGAAGGTTGGACACCTCTCGCCCAAGGCCATTGCCTTCGAGATAAAGGTCCTACGCCACCACGAGAAGCAGGGTGGCCAGAACGGTGATGATCGGGTCGAGCTCACGGTTATCGGTCCGGGACCGATCGTTCGCGCTGAAGCGGCGGGATCCGACAAGTATGTTGCATTCGATCTCGCAATCGACAAGCTCGTCGAGCGCATCCGTCAAGCCAAAGACCGACGCAAGGTTCACCGCGGTCAGCACCGTCCGGTGTCGCTTCACGAGGCGTCGGCCAGCGGTTTCAGCAGCATCGACATCACACCCGCATCCGTCGACGTGCTCGAAAAGGTGTCCACCGGATCGGTGCCGACTCAGGAAAGCGCGCCCCAGACCGACGACGAGTCATACTCGCCCGTCGTCATCCGCCAGAAGGTGTTCCCGATGACCCGGATGTCATCGACCGATGCCGTCGATCACATGGAACTTGTCGGTCACGACTTCTTCCTCTTCGTCGACGCGGAGTCCGAGCGTCCGAGTGTCGTGTACCGCCGGAAGGGCTGGGACTACGGGGTGATCGCCCTGGACGAGAGCGCGGATGCGCGCAGCGAGCCTGTTGCCGCTGGCTGACAGACGCCGAACAACTAGGCTTGCTACCATAACGGGCCGGTAACGGCACGTAATTCGTTGTGTGCCGAGACGCGTGGTCGCGTCTCGGCGCCCACACGGCACACACAAATGGGAGCAATCCGTGACCAATGTCCTCGAACGTGTACTGCGCGTCGGTGAAGGCCGTCTTCTTCGCAGACTCAAGAATTACGCGGAAGCGGTCAATCATCTCGAAGACGACTTCACCGGCCTCAGCGACGAGGACCTGAAGCACGAGACCGTCGAGTTGCGCGAGCGGTACGCCAACGGCGAGACACTCGACGACCTCCTCCCGGAAGCGTTCGCGGCGGTGCGCGAGGCGGCCAAGCGCACCCTCGGAATGCGTCACTTCGATGTGCAACTCATGGGTGGAGCCGCGCTGCACCTCGGCAACATCGCGGAGATGAAGACCGGCGAGGGCAAGACCCTCGTGGCCACCCTGCCGGCGTATTTGAACGCCATCGCAAGCCGTGGCGTGCACGTCGTCACGGTCAACGACTACCTCGCGAGCTATCAGAGCGAACTGATGGGCCGCATTTTCCGCGCCCTCGGGATGACCACCGGAGTCATCGTCTCGGGGCAAACCCCAGAGGTTCGCCGCCAGCAGTACGAAGCGGACATCACCTACGGCACGAACAACGAGTTCGGCTTCGACTACTTGCGCGACAACATGGCCTGGCAGACGCAGGACATGGTGCAGCGCGGCCACTTCTTCGCCATCGTGGATGAGGTGGACTCGATCCTCATCGACGAGGCCCGCACGCCGCTCATTATTTCTGGCCCGGCCTCCGGTGAGGCCAACCGCTGGTTCACCGAGTTCGCGAGCCTCGCGAACAGGTTGACGCCCGGCGTCGATTTCGAGGTCGACGAGAAAAAGCGCACGGTCGGCGTTCTCGAACCTGGCATCGAGAAGGTGGAAGATTACCTCGGCATCGACAACCTCTACGAGTCGGCGAACACTCCGCTGATCTCCTTCCTCAACAATTCCATCAAGGCCAACGCCTTATTCAAGAAAGACAAGGACTACGTCGTCATGAACGGCGAGGTTCTCATTGTCGACGAGCACACCGGCCGCATCCTGATGGGCCGTCGCTATAACGAGGGCATCCACCAAGCCATCGAGGCAAAGGAAGGCGTGACCGTCAAAGCGGAGAATCAGACTCTCGCGACCGTTACGCTGCAGAACTACTTCCGCCTGTACAAGAAGCTCGCCGGCATGACGGGCACCGCAGAGACCGAAGCTGCCGAATTCATGAGCACCTACAAGCTCGGCGTCGTTCCCATCCCGACGAACAAACCGATGCTCCGCAAAGACCAGTCCGACCTCGTTTACAAGAACGAAGAAGCCAAGTTCGGCCAAGTAGTCGAAGACATCGTCGGGCGCCACCAGACGGGGCAGCCCGTTCTCGTGGGAACGACGAGCGTCGAGAAGAGCGAATACCTCTCCAAGTTGCTCGCCAAGCGCGGCGTGCGACACGAGGTGCTCAACGCCAAGAACCACGCGCGTGAGGCGTCGATTATCGCTCAAGCGGGTCGACTTGGCGCCGTGACGGTGGCCACGAACATGGCCGGACGCGGCACCGACGTGATGCTCGGTGGCAACGCCGAGTTCCTCGCTGTGGCGCAGATGAACGCCAAGGGACTCAGCCCGGTCGACACGCCGGATGAGTATGAAGCCGAATGGGACGCCGTGTTCGATGCGGTGAAGGCAGAGGTGTCGACGGAAGCGGAGAAGGTCGTCGAGGTTGGTGGCTTGTATGTGCTCGGCACCGAGCGCCACGAATCCCGCCGCATCGACAACCAGCTTCGCGGTCGAAGCGGCCGTCAGGGTGACCCGGGGGAGAGCCGCTTCTATCTGTCTCTCACCGACGATCTCATGCGCCTGTTCAACAGCGGAGCGGCCGAGATGCTTATGGGCCGCTCCGGCGTGCCGGATGACATCGCGATCGAGTCGAAGGTCGTCAGCCGTGCCATTCGCTCTGCTCAGTCGCAGGTCGAGTCCCGCAACGCGGAGATCCGAAAGAACGTGCTCAAGTACGACGACGTGCTCAACCGACAGCGCGAGGCGATCTACAGTGACCGCCGCCACATCCTTGAAGGCGACGACCTGCACGAGCGCACGCAGAAGTTCCTCGAAGATGTGATCACCGAGGTTATCGACGCGCGCACCGCCGAGGGACACAGCGACGACTGGGATGTCGACGCCCTCTGGACCGAGCTCAAAACGTTGTACCCGGTCTCCATCACGTTCGAGGAGGTCGCCGACGAGGCCGGCTCACGCTCCAAAGTGACGGCGGTGCGCCTCAAGGAGGAGATCCTCTCCGACGCGAAACTCGCCTACCAGAGCCGCGAGCAATCGCTCGGGTCTCCGGCCATGCGTGAACTCGAGCGCCGCGTCGTTCTCTCGGTGATCGATCGCCGCTGGCGCGATCACCTGTACGAGATGGACTACTTGAAAGACGGCATCGGATTGCGCGCCATGGCACAGCGCGACCCGCTTGTGGAATACCAGCGCGAGGGCTACGCCCTGTTCCAGAGCATGATGGGGCAGATCCGCGAAGAGACTGTCGGCTTCTTGTTCAATCTCGAGGTTGAGGTCACTCGTGGTGTCGGCCAGACCGAACATCCCGTTGTGGCGGCCAAGGGACTCGGGGCGGTTCAGCCACCCGCTCAGGGCCTCAGCTATTCTGCACCGAGCGAGGATGCCTCCGGCGAGGTGGAGGTGCGCAACCAGCGTGGGCAGGTGCAGCGGGCCGCAACCGCTCGCGCCCAGGTCAAAGACGACGCCGGTCGCGGCGCGTTCGGACAGCGCACCGAAGCGGCTCCGCCCGGAGCTGCCCCGGCGAACCGCGCCGAGCGACGCGCTCAGGGCAAGGGCAAGCGCTAGTTCAGAGCACGTGGATGGCGGTCGCGCGCCAGCGGCGGTCTAGCCCCTCGAGGCGAATGGCCACCGCGCGGGTTCTGGCACGACCGCGAACGATGACGACCGCTTCGACGACCCCATCTCGCGGTTCGCACATCGTGACCGACCCGAGGGAAAACGTGGGCCTGGTGGCGGTTTGCCCTCGAGCTTGGCGAGCGCGAGCGGATAACACGACGCGCTTGAGCAGGTGACGGTAGACGTCGTCGGTGACCCAGCGTGCGATCTGTTCAAGATCGCGCGCACCGGCAAGAATCTCGATGACGCATCGTGTGAGGTTCTCGAGGAGCGGTTGCGGATTGGGCAGGGCTCGTGTCGGTGACGGCTGGTGCCCGAAGAACTCGTCGGTGACGAATCGTGTGCGCGCTCCGGGTGCGCCCTCGACGTTAGCTTCGGGCGGGGCGATCGTGAGTGTGGAGGAAGCTTGGGCCGCGTCGGTTGTCTGGGGCTCCGCGGATTCCGCCTCGTCGTCAGGCTCGAGGATCACCGTGGGTGGGTGGAAGGGTTGAGCAGTTGTCATTTCGGACTCCGTAGCGGGCAGTGTTCCGACTAACCTGTTCACCCCATCTCGGGGTGGGGCAACTCAAGCAGTAATAATGAGAAATAGCCACGCCCCCGCGCGGGGGCTGTGGATAACCTGCAGGAAGCAAACGTCGGCCGTCGCTACTGTCAGCTAATGCGCTGGGACAATCTGTTCGATGACCTCGAAGGTCAACTCGAGCACGAGCTCGCGCTGGAAGAGGCCGATCTGCGAGCCGAAGAGGAGCGGATGCGGATCGGGCGCCAGACGATGAGAGATCGATTGGCCGCGGTGTCCG
>JANOYC010000171.1:0-2306 GCA_031428675.1 Microbacteriaceae bacterium | reverse complement strand
GCCGATGCCGTCGCCGTCGCTGTCGGCGAACGATCGCGGGTAGATCTGATAGATGACCGCGCTGCGCCACCATTCCTTGCCAGCGGTGTGGCCGAGGTCGGTTTCGGGCGCGGTCGAAGAAGGAGATGTTGCTGTCGCCATGCAAAAACCTTACGGCAAGCGCTTCCAATCGGAAACGCTTGCATTGCGTCGAGTTGGAGTACCGTCTCCTCATGCACTCCCACGAACACAGCGCTGTGTCAGTCATCGGACCCCGCCCGCACCACGACGGATCGGCACTGTTCGTTTCTGAACAGTCACCCGCGCCTGGGTCGACAGTCAAGATTCGCGTGCGCATCCCGGGCGATTTCGGCCCCGTTGGCGCGGTGCGGCTGCGCTCGACTCCCGACCGGGAACCGTTCTTCTTGTTGGCGACCCGGCTCGGCGTGGTGGATGGCTGGGAGTGGTGGGAGGCGGACCTCGCTCTGCCGAACCCGGTCAACGGCTATCGCTTTCTGGTCACCCGCGGAGATGGCTCGTTCGCGTGGCTCAATGCTCGCGGACTGAGCGCCATCGACGTTCCCGACATCGACGACTTCCGCATCGCGACATTCGACGCGCCACCGGATTGGGCCGATTCCACGGTGATGTACCAGATCTTCCCGGACCGGTTCGCGCGGTCAGCGGAGGCCGACAAACGCGAACTCCCGTCGTGGGCCCAGGCGGCCGAGTGGGGAGACGAACCGATTCATGTCGGCCCTGTCACCCCGTTCCAGTTCTACGGCGGCGACCTCGCGGGAATCGTCGATCATCTTGACCATTTGGAACGGCTCGGGGTGACGCTGATCTACCTGACCCCGGTGTTTCCGGCGAGGTCCAACCATCGCTACGACGCCTTCTCGTTCTCCGAGGTTGACCCGCTACTCGGTGGCAACGCCGCCCTTATCGCCCTCGTTGAGGCTGCGCATGAGCGCGGGTTCAAGATTATTGGCGACCTCACGAGCAATCATTCCGGCGACGCACACGAATGGTTCACCGCGTCGTACGGCAACCCCGCCGCGCCCGAAAGCGACTTCTACCACTGGCTCAATGACGAGCAAACCGAATACGAAGCATGGCTCGGCGTGCCGAGCCTGCCGAAGTTCAACTGGAATTCCGCCGAACTGCGGCGCCGCTTCATCGAAGGGCCCGGCTCGGTGGTCGCGCGCTGGCTCGAGCCGCCCTACAACCTCGACGGGTGGCGCATCGACGTTGCCAACATGACCGGCCGTTTCGAGGATCAGGACTTGAATGAAGAGGTGCGTCGGATCATCCGCAAGACGATGATCGACGTCAATCCGTCGACGATTTTGCTCGCCGAGGCGACCAATGATGCCGCCTCGGATTTCACCGGAGATGCGTGGCACGGTGCGATGACATACGCGAACCTGACGCGTCCACTCTGGTCGTGGCTCAGCGAGCCCGGGCGCATCGCGCAGTTCTTCGGTATTCCGTATGGGGTCATCCCGAGCTATACGGGTGCGGAGGTCTACGAGGCCTACACGGCGTTCAGCGCGCAGTTTCCGTGGCGTGTTCGCATGAACAACATGAACGCGCTGGACACCCACGACACCCCCAGATTTCGCACGCACGCGCGTCCTGACGCCGTGCCTGTCGCATTCGGCATCACGCTCACGATGCCCGGTATTCCGCTAATCTTTGCGGGCGATGAGTTCGGGCACATCGGCGATGATGGGGAGCATTCCCGAACCACGATTCCCTGGGGTGAGGCGGAGCAGACCACGTCGGCGATCGACGAATACGCGGAGCTCATCCGCTTGCGGCGCGATAACGTCGCTCTGAATGCGGGTGGTCTTCGCTGGGTGCACGTCGACGACGACGCGCTCGCATACGTGCGAGAACACCAGGACCAATGCGTGCTCGTTGTCGCCGCACGTTCGGCGACAACCGTGCATCTGCCGGTCGGCACGATTCCCGGTGGAGCACCGATCCTGTACGGCAGTGCCACCTGCGACGGAGATGCCGTTAGCGCAGCCGGCATGTCACTCACGGTGTGGGAGTTGCCCGGTGTCGTCGCTCCCGCTCCCAGTTCGGGCTCAGCCGTTCCAAAATAACGATCGAGGAGCAATTGAGAACTCACTCGTGTAATCCGTTGTGTTTTTGACGCCGACTCTGTTACAACAGTGTCTGCACTGTAATCGCTTGCAGGGCTGGAGGATGGTCTCTGAGTTGCTTCCGCGACTGGGCCGAATCGGCCCGACACCGGAAGGAAAACCACACGTGAAACTGACCAAACGGTCACTCCTTGGCATTGGAGCCATCGGAGC
>JANOYC010000170.1:0-6377 GCA_031428675.1 Microbacteriaceae bacterium | reverse complement strand
CCGTAGCGATCAACCCGCGACGGCCAAGTTCGCCGTGAGGAAGCGCACCATGTGCTCGATGAGCAGTCGGCGCGAGTAGGCCGACCGATATTCGTGGCCCTCGCCGTCGAGTTGGAGGTAATCGACCGGTCGGTGTGCTTTCCGTAGTGCGGCGACGATCTGGCGCGACTCTCCGATGGGCACGTTCGTGTCGAGCTCGCCGTGCACAACGAGGAGCGGAACCCGGATGTTGTTCGCACTTCGCAGCGGAGAAATCGCCTTCAACAACCGGCGATCGCGCCGCGGATGCCCGTATTTGCTGAACGCAGCGGCCGCGATCCACGGTTCGGTGTCGCGATAAAACGTCGTCATGTCCGACATCCCGCAGATGTCGACCCCGGCCGCGAACGCGCTCGGTGTGAAGGCGAGGGCGGCAAGGGTCAGGTATCCGCCGTACGATCGCCCGGTGACGGCGATCTGGTCGGGCGCGGCGATCCCGCGTTCGATGAGAAAATCCGCGGATGCGAGCACGTCGTCGAAAGCGCCATACCGGCCTTCGAGGTTGTCGGCGTGCACGAACTCCCGACCGAAACCCGAGGAACCGCGGATGTTCGGGGCGAAGACCGTGATGCCGGCCGCCGCCATGGCTTGATGCTGGGGACTGAACACCGGGCGCTCCTGCGACTCCGGGCCGCCGTGCAGACTCAGCATCGCTGGCCCCGGGGTGTGACTGTCGGGCGCGCGATAGAGCCACCCGCTGATGGCGAGGCCATCCTTCGAGAAGAAGGTTTCGAGTGTTGGGTGCACGAGTTCGTGCTCGGGCAGCCTGGGCGCGGCGCTCACTCTCGCCCACGCGTGCGTTCGGGTGTCGAGATGCCACAACTCGCGGGGCCGTGCGGGCCCCTCGACGCTCAGGATCACGCTCGATCCGTCGCGGCTGAGCACCGGGCTCGAGGCTACGAGCCCGGGCAGCCCGTGCACGATCGAGCGGTGCCCGGTCACCGTGTCGAGCAATTCGAGTTCGCTTCGCCCTGCGACATTCCACACGAGTAGCAGCACTCGCCCGGCGTCGTCGGCGTCGAGGTCTTCGAGTTCGGCGTCGTCGCGGTGAATGAGCACGCGAGCGTCGCCCCGCAGTCCGTTGGCGCCGAGCGGCGTGGCCACGAGTTGACGCCTCGGCAGGCCGACTTCGGTGACGAGGTACGCGATGAAGGGCATTACGTGTCCTTCGGGCGCGGGTCGGATCAGCGCGACTTCGGTTGCCCCGGTGTCGCGGTGCGGCAGAAGCGGGTGGTGCAGGTCGGCGATCCGGTCGACGACGACGCAGAAGTGTTCGCCGCGCGGTCCGTCGCGCAACACGACGAGCCGCTCTTCGATAGACAGATCGAGCACGCTAATGAGATTGCCGGATGCGAGGGGATGCAATTCACCGGTCGTTGGGTCGGCCAGATAGCTGAAACTCGGATGCCCCGCAATCGCCGGCGGGATCGTCACAACCACGCGATGACCGCTGCGCGTCCACGGGCCGACTTCGGCGTGCACGTCGCGGGAGCCCGCAATCCGGCGTGCGTCGGTGCCGTCCGGGCGAACGACCCACACTTGGTTTCGCACGCCGCCATCGGTCGCGACAGCGCACGCGAGCCAAGCGCTGTCGGCCGACCACTGCACGGAGAGCACCGGGTCGTCGGAGAGTCGGATGCGCCTGGCAGGCGGCAGGGGTCCGTCGGTGACGACATCCTTCACCCACACTTCCGGTATCCCGTTGCGGTCGCTGATGAATGCCACCCGCCGAGCATCCGGCGTCATTGTCGGCCCCCAGCAGCCCCACGCGTCGACGAGGTCGCTACTCAGACGGATCGCGGCGTCGAGACGACCATCCGTGTCGGTCATTGGATGCCTCGTTCCTGGAGCCACATTTCGAGCACGGCGAGTTGCCACAGTGCGTTCGAACCGAGCGTCGTTCGTGTCGTGTTGGGGTCGGCGATGAGCTGCGCGACCTGCCCGGGGTCGAACAGGCCGCGTCGGGTTGCCGCGGGGTCGGTGAGCGCATCCCGCACCCGCTCGAGGTACGGACCGTCGAGCTGGCGAATCGCGGGAACCGGGAAGTACGCTTTCTGCCGATCGATCACGGCATCCGGGATGACGCCCCGGCTCGCACGTTTCAACACGCCCTTGCCACCGTCGGCGAGCTTCAGTTCCGGCGGGATGCGGCCCGCAAGTTCGACGAACTCATGATCAAGGTAGGGCACTCGCGCTTCGAGACCCCACGCCATCGTCATGTTGTCGACGCGCTTTACCGGATCATCGATGAGCATCACCGTGGTGTCGTTGCGGAGGGCGGCGTCCACGGCAGTCACCGCTCCCGGCCGCGCGAAGCGATCAGAAATGAACGCTGTCGGCGCGTCGACGGGCGCCGCCCAATTCGGGGCCAGCAGTTCGGCCAGTTGCGTCCACCGCCGGTCGAAGAACACGCTCGCATAGGTCTCGGCGGCGTCGGCGCGGTCGATTCCGGCGAGCGGCGGATACCAGTCGTACCCGCCGAGCACCTCGTCGGCGCCCTGCCCCGATTGCACGACCTTGATCGAGCGGGACACGTCTTCGCTCAAGAGGTAGAACGCCACACAATCGTGACTCGCCATCGGCTCGCTCATCGCCGCGACGGTTGCGTCCACCCCGGGAAGCAGTCGGGAATGGTCGATCCGGATGCGGTGGTGGTCGGTTCCGAATCTTTCCGCAACGAGGGAGGAGTATTCGAACTCGTCGCCGGATTCGCCCCCCGCGGAGTCGAAGCCGATGCTGAAGGTCTGCAGCCCGTGCTGCCCGGCTTCGGCGAGGAGGGCGACGACGAGACTCGAGTCGATGCCGCCGGAGAGGAGCACGCCGACGGGGACGTCGGCGACCATTCGTCGCTCGACGGCGGTGCGCAGGCTCGCAATGACGGCGTCTTCCCAGTCGCGCGCCGACCAGTCGGAGCGCGACTCGTCTCGCGTGAAGTCGGGGGTCCAGTACACGTGGTCTGTGCTCGAGCCGTCGGCTTCGATCATCCGCACCGTCGCCGGGGGTAGCTTTCGCACTCCGGTGAGGATCGTGTGCGGGGCGGGTACGACCGAGTGGAAGGTCATGTAGTAGGCGAGTGCCGTCGTGTCGATCGATGTGTCGGTGCCGCCGCCCGCAAGCAGGGCTGGGAGTGTGGAGGCGAACCGCACGCGGCCGGGCCGCTCGTCGAGGTAGAGCGGCTTGATGCCGAGGCGATCGCGGGCGAGCATCACTCGGCCGCTCTCGTGCTCGACCAGGGCGAACGCGAACATGCCGAGGAAGTGCTCGACGCAGTGCTGTCCCCACTCCGCATAGGCCTTGCCGATGACTTCGGTATCTGAGGTAGAGAAGAAGCGGTGGCCTGCCGCTTCGAGTTCGGAGCGCAATTGCCGGTAGTTGTAGATGCAGCCGTTGAAGACGAGGGTGAGGCCGAGAGCGGCATCCACCATCGGTTGCGACCCGGACGCGCTGAGGTCGATGATCGATAAGCGGCGGTGGCCGAGTGCCGCGCGCCCGCGCGCCCAGATGCCTGAGTCGTCGGGGCCGCGATTGGCCAGAGCTTCGGTCATCCGGTCGACCGCGGCGACATCTGCCGGGCTGCCGTCGAATGTCAGTTCACCCGCGAGTCCGCACATCCGCGTTCCCATCTTCGCTCGTCGCGGTGTCGCCGATGATCCAGGTGTCTTTCGCGCCTCCCCCTCGGGAGGAGTTGACGATGAAGCTTCCCGCTTGCGCGACGCGGGTGAGGGCGACGTCGGCGATGGCGTAATCGCCTGGGTCGGTGCCAGTCGCATATGCGAACACCCGCAAGTCGACTCGGCGTGGTTCGAGTCTCATGCCGGCGAAGCTCGGCAACGACGAGAGGGCGACGAGTTCTTGTGCAACCCATTCCGCCGGGTTCGCTGCGATAACCGCGCGGCGAGCGGCGACGCTGGCTGCGGATGCGGCCGGCCCGATGAGGATGCCGCGGCCACCGTGACCGTCCACCGGTTTCGTCACGAGTTCGCCAACCCGTTCGAGCACGATGCGCCGTTCGCCTTCGTCGGCGGCGCGGTAGGTCGGCACGGATTCGAGCAGGGGGTGTTCGCCCAGGTAGTACTGGATGAGCTCGGGAATGTGGCAGTACATGGCCTTGTCGTCGGCGATTCCATTGCCGGGAGCGTTCGCGAGCACAACTCCGCCCGCTGTTGCGACCGCCATGATGTCGGCGCCGATGGCGTATCCGGAGCTGTCTTCCAGGTCGACGACTTCGCCGTCGAGACGCAGATAGAGGCAGCCGACGGGTGTGCCATCGTTGCGCAATACGACCCGGTCGCGTTCGGCGGTGATGTCGTCGGCTCCGATGAGGTGGAGGCCCGCGCCCTCGGCGAGGCGGCGGTGTTCGAACCACGCGGAACTGCCCGGTCCGCTCGACAGCAGGGCGCTTGCGGCGCCGTCGCGCCCGGGCGCTTGGAGGGTTCGGCGCAGCGCCGCGTGCGCGGTGTGTGGATCGAGCAGCCGGGGCGGGCGGGGCAGCGCGGGCACGACGGCGTCGATGAGCTCGCGCGCCGCGATCGCGTAGGCGACCCCGCTCGGGTTGCGCACGTTGTCTTCGAGCACACGCCATCCGCCGGTCTCGTTGCGCACGAGGTCGAAGCCCATGATCGGGGCGCGTGGGGTTCCGGGCGGCAAGCGGGTGGCTTCGACGCGCCAGCCGGGGGAGTGCTGCACCCACTCGCGCGGGAAGAGCCCTTCCTGCAGCACGCGCTGTTCGGTGTAGATGTCGCGTAGGAAGCTTTCGATTGCTCGTGCTCGCTGGATGAGACCAGCGGAAAGGGCCGTCCATTCGTAGCTGCTGATGATGCGCGGTAGCAGGTCGACCTCGAAATTGCGCGATTCCCCGCCCACTCCGAAGGTCATGCCGCGCTCGCTTGTCCAGCGGGTTCGAGCATCCTGTCGGGTGGCGAGTTGATCGGGCGGAAGGGAGTCGAAGAAGTGTAAAACGTCGCGGTAGGGCGGTCGGGGCCGTGCCCCGATTCCGACCGCTTCGTCACCGGCGCGGGCGCGATATCCCCGCAGCGGCTCGACGTCGGGCAGAAACTTCGCGACCGTGCCGTGCGTCTCCCGCACGACGAGTCGGGTGACGTCATCGAGGTCGCCGCGCTCCGCGAAGGCGACGCGCTGTCGATCCGCGGAGTTTCCGCGGGTGAGCGCATCCTCACTGAGTTCTCTGACGTCGTCGTAGTCGCCGAGTTCTTCGAGGTGTGGCCGCAAGCGGGTCACGAGTTCTCGCACCGCGACCGGCGCCGGCACCGGGCGCGGGCTGCCGCTCTGGTCGACGAGATTGCCGGACAGTCCGCTGCGTGCCGCTTGCCACATGGCGGCGCGGTGGATCGGAGCGGCGGGCGCCGCGTAGGGAGCTCCAGCCTCGATCTCCAATTCGGCCGCCCGCACAGCCGCCCGGAACAGCCCGGCGATGAGCACCGTGTCGTCGATGATCGGGCACGCGTCGCACACGCGAAGTTCGAGCGTCGGCTCGTGGGCGGATGGCCGCACGTCGAAATACGCCATTTTTGCGTCGGCGATGACCCCGGTGGCGATGAGGTCGGCGAGGAGCGTGTCGTACTGCTGCGCCGTTTCGAGCGGTCCGGTCGCGCCTGCGCTCGGCCACCGCTGCCAGATGATGGTGCGGATGCTCGCATAGCCGGTGTCGAGCCCGTTCCAGAACGGGGAGCTTGCAGACAGCGCGAGCAGGGTGGGCAGTTCGCGTGAGACGCGTTGGGCGATCCTGACCGCGAGATCTCGGTCGGAGACTCCGACGTGGATTTGGGTGCCGCAAATGAGTTGTTCGTCGACGAGCAAGCGGTATTGCTCTTGCATCCGGCTGTAGCGGCCGGCCGCGGTGAGTTCGAAGTCGCTGAACGTGGATCGCGGCGCGGTGCCGACCGCGGCAACGCCGAGCCCGGCGTCGGCGGCGACCGCGATGAGGCCGTCGCGCAGTCGGGCGATCTCCCGCCGCAGATCCGACAGCGTACTGACGACGGCGGTGTTGGTCTCGACGGTGGTGCGTTGAAGTTCTGCAGAATAGTGTTCGGCGGGCAACTGTGACAACAGTTGCGGGGCGCGCGCTGAGAGTGTCCAACTGTCGAGGTCGATGAGGTGGAGTTCCTCTTCGGCGCCAAGCGTCAATTCTGCGCTCACTCGTCCACGCTACGACGATCCCGCCGAAAAGCGTTAAGAATGCTCTGTTTCCGCCCGACATCGACGCCGCCCGCAACGGGGTAAGCTATGTTCTCGGTGCGCGTGCGAGCCTCCCCCAAGAGCCTCGCACCCGCACAAGTCACGGGCTGTGGCGCAGCTTGGTAGCGCACTTGACTGGGGGT
>JANOYC010000169.1:0-6479 GCA_031428675.1 Microbacteriaceae bacterium | reverse complement strand
GTCGCGCGTCGGCTGGCAATCGCGGCCGATTGTGCCCAGGCAATTTCGAGCGGAATGCAGCTCGCTTCGATTGCATACGGCAGTGTGGATGGCGGCGCCGAGCGGCTCGTGCAACAGGCGGCCGCCGTTCTGGGCTGGACCCTGGGTGCATCCATCGGAGGTGTCGCTATTCTCGCAACACCCGTGGTCGCGCCTTTCGTAGTGGGGCTGGGCCTCGCTGCCCTGGCACGCCCAGAGGGTGCCGCGCGAGTCGGTCACGCCATCGGAGAAACCGCGTACGGTGGCGTCGGTTATCTGTCGGAGACCGCGACAGTGGAGTTCTTGGCGATCGCTATCGCAAGTATTGATGATGCGATGCTCGGCGCGATTGGAGTGAACGCGCATACTGCCGCGGTTCTGGGCGATGAGGGCGCCGAGATCACCGGTCTGGATACCGTCGCCGCGCTCGCAGCCGGGATCGCATCCCGGATATCCCCCGGCGGAGGCGGTCAGGTCGCGTTAGCACCGGTGCGGCGGACAGTCCGTGTGTCACCGCCCGACGGCATTGCTGACCGTGTCGATCGCATCCCCGGCGATGCCGCGCAGATTCGAATCGATCGGTACGACGCGGGTCCCGGCCGTGCCGACGGTGTGCCGCGCTTTGAGGTCTATCTCGGGGGAACTCGCGATTTCTCACTCCAGCCGGGAGCGGAACCGTGGGACATGACGAGCAACGTTCGCGGTGTTGCGGGTGTCGACGCGGACTCCGTGCGCGCGGTGCAGATCGCGATGGCAGATGCGGGAATTACCGCCGACACCCCCGTGGTGTTCACCGGGTATTCGCAAGGTGGGCTTATTGCCGCACGACTCGCGTCGATGCCCGAATATTCGACTCGAGGACTCGTGACCGTGGGGGCCCCCAGCGGGCAGGTGAGGGTTCCGGCCGAGATTCCGTCGCTCATCATCGAACACACTGATGATCTCGTGCCGGTGACCGGCGGTGTTCGGCGACCCGGCGGTACCGGGGTGGTTGTCGCGCGCACCGCGCTCTCCCACCGCCCCGCACCGGGAGGAAACGTCCTACCGGCGCACGCCCTCGCTGAGTATCAGAGAACCGCAACGCTCAGCGACGCCGCGATCGACCCCCGAGTCGTGCGAACGCGGGAAGCGTTGGCGGCCGTGACGCCAGGGTCGGTCGCCACCACATCGGTGGACTATCGGGCGGTACGCGTCGGCGCGCCGAAGGGGTGATCAGTGATCGTTGCCGATGATGGGGCGCAACAAGATGCCGATCAACCAGCTGAGCAGACCGAGTACAAGAGCACCCAGCACTCCCCACCAGAAGCCGTCGACGACGAGACCGAAGCCGAGGAGACTCGATATCCAGTCGACCAGGAGCAATAACAGCCCGTTGACGACGAGGGCGATCAGCCCGAGCGTCAGGATGTAGACGGGGAACGCGACGATGCGAATCAGGTTGCCGATGACGCCATTGACCACACCGAAGATGAGGGCGACCAGGAGATAGGTCAGCAGAGTTTCGAGCGTGCTGGCGGGCGGGAATGCCACCACATTCACTCCCGCGACGACCAGGGTCGTGAGCCAGAGCGCGAACGCATTGATGACGAGCCGCACCAGAAATCTCCGCATCCGTTAACTATGCCCGTCGGCGCATGCAGTCGCAATTAGGCTGGATGATCGTGACGACTCCACGAGTTCGCTTCCGCCCGATCATTGAAGCTCTGTCTCCCTACCGTCAGGGCAAGCAAGCAAACCCGAACGCGTTCAAGCTCAGTTCCAATGAGAATCCGTATCCCCCGCTTCCGGCGGTGCGCGCGGCGCTCGCCGAGTCACGGGTGAACCGTTATCCCGACGCTTCGGCAGCGGAGCTCAGCGCGCGACTCGCGGATCGTTTCGGGGTCGCTGCGGCCAACATCCAGGTCGGCGCGGGGTCAGTTTCGGTGATCATGCAACTGATCACTGCCGTCGCTGAAGCCGGAGACGAGATCGTCTACGCGTGGCGCAGCTTCGAGGCGTATCCGGGTCTGATCGCGGTTGCGGGCGCGACGGGAGTGCCGGTTCCGCTGATGGATGACCACCGTCACGACTTGGCTGCCATGGCACGCGCAATCACGGAACGCACCCGCATGGTGATTGTGTGCAGCCCGAACAATCCGACCGGAACTACCGTGTCTGGGGCCGAGTTCGCGCAATTCATGACGCAGGTGCCGGAGACTGTGCTTGTGCTACTCGATGAAGCGTACGCAGAATTCGTGACCGATTCGGATGCCGTCAGCGGCAGCCCGCTCCTTCAGCGCTACCCCAACCTGGTTCTCGCGCGCACCTTCTCGAAGGCGTACGGCCTGGCGGGACTGCGCATCGGGTATGCGGTCGGGCCGGATTACGTGATGGACGCCGCTCGAGCGACGGCCATCCCCCTCTCGGTCACCGAGCCGGCGCAGCGCGCCGCTCTGATCTCTCTCGATCACGAGGCCGAGTTGCTCGATCGAGTCACAGCCATCGCGGCCCTGCGCGACGAGGTGTGGGCGGCCTTGGTCGACCAAGGCTGGTCGGTGCCGCGCCCGCAAGGCAATTTCGTCTGGCTCCCTACGGGAGACGACACGAAAGAGGCCACCGAGGTGCTCGCGGAGCATGGAATCGTCGCCCGAGCGCTCGGTGAGGGTATTCGGGTGAGTATTGGCGAGCACGAAGCTGTGGGCGGACTCCTTGCCGCGACAGCAAGGCTTGTCCGATCCCGTCGATCCGCACCCGCGCGGGCCACGTTAGATTAGTCAAATGTCTTACACCGCCGCGACAGTCCAGTTGCTCTCGCCGGAGGGCACCCTCGTTGAGAGCGACGCGGCTGCCGAATATTTTCCGTATATCGAGCAGCTAACCGACGACCAGCTGCGTGATTTTCACCGCAATATGGTCGTGGTTCGACGATTCGATCTCGAAGCGGGCAACATGCAGCGCCAGGGCCAGATGGGGCTGTGGGTGCCGAGTCTCGGTCAGGAAGCCGCGCAAGTGGGCAGTGCTTTCGCCACGCGACCTCAGGACCACATTTTTCCCGCATATCGTGAGCACGTGATCGCCAAGATTCGTGGCGTGGACCTGCTCGACATCATCAGGTTGCTGCGCGGGGTGACCCACGGCGGGTGGAATCCTGCCGAGAAGAACAACTTCCATCTCTACACTCTCGTGATCGGGTCGCAGACTCTGCACGCCACTGGGCTTGCGATGGCAATGACCTTCGACAAGGCAACGGCGACAGGGGATCTCGATAACGACCAAGCGGTCATCGTCTACTTCGGCGATGGTGCCACGAGTCAGGGCGATGTGAACGAAGCGTTCGTGTTCGCCGCGAGCTACCAGACGCCTCAGGTCTTCTTCCTGCAGAACAACCAGTGGGCGATCTCCGTGCCCGTCTCGCGCCAATCCCGCACGCCGCTGTACCTGCGGGCCAGCGGTTTTGGGATGCCGGGCATCCAGATCGACGGAAACGACGTGCTTGCGAGCTATGCCGTCACCAGGGCCCAGATGGATGCCGCCCGCAGCGGCAAAGGACCAAGCCTCATCGAGGCGCTCACCTATCGCATGGGCGCACACACGACATCGGACGACCCCACCAAATACCGTTCCGACGACGAATTGCACTACTGGGAGGCGCGCAACCCGATCACCCGGTTCGAAACGTACCTGCGCTCCCGCGGCGAGACCGACGCCTTCTTCGCCGACGTCGCGGAGGAAGCGGAGGATTACGCCTCCGACATCCGTCGCCGCACTCTCGAACTCGGCACCCCGCCCATGGACATGATCTTCGACAACGTGTACTCCGACCCGCATCCGTTGATGAATGAACAGAAAGCGTGGCTCAGCAACTACGAAGCCCAGTTGGGAGCAGAGGCGTGAGCGAATCGATGCCGATGGCGAAGGCGATCAACGCCGGGCTCCGCCAGGCCATGCTCGACAATCCCAAGGTGCTTCTCATGGGCGAGGATATCGGCCCGCTCGGTGGAGTGTTCCGCGTCACCGAAGGATTGCAGGCTGAGTTCGGAATCAACCGCGTTCTCGACACTCCGCTCGCAGAGTCGGGAATCGTCGGCACCGCGATCGGTCTTGCGATGGGCGGCTACCGGCCGGTGTGCGAGATTCAGTTTGACGGGTTTATTTTTCCCGGATTCGACCAGATCACGTCCCAACTCGCGAAGCTCACCAACCGGCACGAGGGTCAGATCAGCCTGCCGGTCGTGATCCGCGTTCCCTATGGCGGCCACATCGGTGCGGTTGAACACCACCAAGAAAGCCCAGAAGCGTATTTTGCGCACACGGCCGGACTCCGGAGCGTGAGCCCCAGCACCCCTAACGACGCGTACTGGATGATCCAGGAGGCGATTGCAAGCAACGACCCGGTGATGTTCTTCGAACCCAAGAGCCGATATTGGCCGAAGGGCGAGGTGGAACTCTCTGCCAGCGCGGCGCCCCTGCATTCCAGCCGCGTGGTGCGCACCGGAACCGAGATCACCCTGCTGGGGCACGGGGCGATCGTCAGTGTGCTGCTCCAAGCGGCCGAGATCGCCGCTGACGAAGGCACAAGCGTGGAGGTCATCGACCTGCGTTCGATCTCCCCCATCGACTACGAACCGATCGTGGCGTCGGTGCAGAAAACGGGTCGGCTTATCGTGGCCCAAGAGGCCCCGTCGTTCGTGAGCGTGGCGTCGGAAATAGCGGCGACTGTCACGGAGCGCGCCTTCTACTCGCTCGAAGCCCCGGTTCTGCGCGTCTCGGGCTTTGATACCCCGTTCCCTCCGGCGAAGCTGGAAACCGTATATCTGCCCGACGCGGATCGCGTGCTCGAGGCCGTCGACCGGGCCCTCGCCTACTAGGCAATCCCCCAGAGTCAAAGGACAGCTGCATGGCTACATCCGAATTCCTCCTCCCCGATGTCGGCGAAGGACTGACCGAGGCCGAGATCGTGTCGTGGAAGGTCGCCCCGGGCGACATTGTGAAGGTCAACCAGGTGCTCGTGGAGATCGAGACGGCGAAATCGCTTGTTGAGCTACCATCGCCATTCGCAGGAACGGTTGCGGCTCTCCTCGTCGCCGAGGGTCAAACCGTCGACGTCGGAACGGCGATCATCACGGTGGATGGCGCTGGGGTCGCCCCGACCAGCGTCCCGTCGCCGGCCGCACCCGCCGTGAACGGTGATGCGCGCGCCGCGGTCGTCGACACCGTCAGCAGCATTTCGAGCGAATCCGACGCAGCTTCCGGTGCAGTGCTGGTGGGTTATGGGAGCAAGGGCCACGCAACGTCCCGTCGTCGACGTGGCGAACCAGCCGTGTTGGCGCCGACTCCCCCGCAGCACGCCCCGTCTGCGCGGCCGTCGTCGGTGCCAGCCGCCTCGGCATCCGCCATCATCGCCAAGCCGCCGATTCGCAAGCTCGCGAAGGATCTCGACGTAAACCTCGCTACGGTCACGGCAACCGGCCTCGCCGGCGAGATCACGCGTGACGACGTTATCCGTCAGGCCCAACAGGCCAGTGTCTTCCGCAACATCCAGACTCCCGCGTGGGGTGACGTGCGCGAAGAGCGCATTCCGGTCAAGGGCGTGCGCAAGGCGATAGCCTCGGCCATGGTTGCGAGCGCCTTCACCGCTCCGCACGTGAGCGTCTTTGTCGACGTGGATGCGACCCGCACCATGGAGTTCGTCAAGCGGCTGAAGTCATCCCCCGATTTCGCGGGAGTCAAGGTCTCACCCTTGCTCATTATTGCCAAGGCGATGATCTGGGCGGTTCGGCGAAACCCCACCGTGAACTCCGCCTGGACCGATCAGGAGATCATCGTGCGGCACTATGTGAACCTCGGCATCGCCGCCGCGACACCGCGCGGACTCATCGTGCCGAACGTCAAGGACGCCCAGAACCTGTCGCTCTTGCAACTAGCGACTGCGCTGGAGCAACTTACGCTCACGGCTCGAGACGGCAAGACCAGCCCGGCCGACATGTCCGGAGGAACAATCACCATCACCAACCTGGGTTCGTTCGGGATGGACACGGGAACGCCGATTCTCAACCCCGGCGAGGTGGCCATCGTTGCGCTCGGAACGATCAAGCAGAAGCCCTGGGTCGTCGACGGTGAGGTCCGTCCGCGATTTGTCACCACGATCGGCGCGAGCTTCGACCACCGAGTCGTCGACGGCGACGTCGCGTCGCGGTTCCTCGCGGATGTCGCCAGTGTTGTCGAAGAACCCGCGCTCCTGCTCGACTAGACGCTAGCGGCGGTGCTCGCCGTGTGAGTAGCCCGGCCATGTCTGGTTGTTGTTTACGCGGTGAGTTCGAGGTCGGGGTATGTTGTGTAGTTGAATCCAGCCGGTGAGGTCCAGATCAGTTGCCCGGCGTTGCCGTGCACGACCGTCCACGCGCTACCGTGCTTGAGGTTGTGGTGTGAGCAGCACAGATTTGCTAGGTTGTCGTGATCCGTGGTGCCACCGTTCTGCCAAT
>JANOYC010000168.1:0-2623 GCA_031428675.1 Microbacteriaceae bacterium | reverse complement strand
TCGCCGCCTGGGTAGCGCGACGAGAGGACCGCGGGCTGTGACGTATTGGAGTCTCAACCTCATCTTTCTTGCGGCCATCGGGTTGCTTGCTGTGGTCGCCCTCGTGCTGGGGCGCGCGCCGCGTTGGCGGGCGGTCGCGGTGGTGGTGTTGACCATCGTCGTGCTTACCGCCATTTTCGACAACGTGATTATTCTCGCCGGACTGGTTGGCTACCACGACGACCTCATCAGCGGGCTATTCGTGGGAGTCGCTCCGCTCGAGGACTTCGCCTACGCCATCGCCGCGGCCGTGCTACTTCCGACCCTGTGGGCGTTGCTTGGCGCCGGCCGCAAGGCAGATCGGCGATGACAAGCGAGACACTGCGAGCGCTTTTTGTATCGTCGCGGCCGCTCAGTTGGGTCAACACGGCGTTTCCCTTCGCTTCGGCCTACCTGCTCACTACACGGGAGATCGACATCAGGCTCGTGCTCGGCACGGTCTATTTCCTTGTTCCCTACAACCTCGCTATGTATGGCATCAACGACGTTTTCGACTACGAGAGCGACCTCCGCAATCCGCGCAAAGGCGGCGTCGAAGGCGCATTACTCGACACGCGGATGCACCGCCCGACACTGTGGGCGGCGGTCGTCACCAACGTGCCCTTTCTGATCTTCCTTGTCGCCTTCGGCAACCCGGCGTCATGGGGAGTCCTCGCGGTGAGTGTCTTCGCGGTGATCGCGTATTCGGCGCCAGGTCTGCGCTTCAAGGAGCGGCCGTTCCTCGATTCTGTGACGTCCAGCACGCACTTCGTGTCGCCTGCGGTGTATGCGCTCGTGCTCGGCGGAGCGCAATTCACGGCCGGGCTCTGGGCGGTGCTCCTCGCGTTCTTCGTGTGGGGAATCGCCTCCCATGCGTTCGGTGCCGTGCAAGACGTCCGCGCCGACCGCGAAGCCGGAATCGCATCCGTTGCGACCGTCATCGGCGCGCGAGCAACAGTGAGGCTGTCGGTTATCGCATACCTCGCCGCTGGCCTGATACTGCTAACGTCGGAATGGCCCGGACCTATCACCGCGATTCTCGCTGTGCCGTACGCAATAAGTTGCGCGGCCTACTGGTCCATCACCGACACCGATGCGGAACGAGCGAACCGCGGCTGGAGAAGGTTTCTCTGGCTGAACTTCGGCGCTGGACTCTTCGTCACACTCACCATGATCGCGTTCGCTAGTCAAGCGGTCGAATGAAATATGCTCCACCACGCATCTCAAACTACGGTTGACCCACTGGCCCTAGGAAGGACCGAATGAACACCTGGCCCGGATCTGCTTACCCCCTTGGCGCGACCTTCGACGGAAGCGGCACGAACTTCGCGATCTTCAGCGAAGCGGCCGAGCGCGTTGAACTCTGCCTCTTCTCTGAGAACGGCACCGAAACGCGTGTCGAGCTCACCGATGTCGACGCCTACGTGTGGCACGCCTACCTGCCGAACGTGCGCCCCGGCCAGCGCTACGGCTACCGAGTGCACGGCGAATACGCGCCCGAGAAGGGAATGCGCTCAAACCCCAACAAGCTCCTGCTCGACCCGTACGCGAAGGCGACGACAGGCGCGATCGACTGGGATCAGGCATTGTTCGCCTACAACTTCGGTGACCCCGACTCGCGCAATGACGACGATTCTGCACCGCACATGATGCTCGGCGTGGTGGTGAACCCGTTTTTCGACTGGGCGGGCGACCGACTGCTGCAGATTCCCTACTCACAGACGGTGATCTACGAAGCACACGTCAAAGGCCTTACCCAGTTGCACCCCGCTGTGCCCGAGGAGTTGCGCGGTAGCTACAGCGGCGTCGCGCACCCCGCCGTCATTGAGCATTTGCACAAGTTGGGGGTGACTGCGATCGAGCTCATGCCGGTGCACCAGTTCGTCAACGACAACACCCTCGAGGACAAGGGCCTCAGCAACTACTGGGGCTATAACACCATCGGATTCTTTGCCCCGCACAGTGCCTACTCGAGCCGGGGCGAACTTGGCCACCAGGTCGAGGAGTTCAAGGGCATGGTGCGCAGCCTGCACGCGGCGGGCATCGAGGTCATCCTCGACGTGGTCTACAACCACACCGCAGAGGGCAATCACCTCGGCCCGACAATCTCGTTCAAGGGCATCGACAATGCGGCGTATTACCGCCTCATGGACGATGAACGGCAGTACTATATGGACTACACCGGCACCGGCAACTCCTTCAATGTTCGCCACCCGCACTCGCTGCAGCTCATCATGGACTCGCTGCGCTATTGGGTGACCGAGATGCATGTCGACGGCTTCCGGTTCGACCTCGCGTCGGCGCTTGCCCGAGAGTTTTATGACGTAGACCGGCTGTCAACCTTCTTCGAGCTCGTGCAGCAGGACCCGGTGGTCTCGCAGGTCAAGCTCATCGCCGAGCCGTGGGATGTCGGTCCCGGTGGATACCAGGTCGGCAGCTTCCCCCCGCAGTGGACGGAATGGAACGGACAGTACCGCGACACCGTTCGCGACTTTTGGCGTGGTGAGCCGGCGACGCTCGGGGAATTCGCATCCCGGATAACGGGATCCGCCGACTTGTACGAGCACACCGGTCGTCGTCCGGTCGCGTCGATCAACTTCGTCAC
>JANOYC010000167.1:0-4500 GCA_031428675.1 Microbacteriaceae bacterium | reverse complement strand
ACCGCCAGCGCACCCTGTCGGGCGGGGTACTGTGCCACCGTGCTGAGCCGGAAGAATTCGGCGAGGTCGTGATCGTCAATGCCAATCACCGACAGGTCGCGTGGCACGTCGAGTCCGAGGTCGCGGGCGGCCAGGATCGTGCCGATTGCCATCTCGTCGGAGGCGGCAAAGATCGCCGTCGGGCGCTTGCGCGGGTTGCCGAGGAGCTTCTTGGCGGCGCGATATCCGTCAGGAATGGTGAAGTCTGCCGGCGCGAAGAGCTCGGGATCGCTCAGGATTCCGACCGCAGCGAGAGCGGCGTCGTAGCCCGCCCTGCGGTTTGTCGGCATGTGGAAATCGGTCTCAGATTGCGGGTCGCCGCCGATGTGCGCGATATTCCGGTGGCCAAGGCTCAGCAAGTGCTCGGTTGCAAGCCGCGCTACGTCAACGTCGTCGATACTGAGGGTGCGCACTCCGGCCAGCGGACCGCCGACACCGACGAGCGGCTTGCGGAGATCGTGCAGCCGGGTGACCTCCTGTGGCGTGAGTTCGAGCGCGACGGCGATCACCGCATCCACTCTTTTGCGCAGCAAGAAGTGCTCGAATACAGCTCGTCGTTGACCGACACTCGCCCCGAGGTTGTAGAGGGTCAAGTCATAGCCGTTCGAAAGTAGGGCGGATTCTGCGCCCCCCAGCACCGCGTTGAAATACCAACGATGCAGAAACGGCATGACAACACCGACATTGCGGGTGCGTCCGGTCGCGAGGCTCGAGGCATTGGACGACACGACGTAGCCGAGTTCGGCTGCGGCCTGTTCGACGAGTGCACGTGTCGCGGGCGACACTTGTCCGTTGCCGCTCAAGGTGCGGGACACGGTGGCCGTCGACACTCCAGCGCGCGCCGCGACGTCTTTGATACCCGTCACAACGAACCTCCTTGGCACCCCGATCCTAGTAGGTGCGGCGATTTCTCCGTCGTTCGAGGTCGCTGCTTCCGTTGGTCACGGGTCACCTGCAATCCTTGTATCCTTATTCAGCACGTCAGGCCAGATGATCACATGTGGTCGGGCGTGCCATGGCGAGTTACCCAAGTGGCCAAAGGGATCTGACTGTAAATCAGCCGTCTTAGACTTCGGGGGTTCGAATCCCTCACTCGCCACCATCATGACCACCGAACTCCTTACCCTCGCGCGAACCGTCGCGGTGCGCGCCGGAGAGTTAGCCGCGGCGCGACGTGCCGAAGGCGTGGAGATCGCCGATCGCAAGTCGAGTCCCGTCGATGTGGTCACCGCTGCCGATCGCGAGACCGAACAGTTGATCCGGTCATTACTCGCCGACGCGCGGCCGAGCGACGGGTTCTATGGCGAGGAAAGCGGCGCCGAGAAGGGCACCAGCGGGCTGACTTGGCTCGTTGACCCCATCGACGGCACGGTCAACTACCTCTACGGCATTCCGCACTACGCCGTGAGCGTTGCTGTCGTGGAAGGAGAGCCCGACCCGCTGACGTGGTCGGCGGTTGCGGGATGCGTGACAAGTCCCATGAACAAAGAGGTGTACACGGCCAGCCGTGGCGAGGGGGCATTCCTCGGCACGAACCGGCTGGAGGTTGCGCCTGCCGTCGAACTGTCGCAAGCGCTCGTCGCAACGGGTTTCGCTTACGATTCCGCCATGCGCTCGCATCAGGGCGGGGTTGTCGCTCGACTCGTGAGCGAGGTGCGCGACATTCGCCGCATGGGCACCGCATCGCTCGATCTGTGCGCCGTCGCCACCGGACGCGTGAACGCCTACTACGAGCGCACGCTGAGCCCGTGGGATCACGCAGCAGGTGCGCTCATCGCACGAGAGGCCGGAGCGAGCGTGCGCGGCTGGGACGGCGCCGCACCGAGTCGCGAGTTCATCATTGCCGCGCACCCCACCGTCGCCGACGACCTCGAGCGACTGCTCGTCTCGATCGGCGTCTAGTTGTAGTTCCCAGTGAGGTTGTGAACGCGGTCTGAGGGAGCTTGGCCGCCGATGCCGGTGTGGGGTCTGTGGTGATTGTAGTGATGCAGCCAGCGCGGATATTCGGCTGCGCGGGCTTCGTCAGTTGAGTAGCTGCTGGCGTAGGCCCATTCCTGGGCGAGAGTGCGGTTGAAGCGTTCGACTTTCCCGTTGGTTTGTGGCCGGTAGGGGCGAGTCCAAACGTGCTTGATCGTGCCGAGTGCTGCGGCGAAATCGCGGGATCTGTAGCAGGCTCCGTTGTCGGTCATCACCGCGGTGACAGTGATGCCGGCGGCGGCGAAGAAGGCGTTGGCGCGCACCCAGAACTCGGACGCCGTCTCTTTGCGTTCGTTGTCCAGGATCTCCGAGTACGCCAGCCGGCTGTGGTCATCGACAGCGTGGTGCAGGAAGGAGTAACCCAAACCGCCGCGATGGCCCTTGAGTCGTCGTCCGAGGACGCGACCGTTGACCCGGTGGCCACCGCCGTCAGGGATGCGGCCCTGCTTCTTGATGTCGACATGCACCAGCTCGCCCGGCGCGGAGCGCTCATAGCGGACCGGTTTCGGTCTGCGGACCGGCAACCCGGTCGCTTGATCGAGGTGATGCAGCAACGGCATCGCATAGCGCTCCAGCACCCGGCCGACCGTCGATCGAGGAACGCCCAAGTGGTATCCGATGCGGTGCGGCCCCCACCGACGCACGAACCGCAACGCAACAATGCGACGCTCCAACCGGCGAGAACAACGCTGCGGCGACCGGTGGGGCCGCGAAGAACGATCAGTCATGGGCTGCCCAGCGCGAAATCGCGCCGCCCATTTTGAGGCGGTCGCTGGCGAGCACTGGAACCGTTCGGCAGCCCGCCGAGCCGACCAGCCCTGATTGACGATCAACCTGGCAAGCCGAAGACGCCCCTCGGGCGCGAACGGCGCATTAACGTGAGTCACGAAGACCTCCGGTCTCGATAGTGAGTGTGGTAACCCACATCGTGCCGGAGGTTTTCGCTACCTCAAACGATCACAACCTCCCGAGGAACTACAACTAGTGGCCGGGAAAGCCGGGGTCTCGTGACCTCTTGAGGAAACTCAACCGTCGGCGGACCCGGTATCCGCTAGCGCCTCGGCGAGCTTAAACGCGTCATCCACAAGCGTCGACCTCAGTCTCCTGTATGCCGGTTGCGACGGCGAGGTCCGGACTAATTCCACCGCTGCCGCGACCCTGGGCGAGCGTGACCTACCCCTCTGGCACCGGGAATGCCGGCAACGGGTCGTCGTTGTCGAGCATCGTGAAGAATGCTGCCGGTGCGCCGACGCAGATCACGTGGTCGTTCCCGTCCGCGTCGTCGATCACGAACACGGTCGTGCGGTCGCAAACGGGCCGGATTGTGAAGGACACCATCACCCGGGGCTTAACGTCGACGGATTCGTTCTACACCTATGGCGCGGCCGGGCGTCTGACGCAGGCCGTGATTCCGCGGCATGTGCTCACGTACGGGTATGCCCAAACCGGGAGTTGTGTCTCGTCGCCGTATGCGGGCAAGAATGGCAACCGCACGAGCATGTCGGATGTGAAAGACGCCGGGACCGCGTTCACCACCTCGTACTGCTACGACCGCTCCGACCGGTTGTTGTCGACCACGACGGTGAACCCACCCGCCGGGGCAAGCCCGGTCGCGGCGGCATCCCTTGCATACGACGCGCACGGCAACACGACAACTCTTGCGGATCAGACGATGACGTATGAGACGGGCGACCGCCACCTCACGACGACACTTACGGATGGTACGACGGTTGTGTATGTGCGGGATGTGACGGGCAGGATTGTGCAGCGCACCGCGACACCGCCAGCCGGATCCCCAGCCATCACGAGGTACACGTTCGCTGGTGCGGGGGATGGCGCGTGGGGCTCCTTGATGGGAGCAACGTGCGTATCCAACGCACGATCATGCTCCCCGGTGGTGCACAAGTCACTGTGGATGCGACAGGGTCACAGACCTGGTTCTACACGAACCTCCACGGCGACGTGATCATGAACGGCAACGGCACCGGGACGCTGCAAAGCTTCGACCCGTTCGGGCGGTCGATCGACAGTGCAGGGAACATTGGCACGGCGGCGGATGATGCGATCGCGGACATAACCCCGGGGATGCGGATAACGCGTGGGTGGGTCAGAACCTGAAGACGTATGAGCATCAGGGCACGATCGCGACGATCGAGATGGGCGCACGGCAGTATGTTGCAGCGCTCAGCAGGGTCCTGGAGGTGGATCCGGTCGAGGGTGGGGTGACGAACAACTACGACTACCCGGCCGACCCAGTCAACAAGTTCGACCTCACAGGTGAGTGGAGCTGCGGCGAAATTGGGGGCTGGCTCGTGGACACGGGGAAGGCTGCTCTTGATAACCCGATTGTCCGGGGAATAGCCATTGGTCTGGTACTCGCCGTTGCCTGCAGCAATCCAATTACGTGCATCACCGACGATCTCTCTGTTCGCGCGTCCATTCATCCGGCCGCCCGCTAGAGCGTTCTACCGAACGGCCCAACCG
>JANOYC010000166.1:0-8231 GCA_031428675.1 Microbacteriaceae bacterium | reverse complement strand
CTGCGGTCCAACGAGGAGATCGACGGCGGCCTCATATTCGCCTATCACGTAGCCAATCCGATCGCCTACGGCGTGGTCGAGTTCGATGACGACTTCGTCGCCTTGTCCATCGAGGAGAAGCCAGCCAAGCCGAAGAGCAACTACGCCGTTCCCGGCCTGTACTTCTACGACAACGACGTGGTCGGCATTGCGAAGACGATCGAGCCGAGCGAGCGCGGGGAACTCGAGATTTCCACCATCAACGAGCGCTACCTGGCCGCAGGCAAACTGCAAGTGCAGGTGCTCGATCGCGGCACCGCGTGGCTTGACACTGGCACTTTCGAGTCCATGATGCAGGCATCCGAGTATGTACGGGTCATTGAAGACCGCCAAGGGCACAAGATCGGTTGCATTGAAGAGATCGCATGGCGCGCCGGCTGGATCGACGACGCTCAACTGCTCGCTCTCGCCGCGCCCCTCGCCAAAAGCGGGTACGGCGTGTACCTTCGGGGGCTCGTGTCGGACGGTTCTTGACCGGTCGCGGTAGTTGACAGTTAGGGGTCGTCGGTGTCGCTACGATCGCTGGTTGGTTCGATCCTTCGTCGGCTGCATTTGCATCGGCTGACGGTCGAGGCGAACAAGCTCGAGAATTGGGCGCGCGCTACGAAACCTCTCGTGATGTGGTCACTTGCCTTGCGTCGCGCGATGTGGCGTCGAGCACGCCGCACACTCGCGCTCGGCGATGTGCGCGACTCCGACATTGCGGTCATCGTTTGCCTGTGGCGCCGGCCCGACCGACTACCTCACGTCCTCCGGATGCTCGCCGAACAGGCGACCACCCGGACAGTGCGGCTTGTGCTGTGGAACAACAAGCCGGAGTACACGTCTCGCTACGTCCGTGACATCGAGAAGTTCGGCCCGACCGGCGCCTTGGCCCGAATCGAGTTGTTCGAATCGGCGCACAACCTTGGCGGAATTGCGCGGTTCGTGGTCGGCCGCCAGATTATTCGCGAGGGTTATATCGGCCCGTTCATCACGCTTGATGACGATCAGGATGTCAGCCCCACCTTCGTTCACGATCTTCTCGCGGCCCATCGCCCCGCGACTATCGCTGGCTTCTGGGCTTACGCCTACGGTGCAGACTATTGGGACCGTCGGGCGTTGCGCGACGGAGAAGAAGCGAGCTACGTCGGAACTGGTGGCGCGATATTCGACAGCGCGATCGTTTCCGACCGCACATTCTTCACTGCGTTGCCACCGAAGTACGGATTTATAGAGGACATATGGGCGTGCCACCGGGTGCGTCGCGACGGCGGGACGCTCCGAAAAGTCGACACGCCCGTCATCATGGTGCAGGAGGAACTCAACCAGCACCACGACCTCATTTCGCTCAAGCGAGAGTTCGTGAGCTACCTCGAGCAGCACCCGGAGCGGTGAGATTCCCCGCTTGCACCGGCAACTTAGGAACCTCGTCGACTCCGAGTGGACGACCGCTATTAGGCGCCCTAGGCTGGCACCTCAAGGCACGCATTCCATTCCCACGCGGCCATATAACTTCGTGAGGACTCGAATGTTCGCTCTTCCCGCCCACCCGCTCAGACGTGCTGGCGCTGTCGCTGGGACGGCCATACTTGCGTTCGCACTCGCGGCATTCGCGGCAATTGCGGTACCTGCGACTGCCGCGACCTTCACCATTCCTGTCTCCGCCGACGACTTTACCGAGCAACACGCTGCTGCATATCCCGGCCCCACATTGACGCCGTCGACGACACAAATCGTCGTGTCGTTCCCGGTGGAGCTCACCTCACTTCAGTTGACCAGTTATTTCGTCTCCCTGACGTCGTCGTCCGGTGTCGTCATTCAGGAGCCGACCGAGCACGTCAACAACGGTAGCGCGATGACCATCCCCGTGACTGCGTCATCGTTCGTGGGTCAACAGCTCTCGTTGCAAGTCCGCGAGTTCCGCAATGAGGCAGACCAGGCGTTCCCGGACATCGACGGAGTGAGTCTTGACGCAGGGCTTGCCGTCTTGATGTCGGGACCCGAGTCGTCATCTGTCGCGGTCGATCTTGGGCGTGCGAATGCGACCAACTATCACCGCACATTCGCCGCGACCCTATCCCAGAGTCTCGTTGTCTCGCCAGGGGATGTCCTCCGCTTCACCGCCGTGCCCGGATTCTGGACCACGGGCCCGAACGGCGACTGGACCGATACCGGCGCGTCAGAGGCCGCGATTGGCGCGTTCAATAGTGTTGACGTCGCGCAGGATGCGAATGCGAGTATCTCGGGTGACGGATCCACGCTCAGTGCGGCGATTTCCCGGCCGTACGCGTTATGGCCCGACAACGACACCGCGATGCGTTACTACGCGACCGCGAACCTCTCCAACGGCCGTCCAGGGGTGACGCTGTTCCTCACGCAGCCGATCAACTACATATCAACAACGGCCACTGCCAATCGCATCGACGGCGCCGATCGATATGCGGTGGCTGCAAGGATTTCGCAGGCCGGGTTTCCAGACGGGGCTCCGGTCGTCTATGTCGCGAGGGGCACGGACTACCCGGATGCGCTGAGCGCGGCTCCGGCGGCGGCCTTTGACGGCGGGCCACTCCTGTTGACTCCACCAAGCACATTGCCATCAGTGATTCGGAACGAGATTCTCCGACTTCGACCAGACCGGATAGTGGTTGTCGGCGGCGAGGCGTCGGTAGGCGGCGAGGTCTTCCGCGAACTCGACGGGATGGCAAGCGAGGTCATACGGATTTCGGGCGCGGACCGCTATGAGACGTCCCGCCGGCTTGTCGACTTCGTATTCATGACTAACAACAACAATGTGGGCGTCAATCGCGTGTATCTCGCTACCGGGTCTAATTTTCCCGACGCGCTGTCTGCCGGAGCGGCGGCAGGCGGCTTCGGAGACGCCGTAGTGTTGGTTCGCGGCGCCGATTCCGCGGCCGACCAGGCCACGAAAGACCTCGTCGCCGCGCTTACTCCGTTTGATGCTGTCATCGCGGGTGGCCCCAATTCGGTGAGCCAAGGCGTTCTGGCGTCCGTTCAGGCAATGGGTCTACCCAACGGTGCGTATCGCGTCGATGGCGCGGACCGGTTTGCGACCTCGCAGGCTCTTGTCCGTGACGGATTCATTGAGGCCGATGAGATCTTCATCGCCACAGGATTGGCGTTCCCGGACGCGCTCGCAGGGGCGGCGCTCGCAGGGGCACGCGGCGCTCCGCTCTACGTGGTGCCAGGCAACTGCGTGCCGCAGCCGATCCTAGACGACATCCACGGTTATCGAGCACAAAGCGTCACCCTGCTCGGAGGTACCGCCGCCCTAAGCACGAACGTCTTTGCCCTGTCGAGTTGTTAGCGATCCTTGATGAGTTCAGCGCTTCCGTGTCGTCCACTTCGAGCGGTGAGGCCGATGCGCAGTTTCCTGCGTGAGCGCCGGAAGCGGTAGCACTTACCTGACGCGGGTGCGGTCGTGCTCTAGCAGGGGCTGAGGGTGGTGATGTGGGTGGTGAGGGCGTTGGTTCCGCCGAGGAGGCGGATGGTGGTGGCGCCGAGGTCGCGGATGGTGGTGAGGGTGTCGGTGGGGACGCAGGTGCCGGGGGTGACGAAGAGGGCTGTTCCGGTTTTTCCGGCGAGGGCGGCGCCGGCGAGGGCGTCGGCGTAGCCGGTGCCGGTGGCGAGGAACACGGTGGGGGTGCCGGTGGTGCCGAATCCGAATTTGTTGATCGCGACGGAGGTGGCGTAGCGGTCGGCGCCGGAGAGTCGGGTCACGTGGGTGGCCCCGTATCGGGTTTTGAGGGATGTTTCGATGCCGGGGGAGATGACGCCGGTGCCGCCGGCGAGGTAGAGGTCGGTGATGCCGAGGCTGGTCAGCAGGGCCAGGGTTGCGCTGTCGAGGGCGCTCGCGGTGCCGTTGACGAGGATGACGGGGGCGCCGAGCTTCCCCGCGGTCGCGGCGGCGGCGAGGGCGTCGGGGAAGTTCGTGCCGGTCGCGATGAATGCTTTGCTGGTGCTCGTGAACGCGCCCGAGGTGACGAGCCGTGAGGTGGCGTAGCGGTCCGCGCCGGCTTGCCGGGTGATCGTTGCGGTGGGCAGCAGGGTGTGCAGACTACTGATCACGGCGGGGGAGATCGCGTTGGTGCCCCCGATGACGACGATTGTGCTGGGGTGCAGTCGGGTCAGTTGGGTGGCGATGGGGTCGGGGATGGTGTCTTTCTCGACCAGCAGTAGCGGGGCGTTCTTTCTCGCGGCGGCGGGTGCTGCGCTGAGAGCGTCGGGGTAGTTGCGTCCGTAGGCGAGGTAGACGGTGTCAGCGGTGGCGTATTCCGCAGCGACCGCGGCGGCGGTCGCGAAGCGGTCTGCTCCCGCGATCCGGTTCGTGGTGACCGGGCCGGTGATCGTGAGGTGGCCGACGACCAGACCTGGCAGGTCAGGCTTTGATCATCCGATCCGGGTCCAGATGCCGCATCTTGCTGACTCGAATCCCTCGACCTGAGGTCCAATGTCAACGACAACGGGGCCGGGAGCGGACACGAAATCATTGGCGAGCAGGTCGTCGAACTCCCCGCTGAAACCGCTGAGAGTAGCCCAGTAGCAATTGCCGTTCGGGTTAGTCGCGCGATATGTGCCGGGATCGAACTGCAGAGTCACGGCGCTGATTCCGTCGCCGCGAGGAGCCGACAGCGCAGGAGCCTTCTGAACGGCATCCCACGTGCCGCAGCGCTCTGACGAGAAGCCGTAGTCCGTCGGGTCTATGGTCACGATGCGCGGCCCGTCTCCGAAGTCGTTGGCGATGATGGAATCGAAGCTTCCGTCGAAGGAGCTCACTCGTTCCCAGTAACACGATTCCCCGCCGCTGGTGTAGTAGGTTCCGGGCTTGATCCCGGTGCCCACAATCCGATCGCCATCTCCACGCACTGGCGCCACATCGAAGCACTCTGTTCCCGCAGCAACTGCCCGGCCAAGGGCACCGACCCCGCCGAGAAGAGTGACCGTCGAGACGCCCGCGGTGGAAATGGCATCCAGCGTGGTCGCCGGGACACAGTCCCCTCGGCTGACGACAAGCGGCGTAGATGTTGCGCCTGCCAGAGTTGCGCCCGCTAGGGCGTCAGCGAAATTCGTCCCCACCGCAACAAAAACTGATGATGCCGTAGGCGAGAACCGAGAGAGGATCGCGCTGGAGGTTGTGTATCGATCTGCACCGGAAATCCGTTCTACGTTGCCGGTGCCGAACTTGGTCCGCGCCGAACTCTCGATCCCCGGAGACACGACCGCCGGGCCACCGACGATGACGACACCCTCGATGACGTACTCATCCAGCAAGGAGACGGTCGCAGCATCGAGCGTGCTCGCACTGCCGTGAACGAGGATCACCGGGTCTGATGTCGACCCCGCGGCGGCAGACGCACTCAGCGCGTCGGGGAAGTTGGCACCTGTCGCAAGGAATGGCCTCACCGCAGAGCCGACCGGAAACGCGCGTTCGGAAATTACGCGAGAGGTCTCGTATCGATTCGCACCAGCGTCTCGACGGATCTCAGTGGCCAGGCCGGACAGCTGGGTGTACACATCGGCGCTGACGGCCCCGGCTCCTCCGGCAACGACGATCAGCCTCGGCTGAAGTCGCTGAATCTCAGCCTTCACCACCTGCGGCAACGTCGCGGTCGGCGTCAGCAGCAGGGGTCCGCCCGCTGCCGCAGCCGCAGGCGCCGCGCTCAGCGCATCCGGAAAATTCTGCCCAGTTGCGACGTAGACCGTATCGACCGGCGCAACGAAACGCTGAGAGATGGCGACCGCGGTGGCATACCGATCGGCACCAGCTATGCGTTCGACCACCACACCGTTCTCGTACGCCGAGGCGGGAACCCCCGCGAACATCGAAAAGACGACGGCAGCTGCGGCTGCGCCTGCAATTCCCGCGCGAAGTGCGCGCGATCCAGTTCGGGGTTGCTCCACAACTCGTCGCACTCCATCGGAAAGCGCAAACCGTCCCGGCATCTCTGATTCCTCTCCGTCAGCCGAGGCGGCGTTCGTTGGCACGCACGGCAGGGAGTCCTCACAAGAAGAGGGACTCTCATGTAGTCGACCACGCAGATGACCACAAAGCGAACCCCCTGTTCGGGGGCGTCGAATTCGCGGTCGCGAGCTCACCTGCAAGTGATCTCAACGCGCCCCGAGTGATTCGGCGCCTGGGGCGACGACCGCTACCCCTTCCTCGTGGTGCGCGATGCCGTCGACCGTGAGCCCGACCCCGCCCTGAACGCCTGCGTGGGTGCGACGCTGCAGCTCGGATTCATCGGCCTCGGCCTTCTGCTGGTCGCCCTGGGACTCGCCTTCGTGCGAACTTGGCTCGTCGCGACGATTGAATCGCCCCGGGTCTCGTGGAGGGTCTGAATCCCCGGAAGGATGATGACCATGCCAGCACCGAGGAAGTATCCGCCGACAACGCTTGTGGTTGGGGCTGGCTCGACCATGAGCATTCAAGTAGGTGCGCCCGCCGAGGATACAACCGCGACTTTGCTCGTGCGGCTTAAGCAAGAGATAGTCCACGCGAAATCAATCCGCGTTGACTGCGATGCGTCGTCGCCGTCGCGCCCGGCGAACCCGGGCGACAGCAAGAATTGTTCAGATTTTGGCACCTACGCCGAGGCGAAGAGATGGTTCGATACTTATTACCCCTATTACGGAGACATCGCGCGTCTGGACCAAGATGGGGACCTTGTTCCGTGCGCGAGCCTGCCCGGAGCACCGAAGTGAGCGCTTGACCGCATCTCCAAGTACCAACAATCGAGGTCAGCGCTTGCGAGTCGTCCAGGTTGAACGCGTTCGTAGGCCGACGCGCAACGCGAACCGTAGCGGCCCCAGGTACCACGCGGAGTACTTTCGGGATAAGTACCGGTAGGCACTCGCGTGGTGCACACGGTCCATCCGGTGCGAATGCTGGGACGTCGAATGCGCGCCTGTGTGCGTCACGATTGACGTGGGGACGTATCGATTCTTCCACCCCGCTTCGGTCAAGCGGGCGCCAAGGTCAACGTCCTCGAAGTACATGAAGTAGCCCTTGTCGAAGCCGCCGACTGCGGCGAACGCGTCGGTGCGCACTAATAGGCATGCGCCCGAGAGCCATCCTGCGTCTCGCGCTTCAATCACCGTGCTCTCTGCGCGATAAGACCGAGTCCAAGGGTTCGACGGCCATACTCGGCCGAACATCGCATGGCCGACGCCCGTTCGGAGCGACGGGAGCTTTCGTGCCGATGGGTAAATGTCGCCCTCGGCGGTCAGGATGAGCGGTCCAAACGCTCCGGCATCAGGATGTTCAAGGGCGGCCCTGAGTAACTCGTCGATTGCTCCTGGTTGGAGCGTCACGTCCGGATTCGATATGAGAACGAAATCGCAATCGGCGGCCAGAGCGTCGAAACCGCTTCCGACACCGGCCCCGTATCCCACATTGCCGTCGAGCGCGACGAACCGAGCACCATGCGATTCAGCGATCTGGCGAGCGACCGCGACATCGGAAGATGCGTTGTCGACGACCACGACGTCCACTGGAGCGACCGAGGCCTCGGTCACCGACGACAAAAAGCTCTCCAGCGTGTCACCGGTGTTGAAAGTCACCGTGACTACGCCAACGCGTTGCGGAGGGGTCACCCTAGTTGTCCAGCTCAGCAAACTCCGGCTTCGCATGTGCGAGTCCGACGGCGAACGGGTAGTCGGGCACGTCGAAGGAGCACGCCTGGGGGAAGTCGTGAAGGTGTCGACCCAGAGTGTCCATCAAGGACACATTCACGAAGTACTTCCCGGTGCCGAACCGTACGTCGCGGAGCGTGAATTCGACGGTTCGCCTTCCCGAAAGAGGAGTTAATGGAACTCCCATGCGCTTCGTCGTCGTGGCGTACACAATCTGGCCGAGCGGGCTGCCGATCTCAATCGCGCAAACCCAATCAGTCATTACAGATTCGTGGGACAGGTCGATGCGAATGCGCAGATCGCTTCCCGGCGCGACATGATCTCCGACCTGGCCTCCCACCGCGAATGCGACCGCACTAACGACCTTGCCCTCGCGCACCTCTATCTTGTCGGCAGGAACGTCCGCGAGGCGCCGGTCTTCCAGCACGTTGCGAAAACGCGCCACGGCTTCGTTCGGGTTTCCGTCGAACTCGACCGTGCCTCGGTTCAGGAGAACGGCGCGATCGCACAGCTCCTGAACCTGACCGAGCGAGTGCGTGACGAGGATGATCGTGCGTCCT
>JANOYC010000165.1:0-5173 GCA_031428675.1 Microbacteriaceae bacterium | reverse complement strand
ATACAACGAACAGTTTCGTGCGCTGCTCGGCGACGGTACCGACCTCGGCATCCGTTTGGAGTATGCGGTGCAGCCGAGCCCGGACGGACTCGCGCAAGCGTTCATCATCGGAGAGGAGTTCATCGGCGACGAGAGCGTCGCGCTCGTACTGGGCGACAACATCTTCCACGGTGCGGGTCTCGGCACGGCGCTGCGGGAGAACTCGGACATCACGGGTGCGCGGATTTTTGCCTATCACGTGTCGAATCCGACCTCGTACGGTGTGGTCGAATTCGATGACGACTTCCGAGCGCTCTCGATCGAGGAGAAGCCGACAAAGCCCAAGAGCAACTACGCGGTGCCTGGGCTGTATTTCTACGACAACGACGTCGTCGAGATCGCCAAGACGATCGAGCCGAGCGAGCGCGGTGAGTTGGAGATTTCCACCGTTAACGAGCGTTACCTTGACGCGGGAACGCTGAGCGTGAAGGTTCTCGATCGTGGCACGGCGTGGCTTGACACGGGCACGTTCGAGTCGATGATGCAGGCGTCGGAATACGTGCGGGTCATCGAGGACCGTCAGGGCTTCAAGGTCGGCTGCATCGAGGAGATCGCCTGGCGCGCCGGGTGGATCAACGATGCGCAACTCGCCGACCTCGCCGCGCCACTCGTCAAAAGCGGATACGGCCGCTACTTGCGAGAACTGCTCGCGAATCCCGTCACGGCGCACGTCTAGGTGTCGTCAGTTCGGCCGAGACGCGAGGGGGGTGCCGTGCTCGCCACGTCGCCCGCTCGCTCTATCGGCTATGTCGTCAGAGGAACCGGTGGACAACACCCCGGATCAGCGCAGGTGCGAGTCGTCCGCCGAATCGCCCTCGATTCTCGACCGCAGGTCAGCTACCACCGGATCGATGTCGATCAATTCGTCGCCGGCCGCGACGAGCGCCACTATGACGTCATCCTGGTGCAACGGGATGCCGTCGCCGGGCGCTTCGTCGATGCCTTCGTGGCAGAGGCCGGCGCCCGCACGACACCGATCGTCGTGGAGCTCGATGACGATCTCCTCACGGATGAGGCACGATCTCGTCTCATTGCCGGGGGGTACTCGAGCGAGGATCTCGACGGTCTTCGCGCACTGGTCGCCGCCTCAAGCCGCATTCTGGTCAGTACGAAGGAGTTAGCGAAGCGAGTGCGTGCGCTCCACAGCGATGTAGTCATCGTGGAGAATGCGCTCGACCCAGAGATCTGGGGCAGTCGGGTTCGTGTCGAACCGCCGCCGCCTCGGAACGAGGTGCGAGCGCTGTACATGGGGTCCGCGACACACGTTGCCGACCTGCATCTTCTCCGACCCGTGTTCACAGATCTCCGCACCCACGACGGGCGCGCCATCGTCCTCGAAGTCATTGGGGTCACTCACCACGACGAGGAATGGTTCCGCCGCATACCGATGCCCGACGGAACGGGCAACTATCCCCAGTTGGTGCAGTGGTTGCGCACGCTCGCGCCGAGGTGGTCTCTGGGGGTCGCGCCCCTCGAAGACGAATTCTTCAATAAGGCGAAGAGTGATCTGAAATTCTTGGAGTACACCATGTTGGGGCTGCCGACGATCGCATCGGCGGTGGAGTCGTATCACCGGATCCCCGATCACGGCGGCCGGGTGGTGCCGAATGATACGCAAGCGTGGCGCCAGGCGCTTGTCGCGTCGACTTATCGCTTCGGGCGCACGGGGCTGAACGTCCGTCGCGCGGCAAAGTACGTTCGGGGTGCGCGTTTTCTGGGCAGGGACGGTTGGAACGGGATCCTCCCGTGAGCCGTCGATCGCTGCGCGAACGCATACGACCGCTGCTCGCGCGTATCCTCGCCGCCCGCACTGCACAGTCGACAGAAGCGAACGATGTCGCCGCCAGCGATCTTGTTATCGTCGCGCCGACGCCACTTCGGTCTGATCGTGGTCAGCCCGGCGAAGTCAGCGCGCTCGTCACCGTTTCGCCGCGCTCGTCACATCGGGTGGCTGCGGTGGTCGATGCCCTTCGCCAGAGCGCGCCACCGGGGACTGACATTGTCGTCGCGCGCTATCTCTCCCCGGGTCAGACCGGCAATGTCAGTCTGGCCGACACGGGCGGCGCTCTTGTGATCGACGGATTGCACGCGTCGTACGGTTCGGCGCTCAACGCGGCGCTCGCGAGGGCTTCTGGTGAAGTCGTGATCGTTGTGGACGCCGACTTCAGCCTGCGGCCGGGTTCGGTCGAGCGACTTGTCGAGGCGGCTCAGCGCGGGCGTGTAGCGCAGGCGCTCGCGGTGTCGGCGTCCGGCCTTGTGCTGAGCGCTGGCGTCGGCGCGGAACATCGGCGAATTCTCCCTTTCCACTTGTTGCAGGGGCACGTGGAGGACGATCCCGGACTCCCGAGAGACGGTGTCGATGTCGGCGGCCTCGGCGTGCCGGTGTTTGCTGCTTCGCTAGCAGCACTCGGTGGCGTGAGCGCCGACGCGGGTCAGCAGGAGGCGCTCGCTACGTTATCCCGTCACGCGAGGTCGTCGGGGTTGCCAATCCACCTCGAATCAGATGCACGAGTCGATTCGTCACTTCACGCCATCGACCCACCGCACCCTGCCGCGCCCGATTCGCGATCGTGGGAGCCGCTCATCGCCGACACTCACGAATTCTTCCTGCACAGTGGCTTCCGCGTTGATCGCGTTCTGCCGCGAGCACACACGGGGGAGCACAGGGAGGCGACCGTCGTTTTGCGGAGGTCTGCGCCGGTCAATTCGCCGCATGCGACGCCACGACGTCGGTGGGCGGTGAAGACCGCGGCGCATCCCGGTGCGGCTGGAGCGACGTGGGGTGACACGTTCTTCGCCCGAGACCTCGCCGCAGCGTTGCGCGCAGGCGGTGAAGACGTGCTGATCGACAACCGCGAAACGATCGTCAGGCCACAATCGGACTATCTCGACGATGTGATTCTGACGATTCGTGGGCTCGAACGGGTTCCCATCAATCCCACAGCGGTGAACGTGTTGTGGATCATCAGTCATCCCGACGCGGTGACCGACGACGAGCTCGCCGATTATGACATCGTCTTCGCGGCCAGCGAATTGTGGGCGGCCGAAGCGACCCGGCGCAGCGGCGTTCAGGTCGTTCCGCTCCTCCAGGCAACGGCGCCGAACCGGTTCCACCCTGGCGATCGAGTGGAGGAGCTCCGTTCTGACGTGCTCTTCGTGGGTTCCACGAGGAACGTCTTCCGGCCGGTCGTGCGTGATGCACTCGCTGCGGGCGCTGACGTGGCGATCTACGGCGACGGGTGGAGCGACTTCGTCCCTCACCGCGTGATCAGGAGTGGCCACCTGAACAATCGGGATGCTCCCGCTGCCTACCGAAGCGCGCGAATAGTGCTCAACGATCACTGGGACGATATGGCCCGCCACGGGTTCCATAGCAACAGACTGTTTGATGCGGTTGCGGCCGGGGCGCTGGTCATTTCCGACCAGGTTCCCGGCCTTGACGACATTTTCGGAACATCCGTTCGCAGTTACACGACGGTGAACGAGCTGGCCCAGATGCTGGCCCCCGGCGCTCGCGGCTGGCCAAATGAGAATGAGCGTATCCAGAACGCCGAGCGCATAGCATCGCTGCACTCGTTTGATGCGCGTGCACGCACACTCATCGCCGCCGTCGCCGCGTTCGTCGGCCAACCCAGCGTCAGCTAACGCTGGCGCCACCGCCGACGGAGGGCGAGGCCCACGCGGAGGGCGAGCCTCAGCGGAGCCAGATGCCAGCCGGGATACCGCTTGGACAGGTAGCGGTAGGCGCTCGCATGATGCACTCGATCCATCGCCCCCGCGGTGTGCGTCGTTGAATGCGCTCCGGTATGAACGACCGTAGCGTCGGGAATGTATACGTTGATCCAATTCGCGGCGGTGAAGCGCGCGCCGAGATCCACGTCTTCGAAGTACATGAAGTACCCGGCATCGAAACCCCCGATGTCTTCGAAGGCTCGCCGCCGGACGAGCAGACACGCTCCGGACAGCCAACCAGCCTCCCGCTCAACGATGTCTTTGTTCGCTGCCCAGTAGGACCGGGTCCAGGGGTTGCCAGGCCAGACATTCGCGAAGAGCGCGTGGCCCACGCCGCTGCGTAACGACGGCAGGCTTCGTGCGGAGGGGTAGACGTCGCCATTCGGCTCAAGGATGCGCGGCCCCACCGCGGCAGCTCGGGGAAGGCGGCGCGCGGCCGCGACGAGAACGTCAATGCTGCCCGAGGTCAAGGTCACGTCGGGGTTCGAGATCAGCACGAACTCGATCTCAGCGGGCAGGTGCTGGAACGCCAGGCGAATTCCTCCGCCGTAGCCCAGGTTGTCGCTGGAAGGAATCAGGTGCGCGCCGTGTGCCTCGGTGATCCGCCGGATCTGGTCCAGGTCCCGGGAGTTATTGTCCACGACGATCACCGCGAGTCCGTCGACACTTGCCCCGGGCACGGATGCGAGGAAGGTCTCGAGGGTTGCGCCGGTGTTGTAGGTCACGGTCACAACGGCGACGAGTGGGGTCATGCGTGCAGCGCCTCCATTCGTAAGGGACAGACGTCGGTGAGGCCAGCGGCGTGGGTGGTCAGGCGTGATCCGTGAGGGACGGCACGACGTGCACAGTACCAACTGCTTGGGCATAGTGCGGCACGTCGAAGGAGTCCGCCTGCGGGAAGTCGTGAATGTGACGACCTGCCGTGTCGAGAAGCGACACATTGATGAAGTACTTGCCGGCGCCGAAGGCAACAGAGTGAAGGGTGTAGGTCAACTGCCGTTTCTCTTTCAGCGCAGACAGTGTCACGCCCATGTTGACGTTCGTGGTGCCGAAGACGACCTGACCCGATGAACTGTTGATCTGCAGCGCTGCTACCCAGTCGTTCATGCCGGTGTCGTGCTCGAACTCCATGATCACCTCGAGATCGTCGCCCGGGTTGATCGGCTCACCGTGCTTCTTCCCGACGCCCTGGACTCGTGCCGACACGACGTGTCCGGCGCCGCGTTCTGGCTCTTTCACGACCTCCGCTTGACGGCGCTCCTCCAGCACGTTGCGAAAACGCGCCACGGCTTCGTTCGGGTTTCCGTCGAACTCGACCGTGCCTCGGTTCAGGAGAACGGCGCGATCGCACAGCTCCTGAACCTGACCGAGCGAGTGCGTGACGAGGATGATCGTGCGTCCT
>JANOYC010000164.1:0-13597 GCA_031428675.1 Microbacteriaceae bacterium | reverse complement strand
AAAAGGGAGCTAGGGGCGCACGCCGAGCGTTCGCGCGGTGCTCGCGATCGTGCGTTTCGCAGTCACCGGCGCATCCGATAGCTTCTTGCCGTAGCTCGGAATCATGCTGCGGATTCTCGGCTTCCATGCAGCGATACGCTCCGGGAAGCACTGCTCGAGCAAGCCCAGCATGATCGGCACCGCTGTCGAGGCACCCGGCGACGCCCCGAGGAGTCCGGCGATGCTGCCATCCGCTGACGCGACCACCTCGGTTCCGAACTGCAGGATGCCACCCTTATTCGGGTCTTTCTTGATGACTTGCACGCGTTGTCCGGCGGTGATCTTGTACCAGTCCTCCGGCTTCCCCGCGGGGAAGAACTCCTGAAGCGCAGCGAACTTGGTGCTCTTTCGGGCGACCAACTGGCCAACGAGATATTTCACGAGTCCGAGGTTGCCCGCCCCCGCGGCGATCATCGGCACAAGATTGTGAAAGCGGATCGTCTCAAACAGGTCGAACCAGGACCCTGTCTTCAAGAACTTCGGACTGAAACCTGCGTAGGGCCCGAACATGAGACTCGGTCGCCCGTCGACGACGCGCGTATCAAGGTGGGGAACCGACATCGGCGGAGAACCGACCGCAGCCTTGCCATACACCTTGGCCGAATGGCGGGCTACGATCGCGGGATCATCGGTGCGCAGAAACTCGCCGCTCACGGGGAACCCGCCGAACCCACGAATCTCGGGGATCCCGCTCTTCTGAAGCAGGCCCAGCGCATGGCCGCCCGCGCCGACGAAAACGAACCGGGCGGTGGTCACTTGCGGGGTGTGCCCAACCGTGCGACGGGTGCGAATCTGCCAGCTGCCGTCGGCCAGCCGCTTGAGCCCCGTCACGCGACGCTCCACGTGCACCGTCGCGCCGTGAGCCATCAGGTCGTCGAATAGATGACGCGTGAGCGCGCCGAAGTCGACGTCAGTGCCCGCGGCGATCCATGTGGCGGCGATCGGTTGCGATTTTGCTCGACCGGGAATGAGAAGCGGAGCCCACTCGCGAATGACCGCGGCATCTTCGCTGTACTGCATGCCGGCGAACAGCGGGTGCTCGCGCACGGCCTCGAAACGCTTGCGCAAGTAGCCGACGTTGGACTCGCCCCAGACGAAACTCATGTGCGGCGTGGAGTTGATGAACTTGCTGGGCTCGGGGAGGCGGCCCTGCTTGACGAGGTAGGCCCAGAATTGGCGAGACACCTGAAATTGCTCGTTGACCTTGACCGCACTCGTGATGTCGATCGTGCCGTCTGACCGCTCCGGCGTGTAATTCAATTCACAGAGCGCCGCGTGACCGGTGCCCGCATTGTTCCACGGGTTGGAACTTTCCATAGCGACCTGCGGAAGCCGTTCGAAGACTTCGATCGTCCAGTCGGGTTCGAGCTGCTTGATGATCGCACCGAGCGTGGCGCTCATCACGCCTCCGCCGATGAGCGCAACGTCTATGGGCTTATTCACGCGACCAGCTTAGTTTCCCGACTGCGCCATCCCGCGCGCCGTGATCTGCGCCCCGAGCGAGATCATCCCCGGTCACAATCCGAGAGCCTCGAGCTCTTCGTTCATCCGCTTGGCCATCTCGGAGTAGCCGTTGTCGTTCGGGTGCAAACGGTCGGCGGCCATCCATTCGGGGTGCCCCTCGATCCAGCGGGATGCGCCAGAAATGTAGTCGGCGTCAATGTCTGACGCTGCGGACGCCACCCAGTCGATGATCGTGGCAACCGAGGCGGGGCGCTCGTCGGTGTACCAGAACGGTTCCACGACGATGATGCGCGCGTCGGGCAAGGCGTCGTTGATTCGCCCGAGATCGTCACCGATCTGCTTCTCAATGCGATCCGCCGCGAAGTCGAAGCTGAAATTGTCATTGAGCCCCATGGTCACGAATACGATGTCTGGGTCAGCGGCAATGACGATACTCGGCAGATCGCCGCTGCCGAAGATGCTTCGATTGTTGATGAAGCCGAGGCCATTGACACTCGGGTTCACTTCGCGCCAGCCGCGTTGTTCGGAGATGATCGTCGACCACCGCGCATCCGGGTCACTCGCTCCGGTGCCCAACGTGTAGGAGTCTCCGTAGAAGGCCACGATCGGCCCGTCGCCCGTCGGAACAGCGACGACCGGTGCTGGCATCGGGTCGGGCGACGCACAGCCCGCCGTGCTTGCGAGCAAGCCCACCGCCATCGCGGCGTTCGTGAGCACGCGCATCCGTTTCCCCATGCGGGTGGTTCGGTGCAACGCTCCGCCCGGATTGGGTGGCGTTACCTCGTTACGCAGCGACCAGGGTCGCCGCAAGAAGTTCCGCAATCTGAACCGCGTTGAGCGCAGCGCCCTTGCGCAGATTGTCGTTGCTGATAAATAACGCGAGGCCGCGGCCGCCGGGCACGCCCTCATCCTGGCGAATGCGGCCGACGAAGCTGGGATCCTGACCCGCGGCCTCAAGAGGCGTGGGGACGTCGGTGAGGCGAACGCCTGGGGCATCTGCGAGGAGCTGCTTCGCGCGCTCGACAGAAATTGCCGACGAGAACTCCGCGTTGATGGCGAGAGAGTGGCCGGTGAACACCGGCACGCGAACGCACAATCCGCTCACGAGAAGTTCGGGGAGCTCGAGGATCTTGCGGCTCTCGTTGCGGAGCTTCTTTTCCTCGTCGGTCTCGAACAACCCGTCGTCGACAAAATTGCCTGCCTGCGGAATGACGTCGAACGCGATGGTCTTCGGGAACGCAGACGCGGCGGGGAAGTCGACCGCGCCACCGTCGTGCACGAGTTCGAGCGCGTCTTGGGCCACTGCGGAACGAGCTTGAGCGAGGAGTTCCTCGCCCCCCTTGAGGCCAGCGCCCGACACCGCCTGGTAGGTGCTCACGATGAGTCGCGTGAGCCCCGCTTCCTCGTGCAGCACCTTCAGCACAGGCATCGCTGCCATGGTGGTGCAATTGGGGTTCGCGATTATGCCCTTGCGAGCCTCCGCGATCGCGTGGGGGTTGACCTCGCTCACGACAAGCGGCACATCCGGATCCATCCGCCATCCCGAGGAATTGTCGACGACGGTGACGCCAGCGGCGGCGAAACGAGGTGCCTGAGCCTTGGACGTCGTTGCTCCGGCCGAGAAGATCGCGATGTCCAAGCCGCTCGGATCGGCGGTCGAGGCGTCTTCCACAACTATTTCTTCGCCGCGGAATGGCAGAGTCGTGCCCGCGCTCCGAGCGGATGCGAAGAACCGAATCTCCGCAACCGGAAAGTTGCGCTCTTCGAGGAGTCGGCGCACGACCGCGCCCACTTGCCCGGTAGCACCAACAACGCCGATTCGAACACCCTGTGTGGAACTCATCCGATCATCCTAACCATCCCCTGCCCCTCCGCCGAGTGAGCAGTTTCTGTCGTAATGGGCGACGAATGACAGCAGAAAGTGCTCATTCGACGGGGAGGGGGTTAGCGGCCGGTGCCACCGTGGACGACCGCCTCCGCCTCGCCGTCGAGGTCGAATGCGGAGTGCACAACCCGCACCGCCTCGTTGAGCGTGTCTGCGCGCGTGACGACGGAGATGCGGATTTCACTCGTCGAGATCATCTCGATGTTGATACCCGCCTCGAACAGTGCGGTGAAAAGCTTGGCGGATACCCCCGCGTTCGTGCGCATGCCAGCGCCAACGAGGGCGAGCTTGCCGATCTGGTCGTCGTAAATCAGCGCCTCGAACCCGACGTCACCACGTGCCTGCTCGAGGGCGGCGAGTGCAGCCGCGCCGTCGGACTTCGGCAGCGTGAAGGAGATGTCGGTGCGCCCCGTCGACGCCGCCGACACGTTCTGCACGATCATGTCGATGTTCGCATTGCTCTTGGCGACGATCGTGAAGATCTGAGCAGCCTTGCCCGGAACGTCGGGTACACCTGCTACGGTGATCTTGGCTTCGCTGAGGTCGGCGGCAACTCCCGCGATCAGTGGCTCTTCCACGTTGCTGTCTCCCTCTTGTGGATTGATGACGAGGGTTCCCTCGTTGTTGTTGAATGAGGAACGCACGTGCAGTGTGACCCCGTGCCGACGTGCGTATTCGACCGCTCGAATATACAGCACCTTTGATCCGGCCGCGGCGAGTTCGAGCATCTCTTCGCTCGTGATTCGGTCGATCTTCGTCGCGGACTTCACGACTCGGGGGTCAGCGGTGAAGATGCCGTCGACATCGGTGTAGATCTCACACACTTCGGCGTCAAGCGCTGCGGCGAGCGCGACCGCGGTCGTGTCTGATCCGCCCCGACCGAGCGTGGTGATGTCGCCGGTTCCGCGGTTGAAGCCCTGGAAGCCTGCCACGATAGCGATCGCACCCTCATCGAGAGCTTCGCGGATGCGGCGGGGAGTAACGTCGACGATGCGAGCGGCACCGTGCTGCGCATCCGTGATCATTCCGGCTTGGCTGCCGGTATAGCTGCGGGCGTCGACACCGAGGCTCTTGATCGACATTGCGACCAGCGCCATGCTGATGCGCTCGCCCGCGGTGAGAAGCATGTCGAGCTCACGCCCGCTTGGCATCGGCACCACCTCGTTGGCGAGGTCCATGAGTTCATCTGTCGTATCGCCCATCGCGGACACGACAACGACAACCTCGTGACCCGCCTTGCGAGTTTCAACGATGCGCTTCGCAACGCGCTTGATGCTTTCGGCATCGGCGACGGATGATCCGCCGTACTTCTGCACGATCAAGCTCACTCGGTACTCCTGATGTTTCTGTGGAATGTCGGCATTGACGCTGGGCCGCTGGAAATTCTACCGGTCGTGCGCCACGCCCGTGCCGCCGTGCGCTATTCGACCGGGCGACGTCCTTCGAACGCGCGACCGAGTGTGACTTCGTCGGCGTATTCGAGATCACCACCAACGGGTAACCCCGACGCAAGGCGCGTGACGCGCAGGTTCGGTTGCACAAGAAGCCGCGTGAGGTAGCTCGCCGTGGCCTCGCCCTCGAGGTTCGGATTTGTGGCGATGATGACCTCGGTGACCGTCGGGTCGCCGATGCGCGTCACGAGTTCTTTGATGTGCAGGTCGTCCGGCCCTCGGCCGTCGATGGGACTGATCGCGCCACCCAGCACGTGATACAGGCCACGGAACTCGCGAGTTCGCTCGATCGCTACGATGTCTTTCGCCTCTTCGACGACGCAGATTGTGGCGGGAGACCGACGAGGATCGCGACAGATATTGCACGTTGCCTGCTCGGCGACATTGCCGCAGACCTCACAGAAGCGAACCTTGTCTCGCACATCGTGGAGGATTTCTGCGAGCCGTGAGACGTCGAAGTTCTGGGTCTGCACGATGTGGAACGCGATACGTTGCGCCGATTTCGGCCCGATGCCCGGCAGCCGCCCCAACTCGTCGATGAGCTCCTGCACGATACCTTCGTACATCGGTTACTCGACTCGAGGCACGGGTGCCACGCGCGGGGCTATCGTCTGCTCTTCGATGAAACTCGCTCCCAGAATCTCGCGGACCACGGATTCGCCGTAGCGCTCTTTTCCGTTGGCCTTCGGCGGTGATGCCGCGGCATTCGATGTCGCCGCAGGGTCACTGATTGTTCTGCTGGGCGCATCGGTCGGCGTCTTCGCGTCGGCATCGCTGCGCGGAATCGCCGCGACCGCCCAGCCGCCAGAAGACGGCGCGACGGCCGACGCCCCGAGCGGGGGGGCGGGCGGAGTGTCTGCGTCCGCGAGCTGCGTCGCGGGCGCGGAGACTGCTCGTGCATCCACGCGGGCAATGAACTTCACCCGGATGCCCAGCACCTCGATAATCGCGCGCCGCAAGACCTCGCTCACACCGTCATTGGCGACATGGGGTTGCTTGAAGTTCTGCACGTCGCTGTCGCTCGCGAAAAGGAGAGTGAGCACGTCGCCATCGAGTGCGCGCGCTTCGGATGCGTAAACGACCATCCAAGCGCTACGGCGCGCACGCTGCACTACGTCGAGGATCTGCGGCCACGCGGCACGCATCTGGTGCAGTGTCACCGATGCAACGGCCGGCTCCGGCTCCGGCGCCGGAGCTTCCTCAGGTTCAAGAGCCCAAGCCGGCTCACCCGGCTCCGCTGGACCTGCCCCCCGCGACGCGAGCGCCGGTTCGGACGCCGGTTCGGGCTCGGGAGCGAGCGCGGGCACCGGTGCCGACGCGCGCACCGCAGGCGCACCATTCGACGCGTCAGCGACGCCGAGGCGACGCTCTATTCGCTCGACCCGAACCAGCGCGCCCCGAGCGGCGTCATCGGATGCCGGAACAAGAATACGAGCCGCCATGAGTTCCAAATGCAGCCGCGGCGATGTCGCGCCCGTCATCTCGGTGAGTGCGTCGTTCACGATGTCGGCGGTGCGGGAGAGCTCCGCCTGGCCGAACGCAGTCGCTTGCTTCGACATCCGCTCAATCTCATCGGTCGGGATGCCACGGAGCACCGCCGAAGCGCGATCATGCGTAGCCGCAATGATGATCAGATCGCGCAACCGTTCGAGAAGATCCTCGACGAAACGACGTGGATCCTGCCCGGTTTGGATGACACGGTCTATCGACGCGAAGACTCCGTTGGCATCAGCAGCGCCCAAGGCCTCGACCACGTCGTCGAGGAGTGCCGCGTGTGTATAACCGAGGAGCGCGACGGCCCGCTCGTAGTCGACGTGCGCACCGACGGACCCGGCGATGAGCTGGTCGAGCAGTGACAGAGTGTCGCGAACAGAGCCGCCGCCCGCGCGCACCACGAGAGGGAGGACTCCGCCGTCGACCCGCACGCCCTCGCTGTCGCACAGTTGCTGTACGTAGTCGAGCATTTGCGCGGGCGGCACGAGCCGAAATGGATAGTGATGGGTGCGCGAACGAATCGTGCCGATCACTTTGTCTGGCTCGGTCGTCGCGAAAATGAACTTCACGTGCTCGGGTGGCTCTTCGACGATCTTGAGTAGTGCATTGAAGCCCTGCGGCGTCACCATGTGCGCCTCATCGAGGATGAAAATCTTGAACCGATCGCGCGCGGGCGCGAAGACGGCCCGCTCTCTCAGATCTCGCGCGTCGTCTACGCCGTTATGGCTCGCGGCATCGATCTCAACGACGTCGAGCGACCCGCCGCCGTCGCGGGAGAGCTCCACGCAACTCGGACACACACCGCAGGGAGTATCGGTCGGTCCGGCGACGCAATTGAGGCAGCGCGCCAGTATTCGGGCCGAGGTCGTTTTGCCGCAGCCGCGGGGACCGCTGAACAGATAGGCGTGGTTCACCCGGTCAGTTCGAAGCGCCGTGCGCAGCGGATCGGTTACGTGAGACTGGCCAATGAGCTCGGCAAAAGTCTCGGGCCGATAGCGGCGGTAGAGGGCGGTGACCACCCCTACAGCGTAGTCTCGACGACTGATATCGACTGGCGAGCGATCTCCAACTCCTCGTTCGTCGGCACCACCAGTACCGCCACGCGAGCGCCGATCGGCGACACCGCTCGCTCCTCGCGAGATGCGTGTTCATTGCGGGTCGCATCGATCTCGAGACCAAGAAATTCCAGACCGGCCACCGCCCGAGCGCGCAGACGTGCGTTGTTCTCACCGACCCCGGCGGTGAAAACGAGCGCGTCGAGTCCGCCAAGTTCGGCTATGTAGGCGCCGATGTAATGACGGATGCGGTGCGCCCACACATCGAGGGCGGCCACCGCCCGCTCGTCTCCCGCTTCGGCAGCGTTCTGGACGTCTCGCATGTCGCCGGTGCCAGTGAGGCCGAGCAGACCGCTGCGTCGATTGAGGAGCGTGTCGAGCTCGCCGATGTCGAGGCCTGCCTCGCGGTGGAGATGGAACAGCAGTGCCGGATCGATGTCACCCGACCGCGTTCCCATCACGAGGCCTTCCAGCGGAGTGAGGCCCATCGATGTGTCCACTGATCTACCGGCAGACACGGCGGTCGCCGACGCGCCGTTTCCCAAGTGCAACACGATCATCCGAAGTTCTTCGACCGGTTTGCCGAGAAACTTCGCCGTCTGCCCGGCGACGTACTTGTGGCTCGTGCCGTGGAATCCGTAACGCCGTATATTGTGCGCGGCAGCGAGCTCCGCGTCGATCGCGTAGGTGTAGGCGTGTGCCGGCAACGTCTGATGAAACGCCGTGTCGAACACCGCGACCTGCGGCACGCCAGGGAACGCTTTCCCCGCCGCACGAATGCCCTCGAGATTGGCGGGGTTATGCAACGGTGCGAGGGCAGACAATCGTTCGATGCTGTGAATCACGTCGTCCGTCACGAGAGCCGCGGAGGAGAACTCGTTGCCGCCGTGCACCACTCGGTGCCCGATCACACCGGGGGGTGCATCGCTGAGGTCGGGGCCCCACGTGGCGAACGCGTCGCGCACAACCGCTAGCGCTTCGGTGTGATCGGCGACCGACCGCTCGGTCTCAAACGTGTCGGCACTCGTTGAATGCTTCGCGACGCTTATTGCTTCGCCAATGCGGTCGATCATCCCCGACGCTAGAGTGCGCTCGGCGATTGACGATCCAGATTCTGCGACTGCGATCAGCTGATACTTCAGCGACGACGAGCCGCTGTTGATGACAAGCGCGGTAGTCATGCCTGCTCCCCTGTCGTGATCGCCGCGGCTACCGGGGCATCCGATTGCTGCGCTTGGACGGCGGTGATGGCCACCGTGTTGACGATGTCACGAACCAGCGCACCCCGGGACAGGTCGTTGACCGGTCGATTCAGCCCCTGCAACACCGGCCCCACCGCGACCGCACCCGCGCTGCGCTGCACTGCCTTGTAGGTGTTGTTGCCTGTATTCAAGTCAGGGAATATAAACACGGTCGCGCGACCCGCGACAGCGGAACCAGGCATCTTCGCCTCAGCGACGGCAATATCCGCGGCCGCGTCGTATTGGATGGGGCCCTCGACGGCGAGGTCGGGGCGCCGTTCGCGCACGATCTTCGTCGCTGCCCGCACCTTTTCGACGTCGGCGCCCGAGCCCGATTCGCCCGTTGAGTACGAGAGCATTGCGACCCTCGGCTCAATGCCGAATTGTGCCGCCGTGGCTGCAGAGGTGACCGCGATGTCGGCGAGCTGGTCGGCGGTCGGGTCGGGTACGACGGCGCAGTCGCCATAGACGAGCACCCGGTCTTGCAACAGCATCAGGAATACGCTCGACACGATGCCGACGTCCGGCTTGGTCTTGATGATCTCGAACCCCGGCCGGATGGTGTGTGCGGTGGTGTGCGCTGCGCCGGAAACCATTCCATCGGCGAGCCCCAGATGAACCATCATGGTGCCGAAATAGGAGACGTCCGTGACAATGTCGCGCGCGGCATCCTCGGTCATACCCTTATGTGCCCGGATGCGCGCATACTCTGCAGCAAACCGGCCGACCAGCTCGGAGTCGGTCGGGCTCGTGACCGCCGCCAAGGACAGGTCGAGACCAAGTCCGGCCGCTCTCGCCCGGATTTCGCCCTCGTCACCGAGGATCGTGAGATCGACGACATTCCGTGCCAGTAAGGTGGCCGCCGCACGGAGAATACGGTCATCGCTTCCCTCGGGAAGGACGATGCGCTTGCGCTGGGACCGGGCCCGCTCAAGCAACGCGTATTCGAACATGAGCGGGGTTACCGCCCCCGAGCGCTGAGCGCTCAACGCGTCGAACAGAACACGCGCATCCACGTGCTTGTCGAAAAGTGCCAGCGCGGTATCGACCTTGCGCTGGGAACTTGCGGTCAGTCGGCCGCGTGTCTGCACGATGCGCTGTGCGGTCGGGTAGGTGTCGTAGGGCGTCACGACGAGCGGCAGCGAGTGATCGAGGCCATCGATGAGTTGCATGATCGACGGCGCCAGGTTGAACCCGCCGTTCAGCACCAGCGCGGCAAGAGACGGAAAGTTATCGGATGCGTGTGCGGCCAATATCGCCAGGATCGTCTCGCTGCGGTCGCCCGGGACAATCACGACGGCGCCCTCGGTCAACCGAGGCAATACGTTCTCGACGGACATGCCCGCGATGAGCGCGCCGATCGCCTCACGATCGAGAAGCTCGTCTTCCCCGCGGAGCACCTGACCATCGACGGCGTCCATGAGTTCTCTCACGGTCGGCGCAACCATGAACGGATCCTCCGGGATGGCCCAAATCGGCACGTTCTCGGCACCACGAGCGTTCCCAATGGCCGTTTCAATCTCGTCGAGGCGCTCGCTGTCGGAACGGTTCGACACGATAGCGAGTAGCTCTGCATGGCCTTGTTCCAGCTCGGGAACGCTGAGCTCCGCGATCTGGCGCATCTCGTCGGGAGTGCGGGCGCGGGACAGGTCGGACGTGCGCCCGGTGAGCACAAGAAGCACCGGCGCACCGAGGTTCGCGGCAATCCTCGCGTTGTAGCCCAGCTCTGTAGGACTCGCGACGTCCGTGTAGTCGCTGCCAACAACGACCACGGCCCCGCATTTGGCTTCGACGGCCTTGTACCGCTCGATGATGCGGGTCAGGGCCGCATCCGGATTCGCGTGCACTTCGTCATATGTCACGCCGACGCATTCGTCGTAGTCGAGGGGCACGCCGTCGTGGGCGAGGAGCACCTCGAGAACGTAATCGGGTTCGCTGGTCGATCGGGCGATCGGGCGAAACACGCCGACTTTGTCGATCTCTCGGGAGAGCGTATCGAGCACGCCAAGAGCGACCGATGACTTTCCGGAATGCCCTTCAGCGGAGGTGATGTAGATGCTGCGCGCCACGGTGTCAGCCTAGGGGGCGAGGCTGGCAAGCCCCACACATAAAAAGGACCCCTCGCGCACCCGCCAGAGCCCGGTTACCCTTGCTTCGTTTCCGTCCTGGGGGAGTTGGCCTGGATGGCGCCACGCGAGGAGCCGGATCAAGCATAACCGACTCAGTCCCCTGCTCTGGGGCGGACGGGCGCTTGCACGATGTGGGTAGGATATGTCGAAGTTGACGCTGCACTGTCGGAGCGCCACGTGTCTGGAGGATTCGCCTAGTGGCCTATGGCGCACGCTTGGAAAGCGTGTTGGGTGCAAGCCCTCGGGGGTTCGAATCCCCCATCCTCCGCCATGCCGATCCCGTCGGGGACCGGAGATCTCTGGGGGGAGTGCCGTGACCGTGGATCGTGTGTCGACTGCGCCGGTAACCGTCGTGCGCCCGCGCAGATCGCTGCACTCCGCGGGCTTGCTCTCGTTCTTCTTCGTCTCTGTGGTGCTGTTCGGGGTGCTGTACTGGCTTGCGGCAGAGAACGGCACGATTGCGCCGATCGTCGTGGCGCACGGTGTATTCGTCGGAATTTGCGCCTTCATCTACGTGCGTTATCAGCGCTTGTCGTTCATCATTCGCGGCGATCAGATCATCGAGCGCCACATGTTTCGGTTGCATTCGACGATCTCGATCGACGACATTTCGCAGGTGGTGATCGCGAAGACCTACCAGACCCAATCGGTCGAGACCGTACGGCAATTGCTTGCCCTCGACTCGGACGGGAAGCGTCTGTTCCGGATGCGCGGGCAGTTCTGGACCAAAGCGGCCGTGGAAGAGATCGCGCTGGCGTGCCGAGCGCGGGTCGTGCGACTGCAGACCCCCATGAGTCAGCAAGAGTTTTTCGAGGAGTTCCCCACGGCGCGGTACTGGTTCCAATCGCGCCGGGCGATCGTTGCCGGCTCTGGCGTTGCGCTGATGGCCGGAATCGCGATGGCGGTTGGCATCATGAATGTCGTCTCCTCCCGCGCCTGACCCCGCCCCCTTCCGTCGAGTGAGCAGTTTCGGCTCGTATAGCGCGAGTTTAAGAGCAGAAACTGCTCACTCGACGGAGGGGGCGGGGTCAGCGGCGCTTGAGGGTGCCGAAGATGCCGCGCAGCACCTCGCGCACGACGGTTTGCCCCGCACGCGAACCGAGGATGTCGCCGATCGGATTCGGCGAGGCCACCGGCGTGCGGCGGCGCGTTGACGTGGTTGTCGGGCGCGAACGTCCGCCGCTCGAGGTCGTCGACCGCCCCGGAGAGCGTTCCTGTTCACGACGCGCCTTCTCATACGCCGCCTCTGACTCACGCCCGGCCTCTTCACGCTCGGCGGCCGCCACCGCTTCATCTCGCGCTCTCGTCGCGGCGTTCATGCGCTGCGCGAGCATCTCTCGAGCCGAATCCCTATCGATCTCCGTGCCATAGAGCGCGAGCAATGGGGATGCCGCGACGGTCGCCCGCATGGCCGGCTCGGGCGTCGGCGACATAGACCCCTGCGGAGCGCGCAAGCGCGTCCACGCCACGGGGCTGGGCGCACCTTTCTCGTTCATCACCGTCACAATCGCCTCACCGATACTCAGCGTGGTCAGCACCTCGCCGAGGTCGTAACCGGAGGTCGGATAGGTCGACACGGTCGCTCTCAGCGCTTTGGCGTCATCCGGCGTGTGCGCTCTTAACTGGTGCTGGATGCGACTACCAATCTGCGCCAAGACGTCGTTCGGCACGTCTTTCGGCGTCTGCGTGACGAAGAAGATCCCTACTCCCTTGGACCGAATCAGCCGCACCGTCTGCGTGATCGACCCGATGAAATCCGCCGACGCATTCTTGAACAGCAAGTGCGCCTCGTCGAAGAAGAACACGAGCTTCGGCTTCTCGATGTCGCCCACTTCGGGGAGGTCGTTGAAGAGGTCGGCGAGCAGCCACATGAGAAACGTCGAGAACAGCGCCGGTCGATCGGCGACTCCCGGAATCTCCAGCAGGCTTACCATTCCTCGACCCTCCGCATCGACGCGGAGGAATTGCGCCGTGTCCAGTTCGGGTTCACCGAAGAACACGTCGGCCCCTTGGCTGGCGAAGGTGATGAGTTCTCTCAGGATGACCCCGGCCGTCACTTTCGCCAGACCACCGAGTTGTTCGAGTTCACTCTTGCCCTCGTCGCTGACCAAGAAGGTGAGCACGGCGCGGAGGTCGGACAGGTCGAGCAGCGGCAGCCCGGCTTGGTCTGCGTAGTGGAACACCAGTCCGAGGCTCGATTCCTGGGTGTCGTTCAGGCCCAGCACCTTCGACAAGAGCAACGGCCCGAAACTCGACACCGTCGCGCGAATCGGCACGCCGACGCCCGTGCCCCCGAGCGAGTAATACTCGGTCGGGGATGCCGCGGGCGTCCAGTCTTGCCCGATTCCCCGGCTGCGCGCGAGCAGCTTCTCATTAGGGATGCCAGGGCTCGCGATCCCCGATAGGTCACCTTTGATATCGGCGGCGAAGACCGGCACGCCGTGGGCGCTCAATTGCTCGGCAAGCACCTGCAGCGTCTTCGTCTTGCCCGTTCCGGTGGCCCCGGCAACGAGTCCGTGCCGGTTGACCATAGCGATCGGGATGCGCACGGGCACGTCGGCGAGAGCCGTGCCGTTGACGAGAGCGCCCATTTCCAGCGCGGGTGCCGCGAAGCTGTAGCCGTCGCGGATCGCGGCGACTTGGGCCGCGTTCAGCGGACCGTCGCCGTTCAGCGGTCCGTCGCCGCTCGGCGTCTCATGCCGTGAGGCATCACGTTCGGCGGCCGCGAGCGCAGCCTGCGCTTCTGCCAGAGCCTTCTTCGCCGCTTCGACTTGCGCTGCTGCATCCGTCATGTCGCCAGCCTAGCTACCGCTCTTCGAGACCCCACGACTGACCGTAC
>JANOYC010000163.1:0-2294 GCA_031428675.1 Microbacteriaceae bacterium | reverse complement strand
GCCTTCTACCGACTCGTATACGCCTCGGTGACCGGCGTGCGCAACGAGCTCTACGTCGACGCGGCACGAGTGTCAGGGCTGAGCGACGCCCGCATCATCGGGCGGCACATCCTCACCGTGGTGCGGGCGCCAGCGATCATCCAAGCAGCGATGGTCGGCGGAATCGCAATCGCCATCCAAGCTGGGCTCGAGTTCCTGGGCCTCGGCGACTTGAGCATCCCCACCTGGGGCAGCATGCTCAACGACGGATTTGGCAACATCTACCGCGCGCCGTTCCTGATGCTGTGGCCGAGCCTCGCGATCGCGCTCACGAGCATCGCGCTCACCTTGCTCGCCAATGCGATGCGCGACGAACTCGAGCGCTCCGGCGGTCACGGCAAACGCCGACGTCGCGGAGCCGCCGCGGTGGGCGAGGTGGTCGCCGGAGAGGCGACCGTGCGCCACGAGGATTCGGCCGCCGACAAGACCGGCGAGGAGCTATTGCGCATCGAATCGCTGCGCGTTGGCTATGACCAGCCAGACGGATCGGTGAAAACCGTCGTCCACGATGTCTCGCTCGTCGTGCGACGCGGCGAGGTGCACGGACTGATCGGTGAATCGGGCTCAGGCAAGACGCAGACCGCGTGGTCGGTGCTTCGCCTCCTGCCTCAGGGCGGGCGGATCACCGGCGGTGCGATTCACTTCGAAGGCAAGGATCTCGCGCACGCAACAGAGAAGGAGATGACCAAGCTGCGGGGGCGCAAGATCGCCTACATCCCCCAGGAGCCAATGTCGAACCTCGATGCGTCGTTCACGATCGGAAGCCAACTCGTCGAGCCGATGCGGATCTGCCTCGGCTTGTCGAAAAAGGCCGCAACCGAGCGCGCACTCGCGTTGCTCGCCCGGGTGGGCATCCCGAATCCGAAGCGAACGTTCGCCGCCTACCCCCACGAAGTCTCGGGTGGCATGGCGCAGCGCGTTCTGATCGCCGGGGCGGTGTCGTGCGATCCCGATCTGCTCATTGCGGACGAGCCGACCACGGCGCTCGACGTCACCGTGCAGGCCGAGGTTCTGGATCTGCTGCGTGAGCTGCAAGCGGAAATGCACATGGGCGTGATTCTCGTCACGCACAACTTCGGCGTCGTCGCCGATCTGTGTGACCGTGTCTCGGTCATGCGCGACGGTCGCATCGTCGAGACCGGACCGGTTCGTTCGCTCTTCGCCGGACCACGACACGAGTACACGAAAGCACTGTTCGAGGCGATTCTCGAAGAGGGCGAAGCCCGCGGCCCGCTCGTCAGCACCGCAACGACTGGAGGCGCACTATGAACGACATCCTGCTCGACGTGAAAGACGTCGTCGTCGAATATCCGATCAAGGGATTCCGCAAGCCACCATTCCGAGCGTTAAAGGGCGTGTCGCTGGACATTCGTGCGGGCGAAACTGTCGGGCTTGTCGGGGAATCCGGATCGGGCAAGACCACCCTGGGTCGCGCGGTTCTCGGGCTGGCTCCGGTAACCGGTGGCAGGATCGAGTTCAACGGCCGTGACATCAGCAGGGCGAACCGGCGCGAACGGCGGGCACTCTCGAGCGACATCCAGGTTGTATTCCAAGACCCGTATACGTCGTTGAATCCATCGCTCACTATCCAGCAGATCCTGTCGGAGCCGCTCACCGTGCGGAACATCCCAGCCAAGGACGCAGTGGCGCGCGTGCGCCACTTGCTCGAGCAGGTCGGTCTGCCGGCAAGTTCGGCCGATCGACTCCCGCGCGAGTTCTCCGGAGGCCAGCGCCAGCGCATCGCGATCGCCCGCGCTCTCGCTCTCGAACCGCGGCTCATCGTGTGTGACGAGCCGGTGTCGGCGCTCGACCTCTCGACTCAGGCACGTGTGCTCGAGCTGTTCAAAGAAATCCAGGAACGCACCGGCGTCGCCTATCTCTTTGTCTCCCACGACCTTGCCGTTGTCCGCCACTTGAGCCACCGCGTTGCGGTCATGTACCACGGCGAGATTGTCGAGTGGGGAGATGGCGACCAGGTGACGTCACGCCCGGAACACCCCTATACGCAGCGCTTGTTCTATGCCGCACCGGTGCCCGACCCCGTTGCGCAGGAGACGCGTCGTGCCGAGCGTCGCCGCATCCTCGAAATCCAGCGTCAGCAAGACGAACAGGCTGGCGCGGTCTCATGATGGCCACCGCGCCCGGAATTCTTTTCGGGGCGGCGTACTACCACGAGTACCAGCCGACACCCCGATTGGATGTCGACCTCGACCTGATGGTCGAGGCAGGCTTCACGGTCATTCGCGTCGGTGAAT
>JANOYC010000162.1:0-10339 GCA_031428675.1 Microbacteriaceae bacterium | reverse complement strand
AAGCAGCCCACTAGTTTGGGAACATGCCTCCGCCGAGCGAACGGCTGCTCACCCCCGCGTTCATCGGGCTTGGCATTGCCGACTTCGCCTACTTTGCGGCAATCGGTGTCGCAATCTACACGCTGCCGCTCTACGTCATCGGCCCGATCGGTTCCGACGCATCCGGTGCGGGGCTCGCATTCGGAGTTTTCGCCGTCGCCGCGTTGCTGTGTCGCCCGCTGGCTGGCCGCCTTTGTGACACGCTCGGGCGACGTCCGCTACTGGTGTTCGGCGCGCTCGCCTGCGGCGTGGGCATGGTGTTGATGCCATTCGCGCACTCCCTCTGGCTTATTGTGATTCTCCGGCTCCTGCAGGGTGTGGCCGAGGCAGCGTTCTTCGTGGCCGGTTTCGCGATGCTGGCCGACGTCGCTCCGCCAGCGCGCCTGGGCGAGGCGCTCAGCTACAACTCTCTCGGGCTCTACCTCGGGATTGCGTTTGGGCCGGTCGCCGCCGAACTGCTCATCGAGCTGGGCAACTTCGATACCGCTTGGTATGGCGCTGGCTTACTTACGGTGGTGGCCGCCAGCATCGCGGTGTTTCTGCCCGATAAGGAGCGACCTCCCGATCGTGACCGCGCGCATCGGCTCATCCACTGGGCTGCCATTGCACCCTCGCTCGGCTTTTTCACATCTCTTGTTGCGATGGGCGGCCTTCTCGCGTTCTCCGCGTTGCACTCAGAGAACATTGGGCTCGGCAGTACCAGCGCCGCCTTGTTCTTGTTTGGCGGTGTCGTCGTGGTGTGTCGGATTGCATTTGCGAAAGTTCCGGACCGCCTGCCCGTGCTGCCGCTCGCGGCGGCTGCACTTGCGACGATTGGGGTGGGCCTCGCGGTGATGGCCATTTCCCCCAACGCTGTCGGCTTCTTGGCGGGGGTTGCGGTCACCGCGGTCGGGATGTCGTTTTCGACGCCGGCCTTCTTTTCGGCCATCTTCGCCACTGCACATCCCTCCGAACGGGGCGCGGCCTCTGGCACAGCGAGCGCTTTCATGGACTTCGGTCTGGGATTCGGGCCGATTGCATTGGGCGTTGTCGCCAACACCGCCGGCATCCCGTGGGCTTTCGCCGTGGGATGCGGCGTCGCCTTTCTCGGAGCTGTGTGGACCCTGCAGCTCGCTCGCTCAAAACACGTGCCATTGCGATAATTTCGGCTACAGTCGCAATCTCGGCTGCAGTCGCAATCGCGATTTCAGTCGGTCTATACAATCCGGCAGGTCTATGTGACGAGCGGGTTCTTAAAATGAAGCTGCCTATCAGGCGCCACCACTCCGCCCGGCGGCTTTGGCGGGCTGAGCCAATAGGTGCCGGTGTGGTCGCGTCTGATTTTCCAGTGATTGGCATGAAGTTCCATGTGGTGGAACCGGCAGAGAGGCACCGCATTCGCGAGCGTGGTGTTCTCTCCATTGAATGCGTCCATGTGGTGCACCTCGGTCATCGCGGGTGGTCGATCGCAGCCGGTCCAAGCGCATCCGTTCCACTGAGCTGCAATTGCGATGCGTTGCCGTGTGGAATGCAGTCGCCGCGTGGATGCGACATCGATGCTCACGTCACGGTCGAAGATCACCGGCAACATGCCGGCCGTGCAGATGTAGCGGCGGGCCGTGGTGACGCTCACAAATGCGGATTGACCCTCGATAAATGCCCCACCCGCCTCGACCCCGGTAGCGAGACCGCCATTCTCCTCGACCCCGGAAGCGAGGCCGCCATTCTCCTCGACAACTCCGGAGAGCGCTTCGGCCCGCACGTGCACACGGACCGCGGGCGAACGTTCGCCGAAGATGATGTTGGGATCAAGGCAAGAGTTGGCGGCGCGAGTTGCGAGGTTCACGATGTCAACGAGGGTATCCACGGCGAGTTGCGCATTTGAGCGCGGATCGTCCACGAGGTCGGTAGCGCGCCTCACCTCGCTTTCGTCGACAAACCGTGGTGCGCCGCGCCTCGGAGACATCGCGGTATCGAGGGCGCCGGTGATGATGGCGGCGGACTCCGGATCAAGAGTGGCGACCATTCGGGTCATGCCGTCGGGTTGCTCAGACCACGTCAGCGACCGGCGGGCGCGACGGTGTGATTCGAGATCGGCGATCGACGCGACATCCAGCCGTTCCCGCACGATGCGCGCCGACTTCGCCGCACTCTCCGGGGTGCTGTCAGTGGCCATCGAGACCAGTTCGGCGGCGGCATCCAGCAAGTCGTCCGCCGCAACATTCTCGGTCGGTACGCCGAGACCTTTCGTAATCGCCGCCGCGGTCGCGACCGACAGCGTTCCGTCGACAACACCGTCAAGAACCGGGGCGAGCCACGGCAAGTCTGCCTCGAGCGCCGCCCCGACCGTGGTCAACGCTTTCGCATCCGTCAGACTGACGCCAGTCAACGACTGAATGGCCGCCTCGACTGTCGGGGCACCGAGACGAGCCGAGAATCCCTGATGTCCCAGGGCGCGATCGGAGCGCCGGGCAATCTCCCCCGCAATCGCGGCGTTCACTGCATCGACCTTGCGACGAGCGGCCCCCGCCTGGCGTTGCAACTCGATCAACGTGCCATCAGGCACGTCACAAAGCCCGTCGGTGCACGGCAACACGACGACTGTTGCCGTGTCTGCGGGGATCGGGGCCATGGTCAATTGTACCACGAGTTTCGAACATTTGTTCTAATAATTCGGTCGCGACACGATCCCGCATTGGAGTGCCCGCGCGAGCCCAACGTCCGGAACGCTATGCCCGCACGGCCGTCGCGCCGAGTTCCGCAGCGAGGAAGGTGCGCACGTCATCCAACTGAGCGGCGGAGACTCCGTGAGCGAGGCCAGGATAGATGCGCTCAATAAGCGACGAGTGTTTCGGCAGATAGTCGCTAGTGCGCAGAATGGCAGACTCAGTGATAACGCGGTCGAGCGAACCGCGGCCCCAGAATACGCGCGGGCGTGTGGCAGCGAGGATCTCGTCCCCCGGCTGCTCGGCACCCGAAACGAACCCAGCGAGCACAACCGGCGCCAGCACGCGCTCCGGTTTGGTACGCAGCAATTGGCTCGCCATGAGCCCACCCTGCGAGAATCCGATGGGCACCACGCGGGTGGCCGCTCCAACATTCGCATCGACCCAATCCCAGATCGCGTCGGTCGCTCGTGCGACCGGCTCCGGGTCGGGATTACCGGGCGTGGTGATCTCAAACCAGGCAGCCCCACCGTTGCCGAACTCGATCGGGCCGCGCAGCGACGCCCACGGCAATGTCAGTCCTAAAGCGGGAGCAAGTCCGGCCAAATCACGTTCGTGGGAACCATAGCCGTGCAGGAAGACGGCTACTGCCGGGGCTGCCGCATCCATCGCAAATCGGGCGAGCGAACATCACGCAAACCGGTGGTCATCGCGCAATCAACTCCTCAGTGGAAAGGTCGGGCAGGCCGACGGTGACGTGAGTGCCCCACGGGTCCGTCACGCTCACCGCGCGACCGTCACCGGAAAACTGGATCGATCGCGCGCGCAGACGCGCCGTGAGCGCTTCGAGATCCGCGACCCCTGGGACGGTGATAGACACATCGCCGAGCCCGAGTGTCGCAGCTCGAGGGCCTGAGCCGCGACTGTTCCAGACGTTCATGGCGATGTGATGGTGGTAGCCGCCTGCAGACGCAAACAACGCACCCGGGTAGCCGGCCTGTGTCGTCTCGAAGCCGAGCGCATCCACATAGAACGCGCGCGCGGTCTCGATATCACCGACCTGCAAGTGCACGTGACCTACCATGCCAGCGCGAGTTGGCCCGGCATCGATGGCTTCCTGAGTGAGATGGTTCTGCAGATAGGCGTTGGGATCGAGGTACTGAGTGGCCATCTGGATTTCGTTGCCGCGACGAACCCACAACTCGCGATCACGGTCGGTGTACAACTCAACGCCGTTGCCTTCGGGATCGGTGAAATAGAAGGCCTCGCTCACGAGGTGGTCACTCGACCCGACGAACCGGCTCCGGGCATCCTGTGCGGCCCGGTATACGGTCGCCGCGAGGCTTGCCGGATCATCGAACAGAAACGCAGTGTGGAACAGCCCGGCCTGGCGCGGGTCTACCCCGGGCAAGTCCGGGGTGTAAACCAAGCGGACAAACGGGGTATGCCCCCTGCCGAGCACTCGATGCACCTCGCGGCCGCGACCGCGCTCCTCAATCGGTTCGAGGGCGAAGGCCGCGGAATAGTAGTCAGACATGGTCTGCAGGTCGCCGACCCGAAGCGTAACCGCGCCCATTGACGTGTCTGCATTCAGTATCCGGTCATCCGCTGCGTTCAGTATCCGGTCATCCGTCGCGCGAGTCATTCTGGTGCTCCTAGATCGAGGGTGGGGCCGGGATTGCCGGCCCCACCGTTGTGGTTAGGTTACGCGGCTACGGCGAAACCGCCGGTCCACTGAATCTTCTCGCCAACCGCGAGGGTGAGCTGCAGGAAGCCGAGGGCCTCGAGTTCGTGCGCTCGAGCGAGCGAGCCTGCGTCGATCGCAGAAACGCCACCGGCGGTGATTGCGGCTGCGAGCGCGCCCTTGGCGTCCGCGTCGTCTCCGGCGATGAGCACGGTCGTCGGCGATCCACCAACCTCCTTCGTCGAAAGCGTCGCGGCGAGGTTCGTGTTGAAAGCCTTGAGAACATTGCTGTCCGGGAGCTTCGCCTGAATTTCCGCCGCCGCCGAGCTGCCGACTGGGACTACAAGGGAGTTGAAGGTCTCGAAGTTCAGCGGGTTCGTGATGTCAACGACCGTCTTGCCCTGAAGTTGCTCACCGTACGCTGCAATGATGTCATCCACCGCGGGGTACGGTACGGCCAGGATCACGATGTCGCCGGTCAACGTCGCGGAGCCGGCCTGCTCGCGAGTGACATGAGTAACGTCGCTGCCACCCGCAGTGAGGATGCCGCCAATTGCGCTGCCCATGGTGCCGGTACCGATAATCGTGAAGCTCGTCATAGTGTTCTCTTTCTGGAATCGTTCCTCAGTATTGGTCCGCGGTTGCGGATTACTTGTACCTGAAACTAACACCGATTGCTTGTATGCGCAACTATTGCGTAGAATCACAGTTATGGACGAGTTGCGCTACGACGAACGGGTTGCGATCGCGCGCCTTCACGCGCTCTTGGAACTACTACCCACCGCGCTGGATCGCGAACTGGCCACAACCGGCCTCACCTCTTTTGAATTCACCCTGCTCGAAGCTCTTCACGAGGCCGAGGCGGGCAGGCTGAGACTCACGGCGCTAGCATCCCGCACCAACGCGACGCTCCCCCGACTCTCGCGAGTCGTGACCGGGCTCGAGCGAAAAGGTCTCGTGGCGCGTGCCGCATGCGAGGAGGACGGCCGCGCAACCAACGCCCTGCTCACTCTTGCTGGCGCGAAGGCATATGCAGACAGCCACCCTCTCTACAACCGCGCAGTGCGCGACATGATCCTCAACGGTCTCGGTGACGATGGAGTCAACCGCCTCGCCGAGCTGACCTACTCGATTCTGAGCAAACTCGACCCCGAGAGACGCCTCGCTGTCTCGACAAACGGCGCGAGTGCCGCCAGTGCCGCCAGTGCCGCCGCCGCATGTGCCGCCGACCCGGTGCCTGCGCCGTAGCCGCACCCACCCACGCGCCCCGCAACACGCGCCCCGCAACACCCGCCCCGCAACACCGCGAGTTGCCTCGTTCCGTTGTTCCCACGCACGTGGAACCACAGAATGGGGCAACTCGCGCGCGAGATCGTCGCGCGAATGAAGCGCGTCGCACGTCGCACCGAGCATCCGCGGTGTTCACTCAATGCATGGGCATCGAAACCACATCGCACAGAGAAACAACTGCATGACCTTCCTCGCCACGCTTACTGGATCGTTCTCCACGCCCGCAGGCGACAACCCGACAGTCGCGATGGTCGAGGCGGCCTACCGTCACGCGGGGCTCAATGCGCGCTATGTGAATTGCGAGGTTGCGCCGCAGCACCTCTCGGACGCCGTGCGGGGCGCCGTCGCGATGGGTTGGGTCGGTTTTAATTGCTCGCTCCCCCACAAAGTGGACGTGATCGGGATGCTCGACGAACTCGCCGAGTCGGCATCCGTAATTGGAGCGGTTAATTGCGTCATCGTGCGTGACGGTCGCCTCATTGGCGAGAACACCGATGGGCAAGGCTTTCTCGCCTCGGCGCGAGAGACGATGGATCCGGTCGGGCAGAACGTCGTGATTCTCGGTGCGGGTGGGGCGGCACGTGCGATCGCTGTGGAACTGGGGCTCGCCGGTGCTCGCCGGATCACGATCGTGAACCGGGATCAGAAACGTGGTGCGGAGGTTGTTCGGGTAGTTGCCGACGGCACTGCCGCCGAAGTGCGTCTCGAGTCGTGGGATCGTGCGTTTACGGTGCCGGCAGGCACGGGGCTGCTCGTCAATGCGACCTCGATCGGGTTGGCGCCGCAGACCGGACGTCCGTCGCTCGATTACGATTCCCTCGGTGCACTCGGCTCCGACCTTGTCGTCGCGGACGTTATTCCGAATCCTCCGCAGACGGCGTTCCTTGCGACTGCAGCGGAGCGTGGTTGTCGAACTATCGATGGTCTCGGGATGCTCGTCAATCAGGGCATCATCGGTATCCGGCTGTGGACCGGTATTGAGGCCGATCCTGCCGTGATGCGGTCTGCGCTCGCGGAGGCCTTGGAATTGTCATGACGGTGCCACGAGTAGCGATTTCCATCAGACGAGCGACGGATGCGGACTGGGAATCCATTTGGTCGATCTTCGCTCGGGTCGTCGACGATGGAGACACCTACACCTATCCCGAAGACATCGGTGAAGCCGATGCGCGCACGGCCTGGATGCAGACGCCGCCGGGATTCACTGTCGTTGCGGTCGACGGTGATGAGATTGTCGGAACCGCGAAGGTGGTGGCGAATCATCCAGGTCGCGGATCGCACGTTGCGAACGCCTCGTTCATGGTGAGTCCGGTGCATACGGGTCGCGGTGTCGGCCGTGCGCTTGCACACCATGTGCTCGATGCGGCTCGGGATGCCGGATTTCGTGCCATGCAGTTCAATGCGGTTGTCGAGACCAACACCGTCGCTGTGCAACTGTGGCAATCGCTCGGTTTCGAGATTCTCGCGACGATTCCGGAGGCGTTTGAGCATCCGCAGCAGGGACTGGTCGGCATGCATGTGATGTACCGGCGACTCTAGATTGTGCACACGGACGCTCGATTCACGTGCAGAACGCATTCTTTGGGCTGAGCCGTGGTCAGCCCAGCCCCGCGAGTTGCCCCAATCTGTGGTTCCCGGCGCGAACTAAGCACGGTTGGGGGCAACTCGGGGCGGGGGTTACTCGTGAGTAGCGATTCGAACGGGCGTATGCCTAGAAGGTGAGAAGCACCTTGATCACTCGCCGCTCATCCATAGCCTTGTTTCCCTCCGCCGCCTGCTCGATCGGGAGTGTCAGGCTGCACGCACCGGGCGGGCGACGAGCGCCGCGTATGCGACCACCGCAAGCACGACAGCAACCAAGGAGACGATGCCCAGCGGCAGCAACGTGCCCGCGCCAGCCATGCCGACAAGCGGCGCCGCCACCGCCCCGAAGCCGAAGCGCACCATGCCGAGTAGCGACGACGCGGTTCCGGCCATCCGTGGGTATCCGATCAGAGCGAGGGTCGTCGCCGGAGGTGACGTGACGGCTGCGCCACTGACCAAGATGAGGAGCGAAACGATGACGGCGGCGACCGGCAGAGCCAGGATGCCCGCGGCGAGCAGTCCGAGCGCACCTGCGAAAGCCATGGCGATGCCAATCACGAGCGCGCCACGCACGCTCCGTTTGGCCGCGTACCGGCCGGAGAGAAATCCGAAAACGACGAACCCTGCCGAGTTGAGGCCGAATGCGAGCGCGTACTGCTGGGGGCTGAGTTCGTATACTCCTTGAAGTATATAAGTCGCGCCGGCGAGATAGGCGAAGAGTGCCGCGTAGATGAACCCCTGCATGAGCACCGCTCCGAGAAACACTCGGTCGCTGAGCAGGACGCGATAAGCCCGACCGGTTTCACCGAGTCCTCCCCTCGAGCGGTGCTCCACAGCGAGTGTCTCGCGGAATCCGGTCGCCACGGCCACGAGAATCACGGCCCCGACAGCCGCGAGAAAGACAAACAGGCCTCGCCAATCGGTGACGGTTGCGAGCTGACCACCGAGAAGCGGGCCAACGATCGCGGCCACACCGGCGAGCACCGTGAGGCGTCCGTAGAAGCGGATGAGCGCCTCGCCCGAATAGATATCGCGCCCGGCCGCTTGCGCGATCACGATGCCGACGCCACCGGCAACACCTTGCACGAGCCGCGACGCGATGAGCACCTCGACCGTGGGGCTCAGCGCGCACAGCGCCGACGTCACCACGAACGCCGCGACACCGATCAGGAGCACGTGGCGGCGTCCGAAGCGATCGGATGCGGCGCCGGCAATCAGCTGGCCGATGGCAAGCCCGATGAGACAAGCCGTGACCGTGAGCTGTGCGACGGATGTCGCGGCATCCAGTTCACTCGTGAGTGCCGGCAGCACCGGGAGGTAAAGGTCCATCGAGATCGGGCCGAATACCGTCAGCATGAGGAGCAACGCCGGAAGCGCACGGCCCTGTGGGCGGGTGGTCGACGCCGGAGTTCGGCTGATTGCTCGGCCGGGGGCGGCGTGCACGGAAGTGTTGGTCATGATGCAACTCAACCGTGTGCCGCCGATCGGCGGGAGATCCTGCTGAGACATGTACTGGCAGGACCCCCCTCTTGGATGCGCGCCCCACCCCGCGCGCAGCCGCAGTACAGTGGCGGGAGTCCAGTGCGAGTGCTACTTGGGGCTGTACATCTGGACATCCACGTCGAGCATCCGAAGGTGGAAACATGTCGGTTCGCGATCGCATTGTTGTCGGTCTGTATTTCGCCACCGGCCTGGTCTGGACCGGTCGCGCCCTCCTCGAGGTGATTGCGCACCCCGACTATTTTGAACCTGTGACGCCCGTCGATTGGATCGCGGTGTGGACCTACAGCCTCGCGTTCACGCTCTTGGCTGCCTCGCTGGTGGTCATTTCCGTCGAGAGCGTGGTGAACAAGGCGGTGCGCGTCATCGGCCGCACTGCGGCGGCGGCGGCCCTCGTCGCGGGCATTGCCAACGGGATGGAGGACGCCTTTGACCTCGCGGTGGCCACGCCGGTCTATGTGCTCGGCGCTCTCGCAACCGCGTTCGGGATGCTCGCAATGGCGGTGTCCTTCGCGGTCACTCGTCGCCCGCTCTGGCTGGCGACAATAGTGCTCATGCTGGCGGGCGTGGTCGGCATTTCTGTGGGGATCGGCGCGTTGGTGCTGATTGGAGCGATTGTCGCGACTCGCGCGCGCCGTTCGTCGAGCGCCCCAGATCCTGCTGCTAGGCATGCTCCCCCTCCTCGATGAGGCCGGTGGCTCGCCGCTCATCCATTGCCGTGTAGCCCTCGGCGGCCTGCTCAAACGGCAACGTCAGGTCGCTGAGCGCCCACCCACCCACTCACCCACCCACCGCGGCGCCGAGTTGCGTCATTTCATGGTTCCCGCGTGCTGGGAACCACGGGATGAAGCAACTCGCGGGCGGGTGGGACAATACCAACCATGTGCGGACGCTTCGCCCTCGACCAGAAGACCGACGACCTCATCCAGGCATTCGTCGCCGACGGCAACGCTTTTGAGGATTGGTTGCCGCGGTATTCGATCGCACCGACCGAAGTGACCCCGATCATCCGCGAGCGCCGCGGTGCCAGCTCGGGCGAAATCACGCGGATGATCGAGCCCGCCGTCTGGGACTTCCGCCCGTCTTTCATGCGTGAGTCGAAACGCCCTCAGTTCAACGCGCGCATCGAGACCGTCGCCACCAACGGACTCTGGAAGGGCGCGTTCGCGAGCGCGCGCTGCATAGTGCCGATGCGCGGCTATTACGAGTGGAGCGAGGTCGACGAGAACGGCAAAAAAGTCAAGCAGCCGCATTTCATCCACGGCGACTCGCTACTTGCCGCCGCGGGCATATGTACTGCCCGCAAGGAGAGCGCAGGCTGGGTTGTGTCGACGGCCATCATCACAAGGGAGGCTCGCGACGCATCCGGAGAAGTACACGACCGGATGCCGGCGTTCCTCACCCTGGACGCCTACGACGAGTGGTTGAACCCTGTCAATCTCGCCACCGACGCAGATCGCGAGCACACGCTCGCGATGCTGCGGGGAGTGTCGGCGGAGGTCGCCTCGACCATCACCGCCTACGAGGTGGACCGTCGAGTGAACAACTCGCGCACGGTCGACCCGCTCGACCCCACGATCATCGAGCCTCTCGCCGG
>JANOYC010000161.1:0-38980 GCA_031428675.1 Microbacteriaceae bacterium | reverse complement strand
GGCAAGCAAGGTTCGCGAAACGACATTCTGCGTGCCCCCACGATCCCTAATCCCGCGGCTGATCGCCGCCGTTCGGTTGCCCTCTCTGCGGTGCGCAATGCGGCCGGCGGGCGCCGCGCAAAGCAACCGAGGACTTGACTCATGGCTATTGCCACCCGTACCGATCTGCGCAATGTGGCGATCGTCGCCCACGTTGACCACGGCAAGACGACCCTCGTCGACGCCATGCTTCGCCAGACGAACTCCTTCGCTGAGCATGCGCACCTCGAAGATCGCGCCATGGACTCGAATGACCTCGAGCGAGAAAAGGGCATCACGATCCTCGCGAAGAACACCGCTATTTCGTACAAGGGCGAGCACGCGACGGACGGACCGATCATCATCAACGTGATCGACACTCCGGGTCACGCTGACTTCGGTGGTGAAGTTGAGCGCGGCTTGTCCATGGTGGATGGCGTTGTCTTGCTCGTCGACGCCAGCGAGGGCCCACTGCCACAGACCCGCTTCGTGCTCCGCAAGGCGCTCGAGGCGAAGCTTCCGGTCATCCTGTTGGTCAATAAGACCGACCGACCGGATGCGCGCATCGACGAGGTTGTCAGCGAAAGTCAAGATCTCCTTCTCGGTCTCGCAAGCGACCTTGCCGATGACGTGCCTGACCTCGATCTCGACGCCATCCTCGACGTGCCCGTGGTCTACGCGTCTGGTCGCAACGGCGCGGCGAGTTGGAACAAGCCTGAAAACGGTGAACTTCCCGACAACCCAGACCTCGAACCGCTCTTCGACGCGATCCTCAAGCACATTCCTGCGCCAACGTACGATGACGCGCACCCGTTGCAGGCGCACGTCACGAACCTCGATGCGAGCCCGTTCCTCGGGCGTCTCGCGCTTCTGCGTGTTTTCAACGGCACGCTCAAGAAAGGGCAGACCGTCGCTTGGGTCAAACACGACGGCACCGTCAGCAACGTTCGCATCACCGAGTTGCTCATCACGAAGGCGCTCGATCGATTCCCGACAGACTCCGCTGGCCCCGGTGACATCGTCGCGGTCGCCGGAATCGAAGACATTACGATCGGCGAGACCCTCGCCGACCCCAATGACGTGCGCCCGCTGCCGACCATCACGGTCGATGACCCCGCTATCTCGATGACAATCGGCACGAACACGAGCCCGCTCATCGGCAAGATCAAGGGCCACAAGCTCACCGCGCGAATGGTCAAAGACCGACTCGACCGTGAACTCGTGGGTAACGTCTCGATCAAGCTCGTCGACATCGGCCGCCCTGATGCGTGGGAGGTACAGGGCCGCGGTGAACTGGCCCTCGCGATTCTCGTCGAACAGATGCGTCGTGAAGGCTTCGAACTCACGGTTGGCAAGCCACAGGTAGTTGTGAAGCAGATCGACGGCAAGGTTCACGAACCGTTCGAACACCTGACGATTGACGCTCCTGAGGAGTACCTCGGCGCGATCACGCAGCTCCTCGCCGCACGCAAGGGTCGCATGGATGGCATGAGCAACCATGGGACCGGCTGGGTACGCATGGAGTTCATCGTGCCCTCGCGCGGTCTGATCGGGTTCCGCACCGAATTCCTCACCATCACGCGCGGTGCCGGTATTGCGAACGCGGTGTCCCACGGCTACGAGCCGTGGGCCGGGGAGATCGTCACGCGCGTCAATGGGTCGATCGTTGCGGACCGCGCGGGCGTCGCTACACCGTTCGCGATGGTCGCGCTCCAAGAGCGGATGTCGTTCTTCGTCGAGCCGACCCAGGAGGTATACGAGGGCATGGTCGTCGGAGAGAACTCCCGAGCCGACGATATGGATGTGAACATCACCAAGGAGAAGCAGCTCACGAACATGCGTCAGTCGACGTCAGACACTTTCGAGCGGATGACGCCGTCGCGACGGCTCACGCTCGAGGAGTGCCTCGAGTTCGCTCGCGAAGACGAGTGCGTCGAGGTGACGCCGGAGTTCGTGCGCATCCGCAAAGTTGAACTCGACTCGAACGCACGCGCTCGCCGGGTGTCGCGACTGAAGAAGCAGAACGCCTAAAACAGCTTGACCGGAGTGCCCTGCGGAGCGGCGGGCGTAGGCTGAGGCTCACAGTCCCGCACCTCAACCGTTGGGAGATCCCCCGATGAACACGCGGTCATCACGCCGAGCCGTACTCGGCGTCTGCGTGGCCTTGGCCATGGGAACGTTGCTGTCCGGTTGTTTCAACCCGGGCCAAGTCGTTGAAGGCGTCGTCGAACAGGCGACGGGAGGTGACGTCGACCTCGGCGGCACGACCATGCCCGAAGGATTCCCCGTCGACGACGTTCCGGTCATCGACGGCGAAATCCTGTTCGGTGCGAAAATGAGCGTCGAGGGTGAGTCGGCATGGAACGTCACGATTGGCACAAAAGACGCCAACGCGCTGCAAGCGGCATCCACTCAGCTCGCAGACGCGGGCTTCGCGAAGTTGGAAGCGTCTATGGTTGGCGACGACGGCTCCGGATTCGTGAGCTTCAGTAAGGATGACCTCGGCGTCGCCATTGTTGTCACTAAGACTGACGAGGGGATCGCCGTCAACTACACGGTGACCCGCACCGCCGCCTGACAACTAAGGCAACCCTTACCGGCAGAGCGCCCTCGAATTGTGATTATCCTGTCCCATGGATTCATCCGGAGGCCACTCGAAGCACGCACCGCGCGAGCGCGTGTTGTTCGTGCATGCTCACCCCGATGATGAGTCCATCAGCACGGGCGGCACGATCGCGACACTCGTCGACAATCACGCTCATGCGTCCGTTCTGACCTGCACGAGGGGCGAGCGCGGCAAGGTCATAAGCGCACAGCTGGCGCACCTCGAAGGCGATCTCGCGGCCCTTGCCGCCGTTCGCGAGGCCGAATTGGCCGAAGCGCTTCAGGCGCTGGGCGTGAGCGACCATCGCTACCTCGGAGCGCCAGGAGCCCGCTGGCACGGGCGCCAGCCCCGCGCCTATTCCGATTCGGGCATGCGGTGGGGTAGCGCGGGGGTGGACGTCTTCGACTTGCCTGCTGCCGATTCCTTCGCGGGTGCGGACTTCGCCGAAGTGACGACCGACATCGCCGCAGCCATTGCAGAGATCGAACCCACCGCCGTCGTGAGCTACGATCATCGCGGCGGCTCTGGACATCCCGATCACATCCGAGCCCACTACGCCGCCAGGCGAGCAGCTGACGTCATGGGCGTGCCGTTCTATGTGGTGGTCGAGGCGTATCCGGCCGACCCGGTGTTCGACGCCCGTCACGGCGATATCGTCGTTGATGTCGAGCCGGTGCTCCCGCGCAAGCGAGCGGCCCTCGCGGCGCATCGCACCCAGATTCGGGTGCTCGGCGAGCGATCCTTCGTGTTGGCATCCGGGGATCCTCGGCCAATCGTGCCGGTCGAGCTGTTTCGACGATTGCATCGGGACCGCCCCCGACCAGCGCACCCCTTCGCCGCGCAGAGCGCGGGGTCGAAGGTCGCCACGGCGTTCATCGCCCTGCTCGTGGGAATTGCCGCTGGTGCATCACTCACGCTCATCCATCAGGCGACGGTGAGCGTCGCCGACGTGCCGGTGCCCACCGGACTCGTGATCGGACTTCTCGTCCTGGTCGCGCTCATGCTCGGGTTGCGGCTGGTTTTCGGCACTCGATGGATCGCCGGCGCGGCCGCGCTCGGTGCGCTCGTGGCGATCGGAGTGCTCTCGCTCCCGAGCCCGGGTGGTTCTGTTCTAGTTCCCGCCGGTGCGGTGGGGTACGCGTGGATCTTCGGACCGACACTGATCGCTTTCGTTGTGCTCGGCTGGCCAGTGACTCGGCGTCCGCCGATGCCGTCCGAACAGCGATATGGTGGAACTTCGCCAGTGAAAGGATCACTCCCAGAGTGACTTACGTCATCGCCCTTCCGTGTGTGGATGTCAAGGACCGCGCTTGCATCGACGAATGCCCCGTGGATTGCATTTACGAGGGCGACCGCATGTTGTACATCCACCCGGATGAATGCGTGGACTGCGGGGCGTGTGAACCCGTTTGCCCGGTCGAAGCGATCTACTACGAAGACGACCTGCCCGACCAGTGGGCGGAGTACTACAAAGCCAATGTCGAGTTCTTCGACGACGTCGGCTCACCCGGCGGGGCCGCCAAGGTCGGAGTGATCCACAAAGATCACCAAGTGATTCTGGATCTGCCGCCGCAAGCCCCCTGATGTCACTCAAGCTCCCGGATTTTCCCTGGGATGCCTTGGCGCCGTTCGCCGAACGCGCGCGGGCGCATCCGGGCGGCATCATCGATCTCTCGGTCGGATCGCCGGTAGACCCGACACCCGACGTGATCCGCGATGCTCTCATCGCGGCGACCGATGCGCATGCTTATCCCGCAACGGCCGGCAGCCCGGCGTTGAGGGCGGCGATCGTGGATTGGCACGCCAGGCGCAGGGGAGTACCCGACCTCAGCACCGAGGAGGTGCTGCCGACGATAGGGTCGAAAGAACTTATCGCGCTGTTGCCGATGATGCTCGGGCTGGGTTCTGATGACGTTGTCGTTCATCCACGCGTCGCTTATCCGACCTACGCCATTGGTGCCGCGATCGTCGGGGCGACGGCTATCGCCGCCGACGATCCGGCGAGCTGGCCAGAGCGGACGCGACTTATCTGGCTCAACTCGCCCGGCAACCCCGACGGGCGGGTGCTCGATATCAGGGCACTGAGGGCGGCCGTGAACCGAGCCCGCGAACTGGGCGCGGTCATCGCGGGCGACGAATGCTATGCCGAATTGAACTGGATGAACGACGACCCCTCGCCGTCGATTCTCGACCCGCGCGTCGTGGGAACGGATCGCCGACGTGTTCTTGCGGTGTATTCGCTCAGTAAGCAATCCAACCTAGCGGGCTATCGTGCCGGATTCGTCGCGGGCGACGCCGAACTCATCCAGGAGCTGATCGGCGTGCGCAAACATGCGGGCCTCATCCCGCCGGCGCCCGTGCAGGCGGCGATGATTGCGGCCCTCGGCGACGAAGCGCACGTCCGAGAGCAACGTGAGCGCTATCGCAAGCGCCGCGATCGCCTCGTTCCAGCTCTGCAGGCCGCAGGTTTCACGATCGATCACAGTCGAGCCGGGCTGTACCTCTGGGCCACTCGCCGGGAGGACGCTTGGGACACGGTGGCGGCGATGGCTGAGCGTGGGCTCCTTGTCGTGCCCGGTTCGTTCTATGGATCGAGCACCCCGCACCACGTCCGAATCGCCCTCACGGCCACAGATGCGATGATCGCGGGCGCCGTCGAGCGCCTGAACTAAGCGCCGTGGCGTGGTGTGACGGCCGAGCGCACGAACTTATAGGCTGGGCGCGTGAAGGATAAAGCTGCGGACCCCGAGAAGGCCACACTGCACTTTCCGGGAGGTACGGCTGACTTCCCCATCGTGCGGGGCACCGACGGTCGCGACGGCATCGATATCTCGACTTTCACCAAGAAGACCGGCTTCACCACCCTTGATCCGGGATTCGTGAACACGTCGCCCACCAAGAGTGCGATCACCTACATCGATGGCGATGCGGGAATTCTCCGTTATCGCGGCTACGCCATTGAAGACGTCGCCCAGCACTCCACTTATCTCGAGGTCGCGTGGTTGTTGATCTACGGGGAGCTGCCGACCGCAGACCAACTCGCCGAGTTCGACGACAAGGTGCGCCGTCACACGCTCCTGCACGAAGATCTGAAGCGCTTCTTCTCGTCACTGCCGCACACCGCGCATCCGATGTCGGTGCTCTCCAGCGCGGTTTCGGCGTTGTCGACCTACTACGAAGATTCGTCTGACGTGCGAAACCCGGAGCATGTCGAGATGACGACGATCCGGATGCTCGCCAAGATTCCGGTTATCGCGGCTTATGCCCACAAGAAGGCGCTCGGGCAGGCGTTCTTATATCCAGACAACTCGCTGAGCTTCGTTGACAACTTCTTGAAGCTCAATTTCGGCAATCTGGCCGAGATTTATCACGTCGATCCGGTGGTCAGCAAGGCGCTCGAACGCTTGCTCATTCTGCACGAAGACCACGAACAGAACGCGTCGACGTCGACGGTGCGCCTAGTTGGCTCGACCGAGGCCAACATGTTCTCCTCGATTTCAGCCGGAATCAGCGCGCTGTATGGGCCGCTCCACGGTGGTGCCAACGAGGCCGTGCTCAAAATGCTCGGCGAGATCCGCGACTCCGGTGACGGGGTCGAGCGCTTCGTCGAGCGGGTGAAGAACAAAGAGGCCGGCGTGCGTCTCATGGGCTTCGGTCACCGTGTCTACAAGAACTTCGACCCGCGTGCACGCCTGGTCAAGCAGAGCGCTGACGAGGTGCTCGCCGCCCTCGGGGTGAAAGACGACCTGTTGGAGATCGCGAAAGAGCTCGAAGCTGTGGCCCTGGCCGACGACTATTTCATCGAGCGCAGGCTGTATCCGAACGTGGATTTCTACACGGGCGTTATCTACAAAGCCATGGGCTTCCCCACCCGCATGTTCACGGTGCTCTTCGCGATCGGTCGGCTTCCCGGGTGGATCGCGCACTGGCGCGAAATGCATGAAGACCCGGCGACCAAGATTGGTCGCCCCCAGCAGTTGTACATCGGCGAGCCCGAGAGGGCTTGGCCGTCGCGCTGACCGGGGTGCGGCTAGAGGCCTGTTTCACCGATTTACTGATCAGCTCCGATTCAGGCGTGCAGGGCCGAGTTCAACTCGATGCCGCGCCCGGTGCGTGAGAGCACCTCGACCGCGCCGGTGAGCGAGTTGCGCCGGAACAGCAGTCCCGGCATCCCGCTCAGTTCCACCGCCTTGGCCGTGCGCACACCGCCGTCAGCCGAGCCGAGGACGTTGACCTTGGTGCCGGCGGTGACGTAGAGCCCCGCTTCGACAACGGAGTCGTCACCGATCGAGATCCCGATGCCGGAGTTGGCGCCCAGGAGCGCGCGTTCTCCGATGCTCACTCGTTGGGTCCCGCCGCCGCTCAACGTGCCCATGATGGATGCGCCGCCGCCAATGTCTGATCCGTCACCCACGACGACCCCCTGGGAGATTCGACCTTCAACCATCGAGGTGCCGAGTGTTCCAGCGTTGAAGTTCACAAAACCCTCGTGCATGACCGTGGTTCCCGGCGCGAGGTGGGCACCAAGGCGCACCCGCGAGGCGTCCGCAATTCGCACGCGGTCGGGGGAAACGTAGTCGACGAGCCGGGGAAATTTGTCGATCCCGGTCACCGAGATACCGGCCCGCGTGAGTAGCGGGCGGAGGCGAGCGTAGTCCTCGGGAAGAACGGGACCTGCGGTGGTCCAGGCAACAATCGGCAGCTGCCCGAATATCCCTTCGAGGTTGATGGTGTTCGGCGCAACCAGCAGATGGCTGAGAAGGTGGAGGCGCAAATAGGCATCCTGTGTCGATGCTGGGGGGGCATCAAGGTCGATGTCGACCGTTTGGAAGTCGATCGTCACATTGCGCCTGGCGTCCTGCCCGACGAGCGCCTCGAACTCGGCCGGTGCGATGTAGCGATCGCGCTCCGGTGGGAGCTCACCGAGCATCGGCTTCGGATACCAGGTGTCGAGAACTGTTCCGTCGCCGGCGATCGAGACAAGGCCGTAGCCCCAGGCTGCGCGAGAAGTCATGGCTCCAAGATTAGCTTCGATAAACTTCGAGACATGCCGAGACTCGACGCCACAGCCTCCTCGATCGAGCTCACCCGTCAGCTCTGCGACATCGAATCGGTTTCCGGCGATGAGGCGACCGTCGCCGATGCGATCATCGACGCGCTCCGAGGCGCGACGCACCTCGAGGTGATCCGAAATGGCGACGCGATCGTGGCCAAGACGAATCTCGGCCGAGGCAAGCGCGTTGTCATTGCTGGCCACATCGACACCGTGCCGGTCAACGCGAACCTGCCGACTCGCTTCGAATCGGTAGACGGGGTGGAGTATCTCTGGGGTCGCGGGACGGTAGACATGAAGGCCGGCGTCGCCGTGCAACTGAAGCTCGCTATCGAACTCTCCGATCCTGCCGTCGATGTGACCTGGATCTGGTACGACCACGAAGAGGTATCGGCTGATCTCAACGGACTTGGTCGACTCGCGCGTGCCGCACCCGAGTTGCTTGTCGGTGACTTCGCGATTCTCGGCGAACCGAGCAACTCGATCGTTGAGGGCGGGTGCAACGGCAATCTTCGCGTGGAACTCCGGGCATTCGGAAAGCGTGCTCACTCGGCGCGCGCGTGGGTCGGCCACAACGCGATCCACGACCTCGCCCCGATTCTCGAAACGCTGGCGTCCTATCAGCCCCGCAGCGTCGAGGTCGACGGGCTGGTCTACCGCGAGGGGCTGAATGCCGTGGGCATCAGCGGAGGTATCGCTGGCAACATCATCCCCGATGAGGCCATGGTGCACGTCAACTACCGTTTCGCGCCGAGTCGCACCAGTGCGCAGGCGATCGAACACCTCAGAGAGCTGTTCCCCGGATTCGAGCTCACCGTGGTCGATCAGGCCGAAGGTGCTCGCCCTGGCCTTGACGCCGTGCTCGCCCAGCATTTTGTCGCTGCGGTCGGCGGTGAGGCCAGACCGAAGTACGGATGGACCGACGTTGCGCGGTTCTCGGCCCTCGGCATACCCGCGGTCAATTACGGCCCTGGCGATCCGCTCAAGGCGCACGCAGATGATGAGCGCGTTGCCGTTGAGCAGATCACGGCCTGCGAGAACGGGCTGAGAGCGTGGTTGACCCGGGGCTGACTCCCGCTCGGCTCGACTCTCCACGACCGCGCGGGTTACGAGCTCACGCGGCGCGCCATGTGCGGCACGCAGCAGGATGGCCGTGGTGGCTCAGCGTCGCGCTGATTTTCCTGGCGTCCCGCGTGGTCACGACGACCCTTCTTCTCGCTTACGCGTCGGTTCAACCGGCGAACCCGTGGACGTCAGCGAGTCCGTCGTATCTCGAATTCGCGCGCATGTGGGACGGTCACTGGTACTACATCATCGCCATGGTCGGCTATCCCTCGGAGCTGCCGATAACGGATTCCGGACATGTGGGGGAAAGTGCGTGGGCGTTCATGCCCGCGTATCCGGCGGTGGTGAGAGTGCTGATGCTCACCGGTGCACCGTTCGGGGTCGCTGCTGTCACCGTGTCGATCCTCGGCGCCCTCGGCGCCGCGTTCGCCGTGCACTGGCTCTTGCGTCTCGTGCTCAGCGAGCGGGACTGCTTGTTCGCGGTCGCGCTGTTCTGCGTCGCGCCGCTGTCGGCCATCCTTCAGGTGGCATATGCCGAGTCGATGCATCTCGCGCTGCTCCTCCTCGCCCTCGGGTTGTTGCTACGGCGGCAGTACGCGGTCCTGGTTCCGGTGGTCGTCGTGATGTCTCTCACGCGGCCAAGTGGGCTAGCCTTCGCCCTCGCGATGGCGATGCATATTGCTTATCGCTTCGTTATTCGTCGGCGGGATGCCTTCCCCGTCGCTGAACGCTGGGGCGCGTTAGCGGTCGCCGCAGCAAGCGGACTCGCCGGCTTTTCTTGGCCGGCTATCGCGTGGGCGGTGACCGGAAGCCTCACCGCCTACACCGACACCGAGCTCGCGTGGCGCGCGCCGTATATCGGCTATCAGCACCTCGTGCCGTTCACTCCCTGGATCCAAGGGGCCAACTGGTGGCTGGGAGTGCCCATCGGCGCTCTCGCCCTCGCTGTCGCGGTGCTGCTCTTCGCTCTCGCGTTCTTCACTCCGGGGGTGCGACGACTCGGGCCCGACCTGATGTTCTGGACCGCGAGCTATGCCCTCTACCTTCTCGCGGTTTTCTTCCCGCAGTCCAGCACGTTCAGGCTACTCATTCCGTTCGCGCCACTCGTCGGCGCGCTCGCGCAACCGAGGTCGATGGTCTACCGCGTGGCCATGATCACCGCGTTCATCGCGGGTCAGTGGGGCTGGATCCACATCGCATGGTTCGTCGACGGCCGGGACTGGACGCCGCCGTGACCCGGCACCGAACGAGGCGCTGACCCCTCGTTTTCAGTAAAAGCGAGGGATAGACGATAATGAACGGGTAGGCCACTGAAAGGGGACCAATAGATGGCAGCCATGAAGCCGAGGACCGGTGACGGACCGATGGAGGCTGTTAAAGAGGGTCGCCTCATCATTGTTCGTGTGCCTCTCGAAGGCGGTGGGCGCCTCGTCGTCTCAGTGAACGACGCTGAAGCAAAAGAACTACACGACGCCCTCGCCGGCGTCGTCGCACCCGCTTAGTCCGCGAGCTTCGTCAACTGCAGCAGGCCGTCGCCAACGGGCGATAATGCACTGATGACTGCATCCGACTGCGCAATCTCGTTCAGCAAGACGCGGAAGTTGGTCGTGATTTCATCGCGCTGTGCCGGGTCAGCCACTCGGTTGCGGAACAGCGCGTGAGTGACGAGCACTGATCCACCCGTTCGCACCAAACGGAGCCCGTGCTCGACGTATTCGATAACGTGCTCCGGGTCTGCGTCGACGAGAACGATGTCGTAGCTTGACTCGTTCATGCGAGGAAGCACATCGATCGCGCGACCGGCAATGAGTCGCACTCGATTGGGGGCGATGCCGGCGTCAGAGAAGGATTTCTTCGCCGACTGCTGGTAATCCAATTCGGAATCGATCGACGTGAGTATGCCGCGTCGTGCTCCGTGCAGAAGCCACAGTCCGCTGACGCCAACGCCGGTACCGATCTCGACGATGTTCAGCGCTCCGGTCGCAGCCGCAATCACGGCGATCTGCGCGCCCACAGCGGAGCTGACCGGCTCGATTCCCAATTCCAGCGAATGGGTACGCGCTTCTGCCATGGGCGCGGGCTCGACGATGAGCTCCTCCGCAAACTTCCAGTTCAATTCGATTTCAGACACGTTCCTACTCCTCGTCGCACCCAGCGTACGGCCAGTGCCGGGCTACAGCCGTTATTGTGGGCGGGTGTTCGGATTGACCTTTGACAAGCTGCTGATCCTGGGGATCATCGCTGTCTTTCTGCTTGGTCCAGAACGTCTGCCCTACTACTCGAGCCAACTTGCGAGACTCGTGCGCAGCATCCGCGACATGGCCACCGGTGCCAAGGAGCGACTGCGGGAAGAGATGGGCCCCGAGTTCGACGATGTCGATTGGAAGAAGCTCGATCCGCGACAATACGACCCGCGTCGCATCATCCGAGAAGCTCTGATCGACGACGAACCCGCACCCGTGATCAAGCCGGTGCGTGAATCGGCATATGCGCAGCGCCAGCGCCTCCAGCGCGAGGGTGCCTCTGCGCCCTTTGACGCTGAGGCCACCTAGCTCGCCCGTTCTCGGTCGCGTTGCGCGTTGCGATCTTGCACGGCGCTCGCCTCGCTGCGAAGAGCATCGATGACCAAGCGCACGGAGGGGCGCTCGGCGCGATCGGGTCGCATCAGTGCCGAGATCTGGCGGCGGGCTCGGACTCCGGTGATGGGTCGAGTGACGAGCCCATTCTCGTGAGCACGAGTCGTGTAGCGGGGAAGGATCGCGATCCCGTGACCGGCGGCAACGACGGCTTCGACGATGCCGTTGTCGTGGAACCGATGCGCGATAGTCGACGGTATGCCGGTAACGGCATCAATTTGATCGAGGATGCGGTCGTACGGGAACCCTCGGGGCACGCCCACCCATGTCTCCCCGATGAGGTCGTGCGGCGCGAGAGCACGTTTCGACGCGAGCGGGTGTGTTTCTGGCAAGGCAATGTCGAGCGGTTCGTTCATGAGCGCGACGACCGTGAGTCCCTTGTCGCGCCACGTCGACAGGATGCCGGAGGAATCGGCGAGCACGATGTCGAAATTCGGAGTCAAGTCGGCAAAATCGGGCACAACCGGGTCTTGATCGGTGGTGACGAGGGTCAGGCCGGGCCGATTCTGCAGGGCGGTAAGCAAGCCAGGCAGAAGCATCTGGCCGCCGGTGGGGAAGGTCGTCAGCGTGACTTCGCCGATGGGGGCTTCCGTGAATTCACGCCAGAGCGCTTCGGTGCGTTCCATCGCCACTGCGACGTCCGTTGCGGTGCGCGCGAGGGCTCGACCGGCCCCGGTGAGCACGACGCCTCGCCCTGAGCGTTCCATCAGTGGAACCCCGGCTTCGCGTTCCAGGATCTTCAGTTGCTGCGACACAGCCGAGGGCGTGCGATGTGTCGCCGACGCCACCGCGGTCACGCTACCTCTCTCGGCGAGTTCCCGGAGAAGTTGCAAGCGGCGCATGTCCATGAAGCAAAACTACAGTGTCAGTTAAGAATGGTGTACTTGATCTAAATCATCGGCGGCGGTGGAATGATCACATGACAATTCTCCTGTGCCTTCTCCTCGCGCTCGCAGTCGCGGCGATCGCCACCACTGTGCGTGCGATCTGGCTCGACGGCTACCGCCGCCACCCCACCAGGTAGCGGTTAGGAGACGCCCAAGTCCAGCTTCCTACCGGCGAGGCCGCGACCTCGCCGCGCAAGCGATTCGGCGATCGCCGAGATTGCGGCAGCCGCGGGGTCCTTCGGTGTGTCAAGCACGATGGGGACTCCACGATCGCCGCCCTCGCGGAGCGCGATGCTGAGTGGGATGGACGCTAGCAAGGGCACTCGCTCCTGGGGCGTCGACAACCGAGCCGCAGTGTCTGCACCACCTCCCGATCCGAACACGGTCAGTATCGTGCCGTCGGGCATCGCGAGCCCGGCCATGTTCTCGATGACTCCGATCACGCGCTGACCGGTCTGCCGGGCTACAAGGGCGCTGCGCTCGGCGACATCCGCGGCCGCCGGTTGCGGGGTGGTCACGACGATGACCTCCGCTTGGGGCAACAACTGCCCGATCGAGATCGCGATGTCGCCGGTTCCCGGGGGCAGGTCGAGAAGAAGCACGTCCAGATCACCGAAGTAGACGTCGGTGAGGAACTGCTCGATCGTGCGGTGCAACATCGGTCCGCGCCAGGAAACCGCGGTGTGCTGGTCGACGAACATGCCGATCGAGATGACCTTCACTCCGTGCGCGACCGGCGGCAGAATCATGTCATCCACGCGGGTTGGCTTCAGCCCCACGATCCCGAGGAGGCCGGGGATGGAGAATCCGAAGACGTCTGCGTCGATCAGACCGACGGTCAACCCCCGGGCAGCCAGCGACGCGGCGAGATTCGCCGTGAGCGTTGACTTGCCGACTCCGCCTTTGCCGCTCGTGATAGCGAATACGCGAGTGAGCGAGTCCGGTCCGAATTGACGGACTCGGCCGCGGCCACCCCGCAAGCGTTCGGTGAGAGCCGCTCGTTGCTCCTTCGTCATGACGCCCACGTCGACGGTTACTTCGGTGATGCCGGGCACAGATGCGGTCGTTTCACGCACCTCGCGCTCGATCGTCGCGGCAGCAGGGCATCCGACGATCGTCAACGTGATCGCGACTCGCGCGTGGCCGTCGATGACGGAAATTTCGCCCACCATGTCGAGTTCGGTGATTGGTTTGCGAATCTCCGGGTCGATGACGCGAGAAAGAGCCCGGCGAACGTCGTCGGCGTGAGTCAAACCGGCGTGTCCTTCGGGTCATCGCGTTCTAGCTCCTCGAGCAACGAGCGCAGTTCTGCACGGATGAAGTCTTTGGATGCGAGATCCCTGACCGCCAGACGGAGCGCAACAACTTCACGGGCCAGGTATTCGGTGTCGTTGAGATTGCGCTCTGCCCGCTGGCGATCCTGCTCGATTTGAACGCGGTCGCGGTCATCCTGGCGGTTTTGCGCGAGCAGGATGAGCGGCGCCGCGTATGACGCCTGCAACGACAGAATGAGGGTCAGAGCGGTGAACCCTAGCGCGGCGGAGTCGAACCGCCAGGCTTCCGGCGCGGCCACGTTATAGACGATCCACGCCGCGACGAACACCGACAGCACGAGCAAGAAGAACGGGGTGCCCATGGCGCGAGCGACGGCCTCGGTAAATCGACCGAAGCGATCGCGGCTTGTGAACCGCGGAACGAAATTGGTGCGGCGACCCTTGGGGGAGTCGAGGGAGTCGCCGCGATTACCGCGTGCCATGGCCGCTCCTTCGCCTCATCGGGATGCTTGATGTGCTCGGATTCGCCGGGAAACCAGGTTTGGCAGCGTCGGTGTCGGCACTGCGCCAGTCGTCGGGCAGGAGGTAATCGAGCACGTCGTCAATCGTCACCACCCCGACCAGTCGGTGATTTTCATCGACAACGGGAAGTGACACGAGGTTGTAGCTCGCAAGAGTGCGAGCCACCTGCGCGGCGCTCGCGGTAGCGGGTACGGGCTCGAGATTCTGGTCGAGCAATGTGCCGAGCCGCTCCGATGGCGGGTAGCGCAGCATCCGTTGAAAGTGCACCATGCCGAGGAAGCGCCCGGTGGGCGGCTCGTACGGGGGCAGCGTGACGCACACCGCCGCGCCGATCGCCGGCGCGAGTTCATGCCTGCGGATGAGGGCAAGACCCTCAGCCACCGTGGCGTCGGCCGAAACGATGATCGGCTCTGTCGTCATGAGCCCACCCGCGGTCTCCGGTTCGTACGAGAGCAAGAAGCGCACGTCTTCTGCTTCTTCCGGCTGCATGAGCTCGAGGAGCGCCTCACTGCGCTCGTCGCTCAGTTGGGCGATGAGGTCGGCCGCATCGTCCGGCTGCATCTGGTCGAGCACATCGGCCGCGCGAGCGTCGTCGAGGTGATTGAGAAGGTCGACCTGGTCGCTCTCCGGCATCTCCTCGAGCGCATCCGCCAGCCGGTCATCCGGAAGCTCCTCGGCAACTTCGAGCATTCGCTCTTCGGGAAGCTCGAGCATGGCGCTGGCGAGGTCGGCGGGAAGCAGGTCGGAGTAGCTCGCGACCAATTGCTCAGCGGACTGAGCTTCGCCGGTGGTGGCGTTCTCGGCGATGTCGCTCCAGCGGGTGACAAAGGCTTGACCCTTGCCGAACGGCGCGGCGCTCGTGCGCGGCCGTCGCACGAATACCTGATTGATTTCCCATTCGCCGAGGCCGACTTCCTCGACTGCTACGTCTTCGATCGTGGCCTCGCCTGAGCCGTCGCGGAGGGTGACTTTGCGACCGAGCATTTCGGCAACGATTCGAACTTCGCCGCCCCGCTGCTGGAACCGACGCAAGTTGATCACGCCGGTCGTGATGATCTGACCGGACCCCATGCTCGTGATTCGGCCGACTCCAAGAAACACCCGCCGTCGCCCGGGCACTTCGATCACCAGCCCAACGACGCGCGGCGGCTCGCTCTGTCGGTAGACGACGAGCACGTCGCGCACCTTTCCCACCCGATCGCCAGCGGGGTCAAAAACAGACGACCCGACCAGTCGGGCGACGAAGACTCGCGTGGCGCTCACGCTAAAACAGTACCCGCTTGCATACGGCCGACCGGGGATGCTCGCAGCCCGCGCATACCGCGTGGTGAAAGAATGTTCCCATGTCGAGCCAATCGCCGTTTCTCCGCCGAGGCAAACTCGTGCCCACCCTGCCCCGCGGCGATGTTCTTGGAACGTACGAGACCTACGCCGAAGCGCAGAAAGTTGTTGACCGCCTGGCCAAAGCGGATTTCGCCGTCGCTCAAGTGTCGATCGTCGGCAACGATCTCAAAACGGTCGAACGCGTGACCGGAAAGCTCACCTATGGAAAGACAGCGCTCGCGGGCGCCGCCAGCGGAGCGTGGTTCGGTGTTTTCGCGGGGCTTCTGTTGTTTCTGTTCTCAACAACCGCGAACTTTGCCTTCGTGCTCGCCGCCGCCATCATCGGCGCGGGCTTCGGCATGATGTTCGGCATCGTCACCTACGCCATCAATCGACGCAATCGTGACTTCACCTCGACCCACCAGGTGTTGGCGTCGAACTACCAGGTGATCGTTGACCCAGATTTGACGGCCAAAGCCCAGGATGTGCTCGCGCGGCCTGAATCAGACCAGTCCTGACGCGCGAGCCTGGATTCGGCGTTGGGAGAATCAGCGGCGTAACCACGCTTCAACCGCGTCGGCGGTGCGTGGGATCGCGGCAGATAGGTTCTCTGCGCCCGACTCGGTGACGAGAATGTCGTCTTCGATGCGCACTCCGATTCCGCGGTACTCCTCGGGCACGGTCACGTCATCCGGCTGGAAATAGAGCCCCGGTTCGATGGTGAATATCATGCCGGGTTCGAGAACTCCGTCGAGGTAGAGGTCTCGGCGTGCGCCCGCGCAATCGTGCACGTCGATGCCGAGGTGGTGGCTCGTCCCGTGCACCATGTACCGGCGGTGATACTGCAGTTCCGCTTTCAGGGACTCTTCGGGGCTGACGGGCAGCAAGCCCCATTCGGCCGTCTTCCGCGCGATGACGCTCATCGCCGCTGCGTGGATCTCGCGAAAACGGATTCCGGGCACGACGATCGACAATGCGTAGTCGGCGGCTTCAAGCACGGCGTCATAGACGCGTCGTTGCACGTCGGTGAAGGACCCGTTCGCCGGGATCGTGCGGGTGATGTCGGCGGTGTAATAACTGTCGAGTTCGACCCCAGCGTCGATGAGAATGAGCTCGCCCGCCCTAACTGCGCCGTCGTTGCGTGTCCAGTGCAGGATGCACGCGTGCGCGCCAGCCGCCGCGATCGTGTCGTAGCCGACGGTGTTTCCCTCGGCGCGAGCGCGTCGATTGAAGGTGCCCTCCACCAGTCGCTCTCCGCGCGGATGGGCGAGGATCGCCGGCAAGTCAGCGACGATGTCGTCGAATCCTGCGCCTGTCGCGGCGACCGCCTTGCGCATCTCGGCGATCTCGAACGCATCTTTCACGAGGCGGAGTTCGGCGAGGTCTCGTGCTAGGTCGGCATCCCCGTCTGCGTCGATGGATTCGGTATCGGCCGCGAGCAGTCGGCGACCGTCGATCTGATCGGTGACGTCGCGATCGGCATCTCGCACCACGAGAGTAGCGGCGTCGACGGAGTCGAGCACGGCGGTGAACGCAACGAGGCCAGCCGTGGGGATGCCGAGGTCGGTGGAGACGGCGGCCAATGACGGTCGCGGCCCCGTCCAGAACTCACCGATGTCGGAGTTAGCGTAGAACTCATCGGAGTCGCGACCGGCCGCTTCGCGGAAATAGACGGTGGCGGAATGACCGAATCGACCGCCACCGAAGTCCATCGGCTCCATCACGAGCACGCTGCCGGGAACGGTGTCGGTGCCCCATCCGGTCAGGTGTGCGAAAGCGGAGTGAGCGCGATACGGATAGTCGGTGTCGTTCGAGCGAACTTTGGCTGCTCCGGCCGGAAGGATGAGCCGCTTGCCGGGGTACAGTGCCGAGATGCGCGCACGGCGATCGGCAGCGGGTTCCGCGTGTGCGCGTTGCTCAGCCGACGTGTCGACTCGCTCGGCCCATCCGCTCGAAATGAACTCCTGAAACGTGTCGGATGCCGGAGTCGTCGAACGGTTTGCGGTGGCGCGAGACGCCCCGGTGGAAGAATCTGCCATGGTTCCAGTGTCTACCCCTCTGAGCGAAGTTGCACGACGATGGGTCGGTGGTCGCTGCCGAGGCCGTCGAGAGACTCGACGACGTGCATAGCCACGGTTCGCCAGTTGCGGGTCGCCAGTACGTGATCGATGGGCGCGCCCAGAACGCTGGGGATCGAGGTCGGCCATGTGCCGACCGCCGCGGCGTTGGCCTGCCACGCGGAGTCCGCACAATCGGCTAAGGAGTTGCCCGGCGCAAAACCGCGGCCGGAGAAGTGGTCGATGGTCGCATTGAAATCTCCGGCCATGATGATGTTCTCTCCACTGCAGCTCTCGTGAAGCCAGGCGAGATCAGCGCGCCAGTTCATCATCTCTCCGGGTATGGGGGAGACCGCGTGCACGGCGATGACGGTGGGCCCGTTGCCGGAGACGGGCCGGGCGACGACAGAGGGCAGCACCGTGGTTCCTCCCGCGGCATCATCGACCTGGTAATCCCCGAGGTCATCACTGATGAGCAGACTCGTCGTGCGCGCAGCCGATACCAGGTCATAGGCAACGGCCAGCACCTGCATCGGCATCCCTGACGCTGTCATCGTTCGGGCGATCTCCCGGGCATCCGACTCGCGCGTTTCCGGAAGTGCGACGATATCCGCCCCTTCAGCTATCGCTAGCTCGGCAACAGCGGCGTTGCCGGTAGCGGATCCCAGGGTGTTCCACTCCAGTATCGTCAGGGAGTCCGCGTCGGGCGGCGCGTTCGTCGAGTTGAATCCGCGCGTGAGCAGCACCGCTCCAGTGACGCCGGAAAAGGCGAGAAGAACGGCGATGATGCTGCCCAACAGACGCCGGGCGGTCGGCGCAGTGAGCGCTATGAGGGAGAGCGCAACCGCCGCCACAAGTGCAATCGCAAGGCACAGTCCCCGCAGCGAAACGACCTGTGCGACGACCGGTGCTGATTGGAGCGAGAACAATTGGGGCCAGGCCGCGACGACGGCGCAGACCATCACGGACACGACGAGCACTGCTGCGAGGATGCGACCGACCATTGCCCTGTGAGCCTAGTATCGTCGTCGTCGTACGATTGCTGAATGGTCGTCGGTCCTATCGATTTGCACACACACAGCAGCGTGTCGGACGGTACAGAATCCCCGACAGAACTGGTCGCCGCGTGCGTCGCGGGCGGTCTCGGAGCAGTAGCGCTCACCGACCACGATTCGACGGCCGGCTGGAACGAGGCTTTCGCCGCGGCCGCTGGCACGGGAATAACAGTCATTCCAGGCATGGAACTGAGCACGAACTTCGGACCGGCGAGCGTGCACGTGCTCGCCTACTTGTTCAATCCGCTCGATTCGAGAATTGTGACGGAAACCGCGCGCATCCGAGACGGACGCTTTCATCGTGCTGAGCGGATCGTTGCGAGGATCGCAGCTGACTACGAATTGACGTGGGACGACGTGCTTGCGCAGTCGAGCGACGGCGGCACTCTCGGTCGACCGCACATCGCCGACGCACTGGTGGTGCGCGGCCACGTGCCCACGCGTGATGCGGCTTTCGCGACGATCCTGCACTGGCAGAGTGGTTACTACGAGAAGTACTACGCACCGTCGCCGCTCGAGGGAGTGCAGATGATCGTTGCGGCCGGGGGAGTGCCGGTGCTCGCGCATCCTGCGACACACGGCAGGTATCGCGTAATGAGCGATGCGATCATCGGCGATCTCGTTGACGCAGGATTGTTCGGGCTCGAGATCGACCATCGGGACAACACGGAAGACGGCAAGGCGCGGCTACGCGAACTCGCGGCGCGGTTCGGGCTAGCGGTTACCGGATCAAGCGATTATCACGGCACAGGAAAGCCCAATCGGTTGGCCGAGAACACGACCGCTCCCGACGTTCTCGAGCGCTTGCTGGCCGCCGGTTCGGGCGCCCGCCCCCTCGTGGGCTGACGCCGGAAACGGTCGTTCAGGCGGCGGGAGGCGGTGTGCCCTGCCCGCCAGACGGGCGGCGTCGGCGGGTGCGACGTCGGGCTGGCGTGTTGCCGTCGTGAGTGCCACCGCCCTCGGCCTGGTGCGCTTCGGCGCGGTGCTCGGCGTGCTCGGAGGGGGTCTCCGGTCGGGTCGTCGACGCGCCGCTGCGCGTGCGCTGCCGGGAGCGTTCACGATCACGCGGCGGGTGCGCAGCTTCGTGCTCGACGCGGGGCGTCGGCGTCGCCTTCAGCCGCCCCTTGGAACCCACGGGGATGTTCAGTTCGTCGTAGAGGTGCGGCGACGAAGAATAGGTCTCCACCGGTTCTGGCTGGCCCATGTCGAGTGCCTTGTTGATGTGCGCCCACTTGTGCATGTCGTCCCAGTCGACGAAGGTGACGGCAATGCCGGTCTTTCCCGCGCGACCGGTGCGGCCGGCCCGGTGCAAATAGGTGTCGTGATCTTCGGGGATCGTGTGGTTGATCACGTGGGTCACGTCGTTCACGTCGATACCGCGAGCAGCGACATCCGTGGCGATGAGGATGTCCTTTTTGCCAGCCTTGAACGCCGCCATGGCGCGTTCGCGTTGTTCCTGGTTCAGGTCGCCGTGCACGGCCGCAGCGTTGAAGCCGCGATCGTTCAGCTCTTCGACGAGTTTGGCTGCGGCTCGCTTCGTGCGAGTGAAGATCACGGTCTTGCCGCGGCCGTCGGCTTGGAGGATGCGCGACACGACCTCGTCTTTGTCGAGAGCGTGCGCGCGGTAGACGACGTGCTTGATGTTGGCCTGCGTGAGTCCCTCGTCGGGATCGGTCGCGCGGATATGGATCGGGCGGTTCATGAACCGACGGGCGAGGGCGACGATCGGCCCCGGCATCGTGGCCGAGAACAGCATGGTGTGGCGCGTGGGCGGCGTCTGGGCGAATAGCTTCTCGATGTCAGCGAGGAAGCCGAGGTCGAGCATCTTGTCTGCTTCGTCGAGCACCATTTCGCGCACGTTCGCGAGCGAAAGCAACCGCTGGCTCGCAAGGTCGAGCAGACGACCGGGCGTGCCGACGACGATCTGCGCTCCCGCCTTCAATTGCTCTATTTGGCCTTCATACGCCTTGCCACCGTAGATCGCGACGACCGTGGTGGGCCGGTTGCTCGTCGCAACTACGAGGTCTTCGGTGACCTGGACGGCGAGTTCACGGGTCGGTACGACAACGAGCGCCTGCACGCCGGGAGCGGGATCGAGCCCGAGCCGCTGGATGATCGGAAGACCGAACCCGAAAGTCTTTCCGGTTCCGGTCTTGGCCTGACCGATGATGTCTTGCCCGCTCAGCCCTAGGGGAATGGTCTGAGTTTGAATGGGGAAGGGTTCGAGGATCCCCTGACTTGCCAACGCGTCAACCATGTCCTGGTCGACAGCGAGATCGCTGAATGTCACAAATATGCCTGTCTGATGATGAATGCGGAGCCAGTTTATCGGCGGAGGCCGGATTGGCCCTGACCTATGCTTGGTGCGTGGTGAATTGGTTCCAGCGCGGACGCGCACGCGTTGAGGCACCGAAATTGCGACCACGGTCGGAAACGGTGGCCGCCACCAAGGTCGATCTTGCCGAGCTTACCCCGGAATTCGGGGTATTCCTCGGAGAGGCCGCCTACTTGCAGCTCATGATCGTCGAGAATCTGGGTCGTGCCGTGGCAACCGCACCCACGGTCGCGGCCAAGGCATCCATTAGTGCGGTGCTCGCGAAAGCGGTGCTGAAATATGAGGGTCTCGTTGCGGAGATCCGCCGACACGGTGATTCCCCGGCGAATCTGATGGAGCCGCATCGCGCCAGAATCGACAATTTTCAGCGAATCACTCTCGGCTCCGACTGGTGCGAGAATCTCGTGACGTGCTACGTGACCGCCGGTTTCCTCGACGACTTTTTCATCCGGGTGGCTGCTGGGCTTGAGCGCGACGCCGCCCAGCGGGTGACCGCGGTGCTTTCCGCTGACTGGGCCGAAGAGCTTCTCGTGGCCGAACTGGCACGCGAAATCGACGCGAACCCGCGACTGGCGTCACGCTTGGCAATGTGGGGCAGGCGACTTATCGGAGACACGATGCTCGTGGCGCGCAGCGCGCTCCGCCTGACCGCCAACCATGACTCCGATGAGGCAAGACTCGAACCCGTGTTCACGGAGATCATCGCTTCACACACCCGACGAATGGATGCCCTCGGCCTCACGGCCTGAGCCTTACGCGGTGCGCTTCGCTGTGCCGCTGAGCTCGGCGAGCATCCTCGCGTCGGATTCGGCGCGGCGCTTCGGCAGGATGACGGCAACGGCAGTTGAGGTGAGTACGGCTGCGACTATGGTCAGCACCCAGATCCAGGTGCCGTCGAACGTCCAGCCGAGCCAGAGCAGTGCGACCCACACGACGGCAGCAGTGGCGGCAGCGATCGCCGGAATGAGGTTCGCGCCGTAGGCGGAGCGCCCGGGCACGACCATGCGCACGCCAAGGCCTAGACCCGCGGCAATCACCACGACGAAGAGCAATTCCATGTCAGCCGACGAAGCCGATGCGGCGCGATTCTTCGGAGCCGAGTTCGAGGTAGCTGAACGACGCGGTCGGGACGATGTACACCCGACCCTTGCTGTCAGAGAGGCGGAGGTACTTCTTCTCGGCGTCGAGTGCTCCGGCTACGAGGGACTCAATCTCCGCTGCAGTCTGCGACGTCTCGAAGCTGATCTCACGGGGGCTGTTGGCGATACCGATGCGAATGTCCACGTGCCCAGATTACGACAGTTGCCGAGGTGCCCCGCACCCGTTCACTGTCGGCGGAACCGACTACCGTGGCAGGCGTGACAAACCAGGGCCTTGCTGTAGCGACCGGTCGCGTCGAGCGCGCTTCAGTCGCCCTGGACGATAGCCAGCGAGCTGTTCTGGCTCTTGAGCCCGGTCAGAGTGCGGCTGTGCTGGGCGCACCGGGCTCGGGAAAGACGACGACCCTCGTTGAAGTGATCGCCCATCGGGTGCTCGTCGACGGGTGGCCGCCCGAAAGTGTGCTCGCGCTCACGACGTCTCGATCGACGGCTACTCGACTGCGCGACGTGCTCGCCAAGCGACTCGTTGTGCCGAGCAATGGGCCGCTCGCCCGGACGGTCAACTCGCTTGCCTTCGACGTGGTCACGCGAGCGGCGCGTCACGCTGGAGCGCCCGTGCCCACGCTGGTGACCGGAGCTGACCAAGACAGCGACATCGCGCAATTGCTCGAAGGACAGATCGCCGACGGCACCGATAGTGCGTGGCCGCATCCACTAACGCCCGATGTGCGCAGGCTCCGGTCTTTTCGCACTGAGCTCCGCGAAATCATGATGCGCGCCACCGAATACGGCATCACCCCAGAAATGCTCGCCGATCTTGCGGCTCGCCACGGCCGCGCGGAATGGGCGGCCGTCGCCGCATTCACCGAAGAGTATCTCGCGGTTGTGTCGACGTCGCGTTCGACCCAGTTCGACTCCGCTGAGCTCTCCGGGTTCGCGGTCGTCGCCCTTGCCGGCGACGTTCCCCTCCCGGGAATCGATGCGCTGCGACTGATCGTCGTCGACGACCTGCAGGAGGCAACCGAATCAGCGCTCGCGGTCATCAGGGCTCTCGCGGCGCGCGGCATTGCGATCGTCGCATTCGGTGACCCGGACGTCGCGACGAACTCCTTCCGTGGTGGAGCGGTCGATGCGCTCGGTCGGTTCCCGATCGTGTTCGACCTGCCGCACGCACGACAGTTAGCGCTCGGCGCCGTATATCGACATTCACCAGCACTGAGGCAGCTCGTCACTGCGGTGACGAGCAAGATCGGTGCTGCTGCCGCAGGCGTTCACCGCGGTGCGGGTGCGGTGGGCGAATCGGATGAGAAGCCGGTCGTGCGGATCGAGGCCGACACTCCGGCACGTCAGTGGGCGGCGATCTCCCGCCACCTTCGGGAACGTCACTTGTTCGATGGTGTCGCCTGGCGACAGACCGCGGTCGTTGTTCGCAGCGGTGCGCTCGTGCCGATAGTCGCTCGGGCCCTAGCCCTCTCCGATGTGCCGACACGCACCTCTGCCGCTGGCCGCCCTCTTCGCGACGATCGAGGCGCCCGAAGCCTCCTCACGGTCATCGATGTCGGCTCGGGGCGCACTCCGCTCGATGCGCAGATCGCCGACGAGCTTCTTCTCGGCCCCTACGGCGGGCTCGACAAGCTGGCATTGCGGCGCTTGGCTCTCGCTTTGCGGGCTGAAGAGCTGGCAGGCGGCGGCAATCGCTCGTCCCATGAGTTGCTCGTCGACGCACTGGGGGATCCGGCTCGGCTCGCGACCATCGACTTCCGCGGAGCTCGAAACGCACTGCGTCTCGCGACGATCCTTCACCGCGTTCGAGATCTCGCCGCGCAGGGAGCCTCAGCCGAGGAATTGCTGTGGGAGGCGTGGGACGCGAGTGGGTTAGCGCGCTCCCTGCACCATCAGGCCGCTGGCTCAGGCATCACTGCCACCGAAGCGAATCGGCACCTCGACGGAGTCGTCGCCCTGTTCAGCGCAGCGAAACGCTTCGTCGAGCGACACCCGGGCTCTCCCGCATCCGTCTTCCTCGACGGAGTACTCGACGCAGACATTCCTGAAGACACTCTCTCGCCCCAGTCCACCGATGACGCAGTACTGGTTACTACTCCAGCGTCCCTTGTAGGCCGTGAGTTCGACGTTGTCATCATCGCTGCGCTTCAGGAGGGGGTATGGCCGAATTTCCGCCTTCGCGGGTCGTTGCTCGGCCCGGCCGACCTTGTGCGCGCGGCCACGGGAGAATCAGGCGAGATCATCGACGCCCGGCGTCAGGTGCTCGGCGACGAGTTGCGTATGTTCGCGCTCGCTGCATCCCGGGCACGGCGTCAGGTCGTGCTCGCCGCCATCAGCAACGACGACGAATCCCCCAGTGTGTTGTTCCGGCTTGGCGGGCCGACGCCCACGAGCCGGGCAACTGCGGTCACGCCGCTGACTCTTCGCGGGCTGACTGGTCGACTGCGGCGCGACGTGGTTTCCGCCCGCACAACTGACGTTCAGCGAACCGAGGCGGCGACGGCGCTCGCGAGGCTCGCGGCGGAAGGCGTTCCGGGTGCCGACCCGTCAGAGTGGCATGGTCTGGCCTCCCCGAGCACAAGCGAGCCGGTCTATCTGCCACTCGAGAGCGTGCCGATCTCGCCCTCGCGCGTCGAACGGTTCGAGAAGTCGCCGGTGGATTGGTTCATCGAAACAATCGCGGGATCCGAATCTTCTCCGTCGATGGCGCTCGGTACCATCCTGCATTGGGCCATGGAAACTGCGACCGATCCCAGCGTTGACGCGCTCTGGGCGGCGGTGAACGAGCGCTGGAGCGAGATGCTTTATGAGGCGCCGTGGCTTGCCGAGCAACAGCGCGCAATGGCGCGACGCCTGGTCGGCGGGATTGCCGAGTATCTCGTCGATTTCGAGGCAGCGGGCAAGCACCTCGTGGCGGCAGAGAAGACGTTCGAATTCGAACTCGGTCAAGCCCGAGTGCGTGGGGCGATCGATCGAATCGAGCGAGCGCGCGACGGGTCGATCGTGATCGTGGATCTCAAGACCGGCAACCCGATCACCAGCCAGCGGGAAATCGACGAACACCCCCAACTCGGCGCCTACCAATTGGCGCTTGACGTCGGAGCTCTCGATGATCACGTCGACGGCGAGCCCGTGAGATCCGGCGGAGCCAAACTCCTGTTTGTTAAGAAGGGCGTGCGGGGCAAGAACTACCGCGAGGGAGTGCAACGCCCATTTGATGGCGATGCGCTCGAGGCGTTCCGCACCCGCATCCTTCAGGCTGCAGCCGGCATGGCGGCCGCGCAGTTCGTCGGCGCGCTCGAAGTCAATGAGCGCCCCGGCTACACCGCCGCACTCACACTTCACCGCGTGCCCGCCGTATCCAGCGACAGCGCAGATCCCAGCGGGGAGCTCGCGCGGTGAAATACTCGGCCAACGACATCGCGAGTGCCCTGGGATTGCAGCCACCGACGACTCAACAGCGAGCGGTCATCGAAGCTGAACCGACGCCGGCCCTTGTGGTCGCTGGTGCGGGAAGTGGCAAGACCGAGACAATGGCCAACAGAGTGCTGTGGCTCGTCGCCAACGGCGCTGTCGCGCCGGGTGAGGTGCTCGGACTTACCTTCACGAGAAAAGCCGCGGGTGAGCTGGGCGAGAGGTTGGTGCAACGCATCGAGCAATTGACGACCGCGGGACTCGTGCCGTCAACGGTCTCCGATCCCGAGTTCGACATTCCCCAGGTCTCCACGTACAACGCGTTCGCGAACACCATCTACCGAGATCACGCGATCCTGCTCGGAAGAGAGAGCGACGGCGCAGTGTTGGGCGAGGCGTCTGCGTGGCAGCTCGCACGGTCGGTCGTCATCTCCAGTGATGATCCACGGCTGGTCGCGCTCGATCGCTCGGTAGATACCGTCACGAAGGCGGTGCTCGACGTGAGCCACTCGATCGCCGAGAACGTCGTCGATCACGACGACGTGCGCGCGTTCGCGCGCGAGTTCGCCGCGATCCGAGAGCTGCCGAACGGGGGCACCGGCGGCTACGAGGCCGTGTTGACTACGGTCTCCACTGTTGCCGGCCTCGACGTTCTCGTCGATCTGGCTGAGCGATTCGACGAGGCAAAGAAGAAACGCGGATTCGTCGAGTACTCCGACCAGGTCACTCTCGCGCTGACGCTCGCGCGGTCGGTGCCCACGATCCGTAGCGACTTCCGCAACCGATTCCGCGTCGTTCTTCTGGATGAGTATCAAGACACGAGTGTGGTGCAGACCTGGTTGCTCGCCGAGCTCTTCAGCGAACACCCGGTCATGGCTGTCGGCGATCCGCACCAGTCGATTTACGGCTGGCGCGGAGCGAGCGCCGCCAATCTCGAACAGTTCAGCGAGCAGTTCGCCGGAGGTCACGCGCAATCGTTCTCGCTCACGACGAGTTGGCGTAACGGACAGAACATCCTCGCGGTCGCGAATGCGATCGTCGAGCCGCTGCGTGAAACGACACGCGTGCGGGTAGACGCCCTCGACGCATCGCCGCGCGCGACCGCGCTGCCGGTCGACCTGGTCTTCTCCGAGACGATCGTTCAGGAGGCCGAAGCGGTCGCGACGTGGCTCAGAGAACGCATTCGACCAGATTCCCACGGCGCGTTGCCTTCGGCAGCGATGCTGTTTCGCACCCGCACCCAACAACGCTACTTCACCGCTGCGCTTCGGCGAGCGGAGATTCCGTTCCACGTTCTCGGCATTGGCGGCCTCACCGAGGAGCCAGAGATCGCCGATCTCGTGAGCGCCCTTGCCGTCGTGCACGACCCGTCGGCCGGTTCCGAGCTCGTGCGCCTGTTGGCGGGGTCACGATGGCGCATTGGCGTTCGCGATCTGCACGCGTTGCACCGGGTTGCGGCGTGGCTTCGTCAGAGAGACTTTGCTGGTCGACCGCTCGCCGACGATGTGCGCCAGAAATTTCGCGACTCCGTTGCTCCGGGGGAGGGCGGGTCGATCGTTGATGCCCTTGACTTCGTCGCGAACGCCGCAGATGGGCATTCCCAACTCGAGCAATTCAGCGAAACGGGGCTTCAGCGCATCCGCGAAGCGGGACGTTTTTTCTCCCGGCTGCGCTCGAGAGTGGGGATGGACCTCATGGACTTTGCGACGTTTGTCGAACAAGAACTACAGCTTGATATCGAGCTCGCTGCCAACGAAACGCGCTCGCTCGGTCGCGCAAGTTTCGAGGCGTTCTACGATGCGATGAGCGGCTACCTCGCCGTCGACGAGTTCTCCAGCTTGGGCGGATTCCTGCGCTGGCTTCGCGAGGCGGAATGGCGCGATGCGCTTGCGCCGCGTCCCGAGGAACCCGAGCCCGGAACGGTGCAGATCATGACGATCCACGGGTCGAAAGGACTGGAACGCGACATCGTGGTCGTGCCTCGCATGGTCGATCAAGAACTTCCCGGCAAGCCGCGGGAGGGCTTCGTCGGTTGGCTTGGGCTCGGCATCCTGCCCTACGAATTTCGCGGAGACGCAGCAGAACTCCCCGTCTTCTCGTGGCGCGAGGTGGCGTCGCGCAAAGAATTCCTGTCTGCGAAGAGCGCGTTTTCGGCCGAGGTGCGGGAACGCAACCTTCGTGAAGAACGCAGGCTTGCGTATGTGGCGGTCACTCGGGCGCGACACTCACTATTGCTCAGTGGGTCGTTCTGGGCGACCCAGTCGAGCCCGCGTCAACCGAGTGAGTTTCTCGTCGAACTTGCACGTCGCGGCATCACCGCGCCGCTTCCGGAGCAGAGCGAGTTCGACGAAAATCCTGACCACGACGCTGGCACGCCTTTCCACTGGCCGCTCGATCCGCTCGGCGCGCGTCGCCCGGCCGTCGCACGCGCTGCGGAGCGGGTGCGCACCGCCGATCCGCGGGCGCTATCACGGTGGAGCAACGACCTCGACCTGCTACTCGAAGAACGTCGACGTCGGCTGCACGGTGACGCAGTCGTCGCGATTCCCGACCGCATCCCCGCATCGCGGTTCAAAGACTATGTCGCCGATCCGCTCGCCGTCGCGGCGGAACTCCGCCGTCCCATGCCGGAACGCCCTTACCGTGCGTCGAGGCTCGGAACGCTCTTCCACAGCTGGGTCGAAGAGCGTTACGGAGTGTCCGGCGGGTTGGAAACAATTGACGCGTCTCGCTCTGAGCGGGATTACGAGCCGAGCGATGATCTCCCGACCGCGATCGACCACAATCGCGTCTCTGACGACGAGCGCGCTCGACTGGCTGAGCTCATCGCCACATTCGAATCGTCGGAGTTCGCGGCGCGCGCTCCCGTTGAGGTCGAGATCGAGATCCACGTTCCGCTCGCCGGACAGATCCTCATCTGCAAAATCGACGCGGTGTTCGAGCGTGACGGCCGATACCAGATCGTCGACTGGAAAACCGGCAAGTCACCGGCTGACGCTGCCGACCTCGAGAGCAAGCAATTGCAGCTCGCGCTCTACCGGCATGCGTACGCCAGCTACCGGGGCATCCCCGCAGACACAATCGATGCCGTCTTCTACTTCGTGGCCGACGACGTGGTCATCGCTCCCGAGCGCATCTTCGGCGTAGACGAGCTAGCGGATTTGTGGCAGCGCACAGTTTCGAACTCGCAAAACGCTCAGACAGTTGTGCGCGTGGAAAGTTGAGTCCGTGCGGGAGCGGTGCTGCGCGTCAGTTCGAGCGGTCGGCGCTCACGCGTTCCCGATCGACAGCGGCGAACGCGGTCTCGTCGAGCATGGCCTCAACCTCGTGCACGGCCATGATGGGCGCGGTCGGCGGACCGATCGGATCCCGCACGTCGCTGTTCACGCTGTCAACCAGCCCGTGAAGCATGTCGACCGCGTCGTCGACGATCTCGGTGCTGCGCACCTCGGTGCCGTGGAGTAGCCACTTCGCGATCTCGAGCTCGGCATACAACATGGCGCGCTGCTTGATGTGGCGATCACCGACGCCGTTGGCCGAGTAGTAGTTGTCGAAGGCGGTTTCGGCGACTAGAGCACCGGGAGCACCGAGAAGCCAGTAGAGGTCGCGTGCGGGATCGCCGATGCGCAGTTCAGACCAACCGAGCATTCCGGTGACCTCATCGTTCGCCGCGAGGAACGAATCCGCCGTCAGCGAGCCATTGATGACCGTTGGCTGGAACTGCCACAGCTTCGCGAGCGACGTCGCATTCTCCCAGCGGGAGATGAGCGCGGCCGGCACGAGCCCCGTGGCGGTCGCACGATCCATCACGCTGATGCTCGAGCGAAGGACATCCGCAGCGGTCTGCACCGGCAGACCGGCATCCATGACAAAACTCGTTGGCAGCGCGTGGATCGCGGCGACCGCTCGCGCGATCGACGCGGAGTAGCCGAGATCGATGTCGGCGAGGGCAACTTTCGTGCCGTAGACGAAATCGAACACGACCGCGCGGGTGCCCCTGATCGGCGTCTCGCCGACGTAGGAGGTGACCGCGAAAGGCAACCGCGAACGGATGCCGTGGCTGAGTGCGCGAAGCGCGGTCAGTTCCGCGGTGAGCTCAGCATGCGCGCGCGGGTGCCGGGGTGCACGAATGATCAGGTGCTTGCCTTCGCGACTGGTGAGCAGTGCAGAGTCGAAGTCGTTGCGCGTTGCGGGCCCGGTGCCCGTGGTAGCGACGACGTCGAGCCCGGCGACGGCTGCAGTGGCCAGCGCGGCTAGAGTGAGAGGGGTTCTCGCCATACCTCACAGGGTAGGTCGCGCGGAGTCCGTTCCGTTGCACGCCACGCAGTTCTGATGGGTCCCGTGATGTCCAGATCCTTCCTCGCTCGCCTTCCGCTGGCGCGATTCGAAGTGGATCGTGACTACCGCATGAGGGAACGACCCGAAATTTTTCGTGAGCTGTGGGCTGACCCGGCCACACGAATCCTGCCGGTGTGGAATTCGCTCGCGTTGCTCTCGGCACCCGACGCCCTCGCGCTCGTGCCGGTTACGGCGATCGGCGACGCCGATCTCCTCGTGTACCTCGGCCGCACGACTGAGGCGTCGGCCACCGAGCCGACCGGTACCCCGGTCGTGGCGGCGCTCCTCGATGACCCCGGCCTGCTCGCTGGTCGCGCGTGGGGCAACCTTCGCGACGTGGGCGTGCGCCTGAGTGATCGTGACGCTGGGCTCTTCACCGAGGCCGTCGCGATGATCAACTGGCACGACTCCCATCAGTTTTCGCCGCGCACAGGCGACCCCACGCTGCCAGCCAAAGGCGGCTGGGTGCGCATCGACCCCGCGAACGGCGCTGAAGTGTTTCCGCGAACTGACGCGGCGGTCATTGTCGGCGTGACCGACGCGGCCGACCGGATGCTGCTCGGTTCGAACGCCCTGTGGGAACCGAACCGCTATTCCCTGTTGGCGGGTTTCGTCGAACCGGGGGAATCCTTGGAATCGGCGGTGATCCGTGAGGTGTTTGAGGAATCCGGGGTACCGGTTGTCGACCCGGTCTATCTCGGTAGCCAACCGTGGCCATTCCCGGCCTCCCTCATGGTGGGATTCTCGGCCGTCGTCGACCCGTCGTACTCGGGCGTGCTCGTGCCCGACGGCGAGGAGATCCTCGATGTTCGCTGGTTCAGTCGAGATGACATCCGTCGCGAGCGGAACACGCTCCTGTTGCCGCGCCCGAGTTCCATCGCCCGGGCGATCATCGAGGATTGGTTCGGCGAGCCGATCGTGGAACTCGACAGGTGAACGAGTTCTCCTCGGCCGACGCGCTGCTCGACGGTCTCGATGAGCAGCAACGCCAAGCGGCGCGCACGTTGCTCGGCCCGGTGTGTCTACTGGCCGGCGCCGGAACCGGCAAGACCCGGGCGATCACCCACCGCATCGCGTATGGCGTTGCCACCGGGGTGTATCCGCCCGGCCGCGTGCTTGCCCTGACATTCACTACTCGAGCGGCGGGAGAACTCCGCTCCCGACTTCGCGTGCTCGGTGCTCATGGTGTGATGGCGCGAACCTTCCACGCCGCGGCGCTATCGCAACTGAACTTCTTCTGGCCGCAAGTCATCGGCGGTTCGATGCCGAGACTCGTCGAGAGCAAGGCGAGCCTCATCGCCCACGCGGCCGAAAGCATCCGCCTGAAACTCGACACGCCGACCCTTCGCGACGTCGCCGCCGAAATCGAGTGGCGCAAGGTTTCGCGACTGAGCATCGGCCAGTATGCGAACGCAACCGGGCGGGCGGTGCCGCCCGCACTATCGCTCGAAACGCTCGCCGACCTGCACAGCGCCTACGAGTCGATAAAGGACGAGCGCCGCCAACTTGACTTCGAGGATGTGTTGCTCGCCGCCGCTGGAATGATCGAATCGGAGCCATTCGTGGCTGAACACGTGCGCGAGCAGTATCGATTCTTCGTTGTCGATGAGTATCAGGATGTTTCGCGACTGCAGCACGACCTGCTCACCCTCTGGCTCGGTGAACGCAATGACGTGTGTGTCGTCGGCGACGCGAGCCAGACGATCTACTCCTTCGCTGGCGCCAGTCCCCGCTACCTTCTTGATTTCGGCCGAGAACACGCGAACGCCGTCGTGCTGAGACTGGAACAGAATTACCGATCGGTGCCGCCGATCATCGATTCCGCGAACCGTCTCATGCAGGGGCGGGCGGGGGCGCTCGCGCTGCGCCCCACGATGCCGCGCACCGCGGAGCCCGCGTTGCCGTCAGATGCGGCCGACGCAGGATCGCGCCGAGAAGCGGGCGCGTCCACCGACGTTCCCGTCGTTGCCGGGCACGCGTCGGATGCGATCGAAGCACGCGCAATCGCGCAGGAGATCGCCGCGCGTATCTCGGCGGGGGCGCCGGCGCAGTCGATCGCGATCCTCTACCGCATCAACGTGCAGTCGGCAATCATCGAGGCCGCACTCACCGACGCCGGAGTCGGCTATCAATTGCGGGGATCGTCGCGGTTCTTCGACCAACGCGAGGTACGTGACGCGATCATGATGCTCAAGGGTGCCGCTGTCTCGGTGCGTGACGAACCGCTGTTCAAGACGGTGAGTGACGTGCTGCGGTCGCTCGGCTGGACGCAGGAAGCGCCCGAGACGCGCGGCGCCGTGCGCGACCGCTGGGAGTCATTGAACGCTCTGATGGGGCTCGCGGAAGCTGCACCCGCAGACACGTCGCTCAGCGGCTTCGTCGCCGAGCTGATGGACCGCCAGGCGGCACACCACGAGCCGACGGTGCAAGCGGTGACTCTAGCGACCCTGCACAGCGCGAAGGGCCTCGAGTGGGATCACGTCTACATAGTGGGACTGGTCGAAGGACTGCTCCCGATCAGCTTCGCCACCGCGCCCGGACCCGGCGCCGCCGATGCCATCGACGAGGAGCGACGGTTACTCTACGTCGGAGTCACCCGTGCTCGACGGTCGCTTTCGCTGTCCTGGGCCGCTCGGGGGCAGAATCGCACGGCGGATCGTCGACCGAGTCGGTTCCTGGCAGAGCTCGGCATCCGCAATCCGGGTGAGGCAATGCGAGGCTGACGGCAACGGCTCCCGATTCGGAATCGATGATCGCGGTGTGTGGAAGCGACAATCCGCCGTCAAGGTACCCGAGCACGGATCGCGAAATGAGGGCTGCGGCTTCGAGGGTCACGACCGCCGCCGGTTCGCGCACGCGCCGATCGAGCAATTGTGTCGCCATTGCCGTCCAGGCCGGGTCGGCATCGTTTCGATGACGATCCATGCAGTGCAGGCACGCGCCCACGCCTGGTTCAACGAGCGGACCGATGCGGATGCTCGCATCGCCGACGACAGCCGCGAGGTGAGGGATATCGCGGCGAAGCCAATGGCGGTGCACGCGCGGATCGATGACGTGTGCTCCGATGGCGACGCCGAACACGGAGGCAGGTGAGGCGTTTCGACGCCCGGACGCTGCGCCCGCGCGGTGCACCACCGCACCGGACGCGGTCAGGCACCGATCGACAAGGTCGGCGATTCCGCCACCGCCCCAGAGCTCGACCTCGCGTACTGGGCCGGGCGGCGCGGTCACCTCCATTGCCGGCGCGATTCGCTCGAGCAACGAGTCGACATCGATCGGGCGGATGCCACAGTGCCCGGCCAGCTGATCGAGAGCAGTGCGGCTGATGCCAGCAGCGAGGGCGTGCACGATGCGCTCTTCCGCGAGCGACACTGCGTTGAGTACAACGAGCACGCGATCCACGCCGAATTGGAGCGTGTGCGGATCGCGCCATACCCGGGGCACTCTGGGGTCCAGTCGGAGGATCATGCGTCGATCATCCCGAATCGAGCGACGACGTCGCCCGATTAGTCCACAGCATCCGAGCTCTGGCCGGGAAGGCGACCCGACCGCGCTCGGGCGGTCCTATTCAGTCGGGCGGTCGCCGGTGTCGTCGTCGAGCAAGCGTTGAATGGCTTCGTCGATGTCGTCGGAGTCGCTCGAACCGCCGCGGATGCGCGCGATGAACGCATCCGGGTCGTCGATGTCGGCGGCCGTCGGCATCAGGTCGGGTTGCGACCACTGCTCATCGCGCACTTCCGCTCCGAGTTCGTCGGAGACGCGCTGCCACATCGCCGCGGCTTCGCGGAGTCTTCGCGGGCGGAGTTCCAAGCCCACGAGGCTCGCGAAAGCCGACTCGGCGGGGCCACCGGATGCGCGTCGACGGCGAACAGTCTCGGCAATTGCGGCGGCTTTCGGCAGTCGACTGGTCGCGCTGGCAGTCACGACGTCGACCCACCCCTCGATCAGTGCGAGTGTGGTCTCGAGACGGGCGAGGGCAACGAGCTGGTCGTCAGACTTGGGCGGGATGAGCGCTCCGCTGGTCATGGCCTCACGCAACTCTTCCGGGTTGGAGGGATCGAAGTCGGCGGCGAGCTGTTCGAGTCGGTCGGTGTCGATGTGCACGCCGCGAGCGAAGTCGGTGATCGCCGACAGCAACTGCAGTCGCAGCCACCGCGCGTGGCGGAACAGCCGGGCGTGCGCGAGTTCGCGCACCGCGAGGTACAACTGCACTTGATCGGCGGGGATATCGAGGCCAGCACCGAAGGCCATGACATTCTGCGGAATGATCGCGGCGTGCTGGGTCTCCAGCAGCGGGATGCCGATGTCGCCCCCCGACACAACTTCCGTCGACAATTGGCCGACGACTTGACCGAGTTGCATGGCGAACAGGGTTCCGCCGATATTGCGCATGACCTTGCCGGCGCCGGCGATCATCTCGCTCATCTCTTCCGGCGCTTGGTCTTGCAGCACGCCCGTGAGAGCGTTGGCGATCGACGTGGCAACGGGTTCGGCAAGCTGCGTCCACACCGGCATGGTGGCCGCCACCCACTCGCTACGGCTCATGAGTCGCGGCTCTGACGGCAGTTGCGACACGAACGTGGCTTCATCGAGCCACAGGGATGCCACGTGCAGTGCTTGCTGAAGCGCCGAGCGCTCTGCGGGCAACGAGACCACTGAGGATCGTTCGGCCAGCGTTTTCGCTTGCTCCATCGCCAGCGACCAGTTGATGCCCTCGCCGCTGTGCTGGAGCGCGCTTTGCAACTGGGCGATGAGTCGCGCAACCATCTCCGGGTCATTCGGCAGACCGGCGGCGCTCGCGAGACGACTCGGGTCGATCTGAGAATTGCCTTCGAGGAATTCCCGCAGCATGTCGCGGAATTCGTCTTCCGGGTTGTCCCGCGGATCATCAGCCATGGAAACTACGCTAGCCGCAACCCCGTCGAGTAGGCGTGGTTTTGACTTAGGCTGGTGATTCTGTCGGTGCGCCCTCCGCGAACAGGCACCACCTTCGATACTGATTGAGCTGCCAGTGGCCCTGTTCCTCGACCGCGACATGGATCTCGCGGGCACCCGTTCGCGCGGGAGCAAGCTCGGTTGGCCGTTGCTCTCCGTCGCGTTGCTGGGGATCATGGGTGCTTCCCTCGTGCCAGCCCCTTACGTCATTGAACAACCCGGCCCCGTCTTCGACACCCTCGGCACCACCACCGTCAAAGGTGAGACCGTGCCGCTCATCGACATCCAGGGGCAGGAGACATTCCCGACCGATGGCACGCTCGACATGCTCACCGTGTCGATTCGCGGCTCGCGCACCGATCTGCCGAACTGGCTGGAAGTCGTCGGTGCGTGGTTCGACCCGAGCAACGCGGTCGTGCCGGTGGAGTCGGTATATCCCGAGGGCACCACACTGGAGCAGTCCACAAAGCAGAGCCGGGCCGACATGGCGAATTCGCAGAATGAAGCCATCGCTGCTGCGCTGAAGACGTTGAACTACACCTTCTCCAACTCACTCACGGTCGTGGGAACCCAAAGTTCGTTGCCCGCGGTTGGCGCGTTGGCGCGCGGAGACAACATCCTGGCCGTCAACGGAACGGCGGTGGATGACGTCGCGGGTTTGCGGGCAGCCATCGCTGAGAACGGCACATCGGGACCGGCGCAGATCTCCGTGTTGCGGGACGGAATGCCCGAAACAGTCGCCATAGTTCCGACCATGAGCGCGGGTGCCGACCCCATTCCGATCATCGGCGTCGTCATCGATAACGATTACGAATTCCCGTTTGATGTGAAAATCCAATTGGAGAACGTCGGAGGGCCGAGCGCCGGCATGATGTTCGCCCTCGGAATTATCGACAAGCTCACGCCGGGCGAGCTCAACGGGGGAGAGAGCGTGGCGGGCACTGGCACGATCAGTTCGTCGGGCGATGTCGGACCAATCGGCGGAATCGTGCAGAAAATGTACGGTGCCCGCAAAGCCGGGGTTGACTATTTCCTCGCTCCGGAGGCAAATTGCGATGACGTCACCGGGCGGATTCCCGACGGGCTGACGGTGTTTGCGGTGGCGACGATCGACGACGCGTTGCGGGTGCTTGAGACCGTCGCTGCCGGTGATGACACCTCCGCCCTCCCAGCTTGCCCCGCTGGATAGTCGTTACGATGGAATTCCTGACCACGCACCACTCGAGCCAGGAGCTCTCTCTTGACGTCCTCAGCAACGCCGCCTGCGAACCGCACGCGTGCAACTCTCACCCTCACGGCGGTCGCTCTCGCGATTCTCGTGATTCTCTTCTTCATTTTCGCGGGGCTCTACTCCGACATCCTGTGGTTTGACCACCTCGGCTTTCTTTCGGTCCTGACAACACAGTGGATCGCCGGTGGTGTGATGTTCCTCATCGGCTTCGTCGCGATGGCGATCCCCGTTTGGGTGAGCATCGAGGTGGCCTTCCGGTGGCGTCCGATGTACGCGAAGCTCAACTCGCAGCTCGATCGCTACCAACAGGTGATCGAGCCGCTCCGTCGATTGGCGATGTACGGCATCCCTGCGGTGCTCGGGCTTTTCGCCGGTGTCTCGGCTGCAACGCGCTGGCCGGTCATCCTGCAGTGGCTCAACAAGACGCCCTTCGGAACGGCCGATCCGCAGTTCGGCCTCGATGTGTCGTTCTATGTTTACGACCTTCCCTTCTTCCGCGGCATCGTCGCATTCGCCTCTGCTGTCGTTCTTATCTCCGCGCTCGGCGCGGTGGCGACGAGCTATCTTTACGGCGCGATTCGGTTCAATGGGCGCGAGGTGCGGATCTCGAAGACTGCGCGCATCCAACTCGCGGTCACCGGTGCGCTCTACGTAGCACTGCAGGCGGTCAGCATCTGGCTCGACCAGTACACAACCCTGTCGAATGAAGCCGGAATCATCACGGGCGCCTCGTATACCGATGTCTTCGCGACGATTCCGGGTCGTGCGATCCTTTCGGGAATTGCTGCGATCGTTGCCATTCTCTTCGTGATCACGGCCTTCATCGGCCGGTGGCGACTGCCGATCGTGGGCACCGCGCTCCTGCTCGTGAGCGGGCTTCTCATCGGATCCGTCTACCCGTGGATCGTGCAGCGCTTCCAGGTGGAGCCGAGCGCTCGTACGCTCGAAGCGGAATACATCAAACGCAATATTGACGGCACTCGCGCCGCATATGGCGTCGATGGCATCGAGGAAGTGCCATACAACGCGAAAACGGACGCGACGCCTGGCGCGTTGCGCGCCGACGCGGAGACGACCGCCAACATCCGAATCATCGACCCGGCGAAGGTGTCCGATTCCTTCGGCCAGCTTGAGCAGTTCCGGCAGTACTACCAGTTCGCGCCGCACCTCGACGTCGACCGGTACACGATCGACGGCAAGACGCAGGACACCGTGATCGCGGTGCGTGAGCTGAACCAGTCGGGCCAGACGTCGAAGACCTGGTACAACAACACGGTCGTGTTCACCCACGGCTACGGCGTTGTCGCGGCCTACGGAAATCAGCGTTCTGCCGACGGGCAGCCAGTCTTCCTCGAGTCGGGAATCCCGAGCACGGGGGCGCTTCCCGAATTCGAACCGCGGGTGTACTTCGGCGAGGCGTCTCCGGACTACTCGATCGTCGGCGCACCAGAAGGAACGACCGACGTCGAACTCGACTTCCCCTCCGGCGGAGAAGACGGCGATCAGAACGCGACGACCACCTTCCAAGGTGACGGCGGACCGAAGCTCGACAACATCTTCAAAAAGCTGGTCTACGCGATCAAGTTCCAGTCGGAGCAGATCGTGCTCTCCGACGCGGTGAACAACGAATCGCAGATTCTCTACGATCGTGATCCGAAGACGCGCGTGCAGAATGTCGCGCCATACCTCACGCTCGACAGCGACGTGTATCCCGCGATTGTCGACGGTCGCATTGTCTGGATCGTCGATGGCTACACGACGACTGCCGATTACCCGTACTCACGCGTGGAACAGCTCTCCAACACGATTGCCGACACCTACACGCCCACGCCGGCGTATGCGGTCGACGACATCAACTACATCCGCAACTCGGTCAAGGCGACCGTCGATGCGTATGACGGTGAAGTCACGCTCTATGCGTGGGACGACGAAGACCCGATCCTAGCCACGTGGCAGAAGATCTTCCCGTCGACGCTGAAGCCCGCGAGCGAGATGAGCGCGGAACTCCTCGACCACGTGCGTTATCCGGCGGACCTGTTCAAGGTGCAGCGCGCCATCCTCGGCAGCTACCACGTGACGAACGCCGGAACCTATTACTCGGGTGACGACGCCTGGATCACGCCGAACGACCCGACGTCGTCGAGCGCGAATGCGCGACTGCAGCCGCCGTACTACCTGACCATGCAGGTGCCCGGAACAGAGTCGCCGGCGTTCACGCTGTATTCGACCTACATCCCGAATGCCGCAGGCTCATCAAGCCGTAACGTGCTTACCGGATACCTTGCGGTGAATTCCGACGCCGGGGAGGACTACGGCAAGCTCACGTTGTTGACGCTCCCGCGTGACGTCACTGTGCCGGGTCCGGGGCAGGCGCAGAACAACTTCAGCACCGATACCGAGGTGGCGAACCAGTTGGCGTTGCTGCAGCGCGGTGACACCGAGGTGATTCGAGGCAACCTGCTGACGCTCCCGGTCGGTGGCGGTCTCCTCTACGTTCAGCCGGTGTACGTGAAGTCGACGGGTGACACGAGCTATCCGCTCTTGCGCAAGATCCTCGTCTCGTTCGGTGACCAGATCGCGTTCGAGGACACGCTAGATGAGGCACTCGACGTTCTGTTCGGCGGAGATTCGGGCGCGTCGGCGGGCGACGGCGAGACTCCGACCACCCCGACGGAGCCGACCGATCCGGATGCACCGACCGATCCGGATGCGCCGGAGCCGTCGATCGACAACCCGGTTTTGCGCCAAGCTCTCGAGGACTACCAAGAGGCCTTCGCCGACCGCACCACCGCCTACGCTGCGAACGACCTCGTCGCCGCAGCAGAAGCGGATGCGCGGATGCAGAAGGCGATCGAGCGGGCTATCGCAGCCACGAACTGATCTCCGACACTCCGTCAGAGCCGCCCTCGCGGCACAAGGCAGGCAGCCCGAATTTCGTGTGCTAGGCTTGATTCTTGTGCCGCGGGGTGGAGCAGTTCGGTAGCTCGCTGGGCTCATAACCCAGAGGTCGCAGGTTCAAATCCTGTCCCCGCAACGAAAAAGTCCCGGAAACCGCAAGGTTTCCGGGACTTTGAGGTTAACGGAATTGAACCGCCCACCAGAAACTCACCGAAAACTGCTCCTCGAACC
>JANOYC010000160.1:0-8536 GCA_031428675.1 Microbacteriaceae bacterium | reverse complement strand
CATCGGCAAGCAAGAGCTCGGAGAGGTCAACCCGGAATGGTGGGACATAACAGAAACCTCCACGAACGAGTCCCCGGCCGCAATTCCGGCCGGGGACTCTAGAGGCCGTTAGCAGCAAACGCACCCTTCGGCGCAGTCTGTGGTGCAACAGCTGGCGTCACAACACTCTGTCATGGTTGCCTCCTCTCCGTCCCGTTGTTGGCGGGCGGTCTATGCCGGGTCGCAGCATCCCGGTACGTCGCAAGATCCGTCGAGGCAGGGTGCGCCCTCGTCGACGGCGAGGACAACGTTGAGCAGGGCGGCAAGTGCCTGGGTCAGGTGTGGGTCGGCGATCTCATACCTCGTACGTCGACCTTCTGGTTCGGCGATGACGAGTCCGCACCCACGTAGGCAGGCGAGGTGGTTGGAGACGTTCGTTCTGCTGAGCTCAAGATCCTGAGCGAGTTCGGCCGGGTATCCAGGGCGCTCGAGCAAGCTCAGCAGGATGCGTGATCGTGTGCCGTCAGCCATGGCGCGGCCCAGGCGGTTCATCACATACACTCGAGGCCCAATGGTCAGCATGCGATGACTATACAGTCAGCAGTGACCTATTGGAAGACAGGGTTCTCCTTCGAAGGGACACGTCCTTCGATCGGCACAATCCTCCGGACTGCGCAGGTCGGGGCCCTGCGCCCCGAAGTGCCACCCGCGTGGACTAAACGAAGAACGACCCCGCGAAAAAGCAGCGGGGTCGTTCTTCGATTGGTGCGCCCGGAGGGATTTGAACCCCCGGCCTATTGATCCGTAGTCAATTGCTCTATCCGCTGAGCTACGGGCGCAACTGTTGGGCTCGAAACCCAACCCGTCGACTATACCAGCGTTCGAGGACGTCACTGACCGTCGTGCTCGGTGATCACCCACCAACGTGGATGACCGGACGCTTCGAGGGATCGGAGTCGAGTTCGCGGAGAATTTCACGCACGACGGGCGCGGTATCGCCGCGTCCGAGCAGCAAATACTTGAACAAATGCATGATCGGGTTTCCCTCCGACCACTGGAAATAGCAGTGCGGACGCGCGCCCGAAATGTCGCGTAGCGCGATCAGCACGGCAGCGATCGCATTGGGGATGGCGGGGCTTTCGACTCGAAGCACGTTGTAGCCATCAACGTCGTATCCACGCACGGTCAACACGCGGCTGAACGCGGACGGATCGGTAACGTCGACCTCGAGAAAGAGCACATTCGAGTGGTCGGCCGTGGGATTCATGCCACGCTGGGCGGCTTCTTTCTCAGCATATTCCGCTGCGTTTCCTGCCTGGCGACGGTTCGCGATCACGTCGACTTCGCCGCCGCTCGCGATCGCCGCCTCAATGATGAGCCGCGCCTTATAGCTGAACTCGATGCGCTCGACCCGGAGTTCGGTCGCCCGATAGACACGCGACACGAGAGACACGACGATGATGCCAGCGACGAAGACTCCGGAAATCGCGATCCCGTCCGGGTGCGCGATCACGTTTTCGACGAGCGCGTATCCGAGCACGGCAGTGAGCAGGGCGAATCCCGTCGTCGAAAAGGTATTTCGCGTGCGCGCAGCCGAGATGAATACTGCGACGGATGCCGACAACATCATGGCCAGGATACCGGTGGCGTAGGCACCGGCTTGAGCGTTGACGTCAGCCCGGAAGGCGATCGTGATGAGGATGCTTACACCGGTATACACGAGAACCACCGGGCGAACGGCTTTGCTCCACTCGGGCGCCATCCCGTACTGAGGGAGGTAACGCGGCACGATGTTGATGAGCCCGGCCATTGCCGAAGCGCCTGCGAACCACAAAATGAGCACGCTACTTATGTCGTAGACGGACCCGAAAACCTCCCCGAGCAATTCGTGAGCGAGAAAGGCGAGCGCGCGTCCGTTTGCTTCTCCCCCGTCTTGGAAGGCCGCGGGCGGGATCAGCACGGTAGTGACGAAAGTCGTCGCCATCAGGTAGACGCTCATGATGACAGCGGCCGCCGTGAGCAGCTTGCGCGTATTGCGCACGCGGGAGCTGCGCCGCTGGAAGTCGGTGAAGCCCTCTGCGGAGACGAGCGGCATCATACTGACGCCGGTCTCGAAACCCGACAGCCCCAGCACGAGCAGTGGGAATGCGATGGCCGCGGTACGCAAGGCGTCAATGCCTGCGTTCGGGCCGGTGTCGAGGATGGCGACCCACTCGGAGAGCGCCGACGGTTCGTTGACGATCGAGACCACAGCCGCGCCAACGATGACGGCGTTCAATCCTAGGTAGGCGACGACGAGGGGAATCGCAACGTTGACCGCCTCGGTGAAACCCATAAGGAACACCCCGCCCAGAATCAGCAACAGGATGACGGTGACCGGTACCGCGGCGCCGGCGAAGCTGTCGGGAACGAACGGATTCTCCAAAAGATGCACCGTGGCATCCGCCGCAGACAGCGTCATCGTGATGATCCACGAGGTCGCAACGAATCCGAGAAGCACTAGCACGAAGATCTTGCCGCGCCAGAACGGTAACAGTCGCTCGAGCATGGCGACGGATCCCTGTCCATCAGGGCTCTCGCGGGCGACGCGGCGATACATCGGCAGCATTCCGAAGAGGGTGAGGGCGACGATGAGCAGTGTGGCGAGGGGCGACAGCGCACCCGCCGCGACCGCGGCGATGCCCGGCAGGTACGACAACGTGGAGAAGTAGTCGACACCAGTGAGGGTCATTACCGCCCACCACCGGTGGGTCTTGTGCGGCCCGGCCTCCGGCCCCTCTGGCGCAACCCGGTTGGCGAGGAGCCACGTCGCCAACCGACTCTCGCTCACGCCCGACGCAGCGCGCATGGAGAATTGAGCAGGCACAGCCAGTTGGGAATCGTCGTTCATATCCACTCTCTTTTGCGCATCTCACGCTCGAGCGATGAAAAGGATGACACTACTCTTTCGATGCGCAACCGACACACAGTGCAACACTCCCGACCGCGCGGCATGGCCGTCGAGTAAAGTTCCGAGGTGATGAGCGCTTCCCGAAACCGCTGGATGGCGCTCATGTGGACTGTGCCCGCACTCCTCCTCGGGTTGATGGGGCTCGTATTCGCCGCGCAATACGCGCGGACTATGCCTGACATTGCCGAGTTCATCACCGCTTACCCCGGTAGCACCCCGCTTCCGGCGGATGCCCCGATCGGCATCCCCGCGTGGGTCGCTTGGCAGCACTACCTGAATTCCTTCTTCCTCCTCTTTCTCGTGCGCACCGGACTGCAGTTGCGTTCGAAGACTCGGCCCGCCGCGTTCTGGACGCGAAGCAACGAAGGACTAATCCGCACGAAGAACCCGCCCGTGCGCATCGGTCTCCCGCTGTGGTTTCACCTCGTTGTTGACAGCGCGTGGGTGTTCAACGGCATCGTCTACTTCGTGCTCCTCGTTGCGACAGGTCAGTGGGTGCGACTTGTTCCACTGGACTGGGACGTCTTTCCGCACGCCGTCAGTGTGGCGATCCAATACGCGTCGCTCGATTGGCCAACGGCGTCCAGCTGGACCAATTACAACGCGCTTCAGGTGCTGAGCTATTTCGCGACGGTGTTCATCGCGGGTCCGTTGGCACTCATTACCGGGCTGCGGCTCGCACCGGGGTTCGCTGCACGACTCAGGGGTCTTGATCGCGCGTTTTCGATGCATGCCGCGCGGCGCATCCATTCATGGACGCTCTGGTGGTTCATCGGCTTCACGATCGTGCACGTCACCCTCGTGCTCACGACCGGTGCGTTCAAGAATCTCAACTACATGTATGCGGGGCGAAACGAAAGTGACGCTGTCGGACTGGCAATCTTCGCGAGCTCCCTCGTGGTGATGGCGGTGGCGTGGGTATTTGCCTCACCATCTCGGCTCGCGGACCTCGCCGAGAAGTCGGGAACCGTGCGCCGGATGCCCCCGGCCCGCTGACCGCGCTCGGCCAGCGCGACCGAGCTAGCACCCGACGACCTCAGAGTCCGACGGCGGCCATGCCGGCGGCGTCATAGCGGTTGCCTGCTACCCCAATTCGCTCCATCAGCGCGTTCAGATCAGAGATGTCGTCGGCTGACAAAGCGACTGCGGTTGCCGCGGCGTTCTCCTCGATGCGCTCCCGGCGTCTCGTCCCGGGAATCGGCACGATGAACGGATGTTGCGACAGCAGCCACGCCAGTGCGACCTGTCCGGGCGTGGCTTCGCGCGCAGCCGCGAGCGCCCTCACGTGGTCGACGAGCGCCTGATTAGCGCGGAGGTTCTCAGCTTCGAAACGGGGAACACGCGCGCGGATCTCGTTGGGCGCGAAAGTGGCGTCGGGAGTGACCGATCCGGTCAGGAAGCCCTTGCCGAGAGGACTGAACGGCACGAAACCGATGCCCAGTTCGACGCAGGTCGGCAAGACCTCGCGCTCCGGATCCCGCGTCCAGAGAGAGTACTCGCTCTGGACGGCGGTCACTGGGAACACTGCGTGTGCACGCCGGATTGTGCCCGCCGCCGCCTCGGACAGTCCGAAATGCTTCACCTTGCCCTCGCGGACGAGTTCTCCGACGACCCCCGCGACATCCTCGATGGGCACGCTCGGGTCGACTCGGTGCTGGTAGAAGAGGTCGAGCGCGTCGACCTTCAGTCGGCGCAACGACGCGTCCGCAACGCGACGGATGTTCTCGGGCCGAGAGTTGAGGCCGCGCATCTGGCCCTCGACGATGTCGAACCCGAACTTGGTAGCCACCACGACCTGGTCGCGGATCGGCGCGATAGCGTCGCCGACAAGCAACTCGTTGTCATACGGGCCATAGACCTCGGCCGTATCGATGAACGTGACACCGCGTTCGACGGCGTACCGGAGCACACCGATCATGTCGTCTCGATCACCGGGGTTGGGACCGTAGCTCATGGACATGCCCATCGCCCCGATGCCCAGTGCGGAGACGTGCAGACCTTGGCCGAGTGTTCGTGTGTGCATTGGGAGTTCTCCTTCTTTTAGTCTGACCCGATAACAACACGCGCGCACTCGGCCGACCAGTGTTGGATGTGCCCGGTACCGTCAGGGCCTGCCACTGCCAGCACGAGGCGACTACCGTCACAGATATGGACACCCGCAGCGAGGCGCGCGAGTTTCTCACCACTCGCCGCGCCCGGATCACCCCCGACCAAGCCGGACTGCCGGCGTTCGGCGGCAACCGACGTGTTGCCGGTCTGCGACGCGAGGAGGTCGCGCTGCTCGCAGGGGTCAGCGTTGACTATTACACCCGACTTGAACGTGGCGATCTGTCGGGAGCATCCGACACCGTGCTCGACGCGCTCGCCCGTGCGCTGCAACTCGACGAGGCCGAGACCGCGCACCTTTTCGACCTCGCGCGCGCATCCCACGCCTCACCTCTCGCGCGGAAGCCGCGAAAGCGCGCAGAAGAGCTTCGCCCCAGCCTGCAGCGGCTCCTCGATGCAATCACTGAGGCTCCGGCGATCATCCGAAACAACTACTTCGACCTCGTCGCCGCCAACCGGCTCGGTCGAGCCCTGTACGCGCCGGTCTTTGCCGAACCGACGCCCAACAGCGCGCGTTTTGCGTTCCTCAACCCGGGGGCGCCCGCCTTCTACGACGATTGGGATCGAGTCACGAAAGATCTCGTTGCGACGTTGCGCGGGGAGGCAGGACGCAACCCCACCGACAAGCGACTGAGTGATCTCGTGGGCGAGCTCTCAACCCGAAGCGAGCACTTCCGCACGCTGTGGGCTGCCCATAACGTGCGCTTCCACCGCACAGGCATTAAGAAACTCCACCACCCTGTCGTTGGTGACATCGAACTGGCGTACGAAGCCCTCGACCTCCCAGGAGACCCAGGGCTCAGCCTCTCGGCCTACACCGCCCTGCCCGGTAGCCCTTCGGAGGATGCTCTCAAGCTACTCGCCAGTTGGGCCACGACGTCGGAGGACATCACGCGCGCTGAGTCATCCGCGCCGACACCTGAGCGCTAACCGTCCAACGGCCTGACGCTCTCTCCGCCACACCCCCGCCACCACGCTCGCTCCCACCACTCCCACGACCAACGCGCCCGCGAGTTGCCCCATTCCGTGGTTACCACTCCCTAGGAACAACGGAATGGGGCAACTCGAGCGAGTGTGAGTGTGCGTGGGGCGCGGGGCGCGAGGCGCGAAGAGGGGCACAGAGCGGAGACGGTGGGATTTGAACCCACGGAGGAGTTTAAACCCCTCTCCACCTTAGCAGGGTGGTGCACTAGGCCGAACTATGCGACGTCTCCAGAGCATTCGATTAGCAATCATAGCGAGGATGCCCGATGCCGCAGAATCGGGCTGACCCCCGTTATGGGGCCAACCGTATGTGTTGTCGGCCATATGGGGGACGACTATACTTTCCCGCAGATACATGAACCCGGATGCACCCCCAACGTCCGGATTAAACCGAACCGTGTGTCACTAACAACTGAAGGCGATATCCCCCATGTCCCTTTTCCTGCGCACAGACGCGCTTGCAAACCGAACCCCTGCATTCTCACGACTCGTCACGACGGCTGTCTCAGCGGTCGTGGTCGCTCTGATTTCCGTGTCCGGCGGCGCGCTCAGCGCTGCGGCGGTAACAGATCCCTACGCATATCCCGAAGAAGAACAGCCCGGCGGTGGCGGCGACGCGATTTGTATCGACGACGCCGACTTCAGCTACACCTGGGACGGCCCAGCCGGAACCGGCTCGGTCGTCGTCACGGGTGGCGCCGAGGGCCAGCCGCTGTGCTTCCCGCTCTTCGTGCGGGCGGCTAGCTACAACTACGACACCCCCGTCGACGGAAACACACCGTCGTGGCCGCAGACTCTCGTCGGCGTCAATGACTACACGATCGATACTGTCGGCACGCACCCGTTCCAGGTTCCTGGCACCAACTGCGGCCAGGATGACGTCTACGCGACCTTCGATTACGCCGGCTTCGACGACCTCGCCGTGCCCGACAGACTGCTCGGCCCAAGCAACCCCTACGAGCCGCAGTTCCTGCACAAGGCCGTGCCCACTGAAGGTGGCGGATACACGATCTACCATGACGACTCCGCGATCTGCGGCCAACCCGGTGGTGGTCAGCTTGATTCTGCTCAGCTCGCCATTGCGAAGAAGGCCTCCAACGAGAACCCAGCCGTAGGCCAACCGTTCGACTACACGCTCGAGGTCAGCAACACGGGCAGTGCGGATGCCGGAGCGATCACGGTGACCGACATGCTGCCGGAACACGTCGAAATCGGCGGTGGAATCTCCGCTGGCGACTGGACGGTCGATCAGCACACCGACGCCACGACGGGCCGCACTGTGCTCACTTTCACACTGCCGTCGCTTGCGGCTGGTGAGACCGCAGATCTCATCACCATTCCCGTTGTTGTCAATGCGCCCGTTGCTGAACCGTTGGACAACTCGGCGACCGCTTGCCTCGACGACAGCGACAACGAGGTGCCGTGCGTGAGTGACAACGTGGTGGTCACGGTGCAGAGCGCCGTGTTCACGGCTGCGCCGATCTGTGTGAAAGACGTACCGGCCGCGAACTACAGCATCCAGCTCACAAACGTCGATCTCACCGCCAACCCCAACGTGATCTTCGAGTGGGTGACTGTGGGCGGCGAGGTTGTGCAAACGGTCACTATCCCCACTCAAGCGGTGATGAATGGCACGCTCACGTGGCCTGGCGCGACGTTCGACACGAACGGTAACGCCACCGACTGGCCGGGTTGGACCCACAACGGAACCACGTGGGTGCAGGACGCCACCGACTTGGGCGCAAACTTGCGCCCAGCAGCGGTGCTGCGTGCCACGATTGCTGGAGTTCAGTCGGCACAGATGGACTACCCTGGCGGACCATGCGCCAACCCGCCCCAGGGCGGCCAGGTCGGTTCTGGCGGCGTCGGACAACAGCCAGGCGGCCAGGTCGGTTCGGGCGGAGTTGGACAGCAACCCGGCGGCCAGGTTCTGAGCGCCGGAGTTGTCGCCGGCCAACAGTCCGGCCAGCTCGCGCTCACCGGAACTGAGCAGGACGGCCCGCTTGCCTCGGCACTTGCCCTGCTCGCTTTCGGAATCGCCTTTGTCGTGATCGGCGCGATTCGCAGGAAGCGGGTCGTGGCGAACGACTAGATCTGTCTGGTCGGTCCTCGACGTCACTCGGGGCCGACCAGCGCAAGCTCTCACTCAGCGGACAGTTCGGGTCGCAGCTCAGTGAGACGGTGGGCTCCCGAGTACTGGGTATACGAGGGGGCCCACCACCCTTTTAACCGTCTACCTCTAGCGTCGGCCGTGCATGCACCCGCGCGGCGCGTTGCCAGATGAGTTAGTTGGCCTTCGAACAGGTGTAGTCGGCGGCGCTCTGGCCGAGCACGCCCTCGAGAACGTCGGTGGGAGTCTCGGTGGGCGCATCCGTCGGTGCGGGAGTTGCGGTTGGATCGGTCGGCGCCGGGGTTTCAACCGGGGCGTTCGGGTCGGGAACGGAGCCCCGACCGGTGTTTCCCGCCTCGAGCACGAACGATTCGTCAGCACGAATCTTGTCGAACAGCGCCGTGGCT